>JBOHRW010000020.1:0-5451 GCA_050732935.1 Gemmatimonadota bacterium
TCAAGCGGGTGCAAAGGTATACGAGGGCGTCAACGTGGTCGGGGCCGACAGGAGCCACCCGTCCTGAGCGAGATGCGTAGGATCGTCTCTGAGGTGGAGCGGAACCCGAAGCACGTCTGGCATGATCTCCTCGGGGATCTGACAGCCAACGCGTTCGTGTCTCTCGCTCAGGACGACGCCTAGTCGAACCGGCTTCAACCAGGGCATACGCCATGTGTGGCATCATCGGGTACATCGGACTTCGTGAGGCAACGCCGATCCTGCTGGAAGGTCTCCAGCGGATGGAGTATCGGGGGTACGATTCGGCGGGCCTGGCGGTGATCAATGGACGGGGTCTGCACGTGGCGAAGCTGCCCGGCCGGATGGCGGACCTGGACGCTCTCGTATCCGGGTCGCCCCCCGAGGGGACGCTGGGAATCGGACACACGCGCTGGGCGACGCACGGTGCGCCGACCCAGGTGAACGCGCACCCGCACACCTGCTGTCAGAACCGGATCGCGGTCGTCCACAACGGGATCGTGGAGAACGCGGGTCCGCTGCGTCAGGCTCTCCAAGCGCGCGGCCACGTGTTCCGTAGCGAGACGGATACGGAAGTGCTGGCGCATCTCATCGAAGAGGAGCTCAACGGGGATCTGGGAGTGGCGGTGCGCCGGGCGCTCCGGCACGTCGAGGGCACGTATGGCCTGGCTGTGATCTCCCAGGACCATCCGGAGCAGCTGGTGGCGGCGCGGATGGGGAGTCCCCTCCTGGTGGGGGTGGACGATACGGAGCTTTTCGTGGCCTCGGACGCGGCGGCGGTGGTCGGCCATACGCGCAGGGTGATCTACCTGGATGACGGGGATTTGGTCGAGTTGTCGCGGGCGGGTTACCGGCTGAGCGATCTCGAGAACACCCACGTGGACAAGGCGATCGACGAGATCTCATGGGACCTGAAAGAGATCGAGCAGGGTGGCTATCCGCACTTCATGCTCAAGGAGATCTTCGAGCAGCCGGAGGCGATTCGCGACGCGATGCGAGGCCGGTTGCTGCCCGAGGAGGGTACGGCCGTGCTGGGCGGACTCTCGGAGATCCTGGAGGCCGACTGGGAGGCCTTTACGCGGATCGTGCTGACCGGGTGCGGGACGTCATGGCATGCGGCGCTGGTGGGCGAGCACATGCTGGAGGAGGCGACGCGTCTCCCGGTAGAGGTCGAGTACGCTAGCGAGTTCCGCTACCGCCACCCGGTGCTGGACGAGCGGACGCTCCTGTTCGCGATCAGCCAGTCGGGGGAGACGGCGGACACGCTGGCCGCCCTGCGGGAGGCCCAGCGCGGAGGGGCGAAGGGGCTCGGGATCGTGAACGTGGTCGGCTCGACGATCGCTAGGGAGTCGGACGGTGGGGTCTATATCCACGCCGGCCCCGAAATCGGCGTGGCGTCGACCAAGGCGTTCACCTGCCAGCTCACCGTGCTGGCCCTCCTGACGCTCTACCTAGGATGTCGCAAGCACTTGTCGCAGGAGCGGGGGCGGGTGCTGGCCCATGCGCTGGTTCAGCTTCCAGACAAAGTCGAGGAGGCGCTCGATCGCAGCGACGGAATCCGCGAGCTGGCCGAGCAGTACGCCGACGCCCACAACTTCCTGTACATGGGGCGGGGAACCAACTTCCCGGTTGCGCTCGAGGGGGCACTGAAGCTCAAGGAGATCAGCTACATCCACGCCGAGGGCTACCCGGCCGCGGAGATGAAACACGGCCCGATCGCTTTGATCGACGAGAACATGCCATGTGTCGTGGTGGCGACACGTGACTCGGTGTACTCGAAGGTGCTCTCGAACGTGGAGGAGGTCAAAGCGCGCCGCGGGCGGATCCTCGCAGTCGTCACCGAGGGAGACACCGAGGTCTCGCGCGTCGCCGACCACGTGATCGAGGTCCCCGAGACGGACGAGCTGCTGACTCCGATCCTGAACGTCGTGCCGCTGCAGCTTCTCGCTTACCACATCGCGGTCCTTCGCGGATGCGACGTCGACAAGCCGCGGAACCTCGCCAAATCGGTGACGGTCGAGTAATCAGCCGCGGGGTTGGCGGTCAGGTCTCGAGGTCCCGCCGCAGCCGGAACCCCTGGAAGGCAACTCTCACATCAGGAGGAACATCATGATGCCTGTGACAGAGCCTGACTGCCGTGCTGGTATCATCGACGATCCATGCGCCTGGGACGAGGCCGGCGTATGAATCGCCGACGGTTTCTGGCCGCCCTCGGCGCACTGGGAGCGGTGATCGCTGGGATTCGGCTTCCAAGATGGGCGAGGAATCCGACCGGCCTTAGGGCCGCGTCTACGGGGTACGACCGCGTCGTCTCCGGTCCGATGGACGGGTTCATAGTCCCGGGCGGCGAGGTGTGGAAGATCGATGGCGAAGTGCAGTCGAACGGGAACGTGATCGTCGAAGGCACCCTCGTCATGCGTGCCGGCGACACGCTTCGGTTCGTGGAGATCGACGAGAGCGGGTTCGTGGGCGGCGGAATGAAGCCCCTCGACTCCGACACGGGGCTTTGGGTGATCGGGGATGGAGCTCTCGATATCGAAGGGTCCGCCGTCCAGGCGTGGAATCGGACGGGTGTCGATCCCACGTGGACCGAAGGGCACGAGATCGTTCTCATGCCGTGGAAGAACGGTGATTCCGGATGGGACTGGGAGAAGGACGTCTCGACCATTCAACCCTACACGTTGGGCCAGCCCGTCCCGGAGCTCATCCCTGGCTTCCCGACGGAGGTCGTGAACCTCACCCGTGATGTCCGGATCGAGGGAACGCCGGAAGGCCGCACGCACATCTGGATCCTCTCCAGGAAACCGCAGAGGATACGCCATGCCGCCATCCGGTACGTCGGCCCGCAACAGTCTGGCGATCGCGGCCGATTGGCGGGCGTGTCAGGGCGCTATGGCCTGCACTTCCACAGGATGGGTGACGCTGCGCGAGGCTCTATCGTCGAAGGGGTGGTGATCCGGGATTGTGGCAACCATGCCTTCGTGCCCCATGCCTCCCACGGAATCACGTTCCGGCGCTGCGTCGCCTTTGACACCTTCACCGAACAGTTCTGGTGGGACATCGTGGACCCCAACAACACTAGCCGGGCCAGACGGACGGACTTTACCCAGTCGGACGACGTGGTCTACGAGGAATGCCTGGGAGTGCTGGCACGGTGGAACGGTCCGGGTTATCACGGGTCCAACTTCCTGCTCAACAGAACGGAGGGCGGGGCGATCGTGGGATGCGTGGCGGTGGGTTGTCAGGCGTGGAAGGAGGGGTCGGGTTTTCACTGGCCCTCAAAAGCCAACTTCCCGCCGAATGTCTGGAGGTGGAAGGACAACCTTTCACACAATCATCTCAAGGGCGGATTCCGCGTCTGGCAGAACACGAAGAACATTCATGAGGTCTCGGGGCTCCGGGCTTTCAATTGCGGTGAGTTCGGGATCGCGAACGGAGCCTATGGGACGCCTGGCTATCGGTGGTCCGATTTCGAGATCGTCGGCCTTGGCGGCTCCAGCTTCGGGAGCGGGTTGCCCTACACGGTCGGCATCGTTCTCCACGCCGTCGCACCCGCGGGCCGGAACCGGTATCAAAGCCGGTCGGATGGCTACGGGCACTCGTTCGAGCGTGGCCGGATCCGCGGCGCGGACGTAGGCATTCTGACCACTGAACACGTCGCGGAGGCCTCCGTCCCGACGCTCATCAAGGACGTGGTGTTCGAAGATCTCGCGGACGTCGTGCTTCTCGTGGACGAAGGGAAACGGCGCAATCCTGGCCTCCTCGATTTCGTGAACTGCACACGGGACGGCGAACCACTGCGCCCCGAGGACGTGCGTCTCGCGAGCACCATGCCGGGGTTCCGGGCCCGTTTCCAGAATGGCGCAGGAGCGTGGCAGATCGATGACGCAGCCAGGGTCACGGATATCGCCCTCTTCTACGGAGGTGATACGGTACACCCTGAAGCTGCAGGTCGTAGAGTTTATCGATGAACAAGAGTCATAATCTCGGCGAGCCTCTCCGAGCGGCATGAGGGTCTATATGGCACAGCAGCACCTTCTTCTTGAGTCGGGAGCATTCCTGGTACGATGAGGATCGGGACAAACGCGTACTCTATGAGGATCGCGTTGGTAACTTATCACAACCCCTCAAGGGATGGACGAGATCCCGAATGAGGACTCCTGCGAGAGAAGTGTCGTGGACATCAGGGCAGTGGGTGCGTAAGTGGCTTCTGACCCTTTTATCCTTTGACATGCATCTTCGCATCGCCGCGCTGCGAGGCTGGCTGCATTGTGCACTGAGAGGGGTCCCGAATCATGTCCGGGTCAATATTCAGACTGCATTCCCCGAGCGTGATCTCTCGGATATCGATCGGATTGCCAGGAGCTCCTGTGAGCATTCCAAGCGCGTATATCTCTCGAGGGTCCTGCCCGGCCTTCCGGGGTCCAACTTGCCAAAGAAGTGGCCGGTTGTGGGTCTCGCTCATCTCGATGCTGCCCTTGAGCGAGGTAGAGGAGTCCTTCTCATCACAGCGCATTTTGGCTACGGTCACATTATTCCCAACGCCTTGGCCGTACACGGATATGAAGTAGCACGGGTCCTGGCTGAACTTCGACGTCCGGAAGCGAGAGAGAGCCTCGAAGCCTGGCTGG
Organism: Gemmatimonadota bacterium; assembly: GCA_050732935.1. Taxonomy (GTDB): domain Bacteria; phylum Gemmatimonadota; class Gemmatimonadetes; order JACCXV01; family JAHWKZ01; genus DASRVA01. Next base: position 4,650 of record JBOHRW010000020.1, read on the forward strand.
CTAGAGGCAGTATATTCAGACGGCGTTTCTATGCTCGTATACGTAGGCTCGCCGAACCCCTGGGACCGGATGACATGGTTGCAAATCTGGATATCCGCCCCATCATCGAGAGACTGTCAAGGAATGGAATAGTAATGACCACAGGAGATGGACTGCGCTCGTCGCAGTTTTCGAACCTGCCGCTTCTAGGTTCGATGTATCCATTTCCGAATGGTTTTATGAAGATCGCGATGCTGACAGACGCCTCAGTGCTGCCCACGTATGCAGTCCAGGATGGACGCGCTGGACGCATTCGGGTTGAAATTCATCCGGCTCTGCCCGTCGATCCACAACTGGATGTAGAGGAAAACCTTCGATTGATTGGGGAGTCCTTGGAGGAGCAGGTACGACAAAGACCTCATTTATGGACTCGTTGGATTATACCCAACTGGTTTCAGGTGGCTCGAGAATGGTCGAGAGACGATGGGAAAGATCGCTACAAGACGGAATTGAAGCAACGAGTTTCCGAGCTCAGATGATCTTTTCAGATTCCAGAGTCGGCGGCACCCCCGGCTGGCGAGTGTTCATTTTTTCGAGGAGCATGCAGGGTCCCTGTTGCCGAGAGCAGGAATGCCTGTTAAAATACTAAAATGCTGGGGATTCCTAGCCCTCTCAAGAGCATGAGAAACGAGACTCCGATATCCGCATCCGCGCGTTGGCAGCTGTCCTTCTCCACGCTGCTGCTTGCCGTGGCCCTTTTTGCAAGCTTCAGTACGTGTGATGCGCAGTCGCCATCACCCGTCCCCCCCGACCCTCCTCCGCC
>JBOHRW010000021.1:0-2508 GCA_050732935.1 Gemmatimonadota bacterium
CAGGTAGCGCTCCGCCCCGCTGGCCCGGGCGGCCTCGAGCGTGTGGGTGCTGATGAGCAGGTTGTTGTGCAGGATCTGGGCGTGGTACTTCGAGATGAAGCCCATCCCACCCATGTCCGCGGCGAGAGCGTACACGTCCTGGACATTACGGGTCGCGGCCAGGCAGTTCTCCCAGCGCCTCAGGTCCAGAATCTCGAACTCGTCGGCGTCCGTTGGTGCGTAATCGGGATGCTTGAGGTCTACCCCGCGCACCCAGTAGCCTTGATTCTTCAGATAGCTGACGAGGTGATGGCCGATGAAGCCCCCCGCGCCGGTGACGACGGCTCTACCGTGTTCCATCGGTTTCTTCCTTCCCTTCCTAGATTTGGCTCACCAGGCGTAGCGAATCATCACCACCGTCAGCGTGGTGGCCGTGCCGATGACCCACTTGCCGTTCCGGCTCCACCAGCCCTTTTCGCCAACGACGATCTGATCGCCGGACTCCACCTGCTGAAGCCCGGGCTTACTGAGGTCGGCCTCGATCTCAGTCGATCCACGAAGGATGCTTACGTTCTCTAGGGAACCCGTATTCGTGGGTCCACCAGCCAGCGCCACCGCGTCGATGAGCGTCATGGTAGGGTCGACGTGGTACAGGCCGGGGGTCTTGACCTCCCCTAGAACGCGGATGCGGCGCAGGAACATCACCGAGATCGTCTGGTTCCGGAGCTGCTCCTCGTAGGCACTCAGGATCTCCTGCCTCAACCGATCGGCCGGGACTCCGAGCACGTTCTGGACTCCGATCAGCGGCAGGGCCACCCTACCCGCCTGGTCCACCGGGTAGTCGCCGCTCATGTTCTCTTCGCGCGAGATCGACAGCCGGACCACGTCGCCCGGCTTCAGCTCCCCGTCCTGCCCGAAGACGGCTACGGGTGCGGCCAGGATGACCGCGACCGCCAATACAGCCGTCTTCGCCCCTGCCCGAAGGTCCATGGTCTCTTCTCCGCCCCTATTCCTCGTCCGGCGATCGGCTGTAAGTCGTGTAGTACTCGGGAAGATCGACGTCGTTGAGCACGATCCCCAGGACGTTCGCGTTGAGTACCCGCAATCGTTGCAGGGTCAGGTCCAGCGCGTCGCGATCCGTGACATCCCCCCGCACCACCACGAGCACAGCGTCGGCGCGGGTGGCGATCACGGCCGCGTCGGTGATCACGTTGAGCGGGGGCGTGTCGACGACGATGAGATCGTAGTCCGATTCGGCGTCGATCATCAGGGCGTCGAGCTGTTGGCCCCAGCGCTCGAGGATCCCGCCCTCGGGGGACTTCGGATCCCCGGACGAGATCACGTGCAGCAAGCTGCGATCGACGACCTTGAGATCGTTGAGAACGCCCCGATAGTTTCGGCTTCCATTGAGCACGTCGACCAGCCCCGGAGACTCCCACGGGATCCCGAAGAAGCGGGACACACCACGCGCCCGGAGGTCCGTGTCGACGAGTAGGGTCCGGCTCCCCTGGGCCACGCTGGCGATCGCCAGGTTGCATGCCGTGAACGTCTTCCCGTCCCCGCGGCTCGCGCTGGTGATGGCCACCGAGCGGATCGGTCGCGGCCCCACGGGACCTCCCACCGTTCGCAGATCCATGAGGAGGCTGCGAAAGGCCTCCAGCGCGATCTGCTGGTCCAGGGTGCGAGATTTGAGGACGGAGTGGGACTCCGAACTCTTGTCCAGTTTCGATCCCAGCCACCGTTTGCCGCCGCCCGGAAGCGCGCCGCCGCCGTTCGGCCCGGCGACCGCGAGGACCGGCCCCTGGGTCTTGACCGACGGGATCATCCCGAGGACCCGGATGCCGGTCTGGCGCTCGACCTCCTTGCGGCCCCGGATCCGCGAATCCGTATACTCCCGATAGAGAGCGATCACCGTCCCCAGACCGAGCCCGAGAATCAGACCCATGAGCAGGTTCATCTTCACGTTCGGCGATGCCGGTCCCAGCGGCATGGACGCATCGTCGACGATGCTCACGCCGGGGAGGTTGACGTTGCGCGCCATCTCCGCCTCGCGCAGCCGCGTATGGAGGTACGCGTACTGCTCCTGAAGCAGGTTCACCTGCCGTCGCAGCCGTGACGTGGCGACCTGCTTAGCGGGAATCGTGGAAAGCTGTCCCTGGGAGCGGCCCATCGCCCTCTCGATCGACTGGACCTGGTTCCCCAGAGCTCGCTCGTAGCTGGTGGCGAATGAGCGGAGCTGGTTTTCGATCTGGGCGATCCGGGCGTCCACCGCCACGATGTCCGGGTTCCGGTCGGTCCGGGTGACCGTCAGCTCGGACCGTTTGTCCTCGAGCTCGATCAGGTTCTGCATGAGCTTGGAGACCACCGGGCTCTGGTCCTTGACGAATCCGGGGAAGGTAGCCAGCTCGCGGTAATTGCTCTCCGAGGTTCCGGGCCGATTTATCTCCCGGAGCAGCGACGCGAGGGCGGCCCGGTCGGTTTCGAGCTGCTCGCGCTGGAACTCGAGCGCCGAGTACTGGTGCACCTCGG
>JBOHRW010000022.1:0-6235 GCA_050732935.1 Gemmatimonadota bacterium
GGCCCTGGTACGACCCCCAGTACGCGATCCCCCTGCTCGGCATGATCCTCGGCAACACGCTGACCGGGATTTCGCTGGGCCTCGATCGGCTGACGGAGGAGCTGCGCACCCGGCGCGACCAGGTGGATACGCTGCTGGCCCTGGGAGCGACCCGCTGGGAAGCGGCCCAGGATCCCGTGCGCCGGTCGGTGCGGACCGGGATGATCCCCATCATCAACTCGATGATGGTCGTCGGGATCGTCTCGATTCCCGGCATGATGACCGGCCAGCTGCTGGCCGGCGTCGATCCGCTGAGCGCGGTCGAGTACCAGATCGTGATCATGTTCCTGATCGCGTCGGGGACCGCGCTGGGGACGGCGGGCGTCGTGCTCCTCGGCTACCGGCGCCTCTTCAACGCGCGGCACCAGTTCCTGTTCCAGCGGATCTCGGGAAAAGCCTGATCGTGGGCGGTTCCAGTCGGTTTGCGCCTCCCCCGTGGGCGTTGACAGTCTGTCTCTCGTATTATATGGTGTAGTTATCCTATATTGATAATTACGCTGTATAATGACGGCCCAGATCCTATCCCCAGCTGCTGCTAGAGAGGCGGTCCATCTTCTTGTGTTACAAGAGCTTGGACAGCTCGATAAGGCGGCTCTCGTCCTGAAGGGCGGCGTGAACCTGCGATTCTTCTTCGGGAGCGTCCGCTATTCGGAGGACCTGGATCTCGATGCGGACCCCTCAGCTGCCGAGGCCATCCGCAATCTGATCCAAGGACTCTTTGAGGATCGTGGGCTTGCCCGTCAGCTGAGAGCACTCGGGATCCGACAGCTCGATCCCGGAGACGGCCCGAACAAGGACATTCACACGACCTTTCGCTACAAGTTCGGCATCGTGATGACCGCGACGTCCGTCATCCAACCAGGATAGAGGTTTCCTATCGCGGTCGATTTGCAGGCGACGAAGTCGTTGTCGAACCGGTCCTTCCATCGATAACACGTGCTTACTTCGCCGACGCCGGCAAGCGCCTCCTCGTGCTCCCACACTACTCCAGGACATCGTCAGTGAGGCAGAAGATCGTAGCCCTCGCGAAGCGAACCGTCGTTCAAGCCCGAGACGTTTTCGATCTCCATCTGCTGACGGCGAACCAACAGCCTCAGATCCTGGCTTCCCAGCTGCGTGATTGCATCGCTTCCGAGAATCTCCTCGAGGCCCTTAACAGAACGCTTGAGATTCTCTATGAGGAATATCGAGATCAGGTTCTCGAGTTCCTGGAGATGGAGGATCGATCTCGATACGAAGGGGAGGATGTCTGGGACGACCTTCGGCTTGCCGTTGCCGAGTTCATCGAAGTCGTCATCTGCGGAAACAGGTTACAATCATGCGATACGTGAGCGAGCTTCTCTGGAAGTCCGTACTTCCTTTGTCGCCGATTTTTACGACGGCCGAATTGGCGGACACCGGCGAGATCCGTCTGTCCAACGCCTCACGTGACCTCGCCAAGCTGGCCAGCCGCGGAATGATCACACGGGTGAAACGCGGCCTGTGGGCCGACTCGCGTCACCCCGACTTTTCCCCGTATGCGGTCGTTCCTTACCTCTTCCAACAGGGAGAATCGGGCTACGTGTCCCTTCTATCCGCGATGAATCTACACGGGATGATCGAGCAGATTCCGAGGGTTGTGCAGGTGATGACCTTGAGACAGCGAGCACATCTGAGAACCCCTGTCGGTACGTACGAGTTTCACCGAATTCAACCAGATCTCTTTGGGGGCTATGAGCCCTATGGGCGTCTCGGGGAGTTTGATATCGCCAAACCCCCGAAGGCTCTCTTTGATGCGATGTACCTCTCATCACGACGCACCCGAAGGTTCTCGCACCTGCCCGAGATCGAGCTCGTTGGGGGATTCTCAACAGAAGAGGTGGACTCGTGGATAGCGAGGATCGGTCATGAGTCTCTCCGAACTGCCGTCCGGAATCGATGGGTGGATCTGAAGAATCGAATCGAATCTCGACACCGGTAGGGGGTCTCCTAATCCATGCAGGTCGGGATCGTCGGTCTCCCGAACGTCGGGAAGTCCACGCTCTTCAACGCGCTGACGGCGGCAGGTGCCGACGCCGCCAACTATCCCTTCTGCACGATCGATCCGAATGTCGGCGTTGTCGCCGTGCCGGATGACAGATTGGAAATCCTCAGCGAGGTATTCCAGCCGGAGAAGGTCACGCCGGCCACGATCGAGTTCGTCGACATCGCCGGGTTGGTGGAGGGGGCCAGCCGGGGCGAGGGGCTCGGCAACCAGTTTCTGTCCCACATACGATTGGTGGACGCCGTCGTCCACATCGTGCGCTGCTTTCCGTCGGCGGACGTGGTTCACGTCTACGGTTCGGTCGATCCGCTGCGGGACAAGGCGGTCATCGACACCGAGCTGGCGCTGGCGGATCTCGCGGTGGTCGAGAAGCGCCGCGAGCGGGTTGTCAAGCAGGTGCAGACGGGACGGAAGGAGCTGGCCGCCGAGCTATCGGCCCTCGAAAAGCTGTTGCCGGCCCTCGCTGAGGGTCGCCCGGCGCGCGTCGTCGTGCTCGAACCGGCCGAGGAGACGGCAGTCAGATCGTACGGCCTCCTCACGCGCAAGCCGATTATCTACTGCGCCAACGTGAGCGAAACCGTGATCGCCGAGGCCGTGCGCGACCCACGCTCGGTACCCGAGGTAGCCGCGCTCGCTGGGGCCGCCGCCGATGAGGGGGCTGGCCTGGTGGAGGTCTGCGGCGACCTGGAAGCCGAGCTGGCCGGCCTGTCGCGCGAAGATCGTCATGCCTTCCTGGCCGACCTCGGGCTCCCCGAATCCGGGCTGCGCCGGATGATCCACGCGATCTACGATCTGCTGGAGCTCCAGACCTTCTTCACGACCGGGCCCAAGGAGGTCCGCGCCTGGACGATCCATCGCGGCGACACCGCCGTCGACGCGGCCGGCGAGATCCACACCGACATCGCCCGCGGCTTCATCCGCGCCGAGATCATCGGCTGGCAGGACTTCCTGGAGGCCGACCGGTCGCTCCAGCGGGCGCGCGAGCTGGGGCTCGTCCGCAGCGAGGGACGCGACTACCTCATGGCGGACGGCGACGTCACGCTGATCCGCTTCAACGTGTAGCCCAGCGATCGCCAGGCCGCCCGGAGGGGTCGTGCAAGCGGGTGGAGGGTGTTCTCGTGATCTTCGCGCTGGCGGCGGCCCGTCTCCGCCTGCTCGAACCAGACCACCCCGATGGACGTTTTTTCACCAATGGATGAGGACGACGGCCGAGGTGCACTGCTAGCTCGAAGAAGGGGATTGCCGCCCTCAAGGAGCGGTCTGGCGATGGGCCTCGAACGGGCCCTGCATCGTCTGCCGGGAGATGTTCGGAAAGTCGCGGACGATCTCGGCTTGGCCGATGATCGAGTCGCCGTCCTCCGAGACCTCGCCGACGTGGATCCAGTTGTCGTCCCCGATGGCGAACCCGACGACCCGGCCCCTGACGTTCCCGTTCAGGATGGGACGGATGCCGATTGAATCGGTGGACGACTCGTCCCCGAGCTGGCAGACGAGCTCGCTTCCCGAAGCCGAGCCGCTGAACTCGAGGTCCTCCTGGTCGAAGGCCAGCGTGATCCCGTCCGCCGCGCAGCTCGCGATGGCGTTTTCCACGTCGACTGAGTACATCCAGACGCCGTCCACGTCGGCCGGGGAGCCGGGGTCGCCATCGAGGAGATCGGACTCGGGGTCCAGGCACCCCGCCGCGAGAGCGAGCAGGGCGCCCGGCGCGATCGCGGCGAGGGCCCGAGGTAGACCGAGCCGGGCGGTCTGCATAGGCAGCTATCATACATTGTCACCGGCGGTCCACGCCAAGCCCAGGGGCGGGCTGGAGTTTGACGCCGTCGTCATCGTGCTGCATAATCGAGCTCAGACCCAGTTTTCCCTCCGGGGGTGGTCAGGATCGTCCGACGCAAGACAATCTTCGTTCTCTTCCTCCTGTCGCTGACGAGCGCACCGCTCGCTGCCCAGGTCATCCAGGGGACCCTCCGCGAGGAGGGGAGCGGCCAGCCGGTTCAGGGCGCCTTCATCCTGCTCCTCGACAGCGGGGGCCGGCAGCGGACGGCCGCCCTGACCGACACCGGGGGACGCTTCTCCGTTGTCGCTCCCGAGCCAGGCGAGTACTCCCTGCGGGTCGAGCGGATCGGATATCGGAGCGACGAGACCTCGTTCTTCCGGCTGGAGGCCGGCCAGGTCGTCGATCGGGACCTGACCGCGCCGGTCGAGGCGGTGCTTCTGAGTGGCATCGCCGTCCCCATGGAAGAGCCGCGCTGTGAGGCCAGCCCCGAGGAGAGCGAGCGGCTGGCCGAGGTCTGGGAGGAAGCCCGCAAGGCGCTCGCGGTCACCGCCTGGACGCACAGCCAAGAGCTCTACCGGATTCGGGTTCGACAATACGAGCGCGAGCTCGATGCGAAGACACTTCGCATCCGCGATGAGAGCTCCCGCGAGCGGACCGGCCTCAATCGCGGAAGCCCGTTCGTGAGCCGCGAGGCTGAACTGCTCGCGGCCGAGGGATACGCGGAGATCGGGCCCGAGATGATCCAGTACTTCGGCCCGGATGCGGAAGTTCTGCTCTCCGACGTGTTCCTGGACCGGTACTGCTTCCGGCTCGAGGATCCCGCCGAAGACCTGGCGGGGCTGGTCGGGCTCGGCTTCCGGCCGGAGGAGCCGGGCGACCAGGTGGACATCGAGGGAGTCCTGTGGCTGGATGAGGCTTCCGCCGAGCTGCGGTACCTCGAGTATCGGTACCTGGGGCTCCCCTGGCGGGCGGACGGCGTGCAGGCCGGAGGCCGGGTCGAGTTCGAGCGGCTTCCGAACGGAGCGTGGATCGTGGCCCGGTGGAGGATCCGGGCGCCCGCGGTCGAGCGCTCACCGGGCCTGGAGTACGAGGTCCGCGGGGGAGTGGTCCGATCCTACGCCGGAGGCCGACCGCGGGACCGGGTGCGGGCCGTGTTCGAGACAGGTGGGCTGGTCGAGGAGATCCGGACCGCAGGGGGCGCGCTGCTGCGCTCCACGGAAACCGCCGGCCTGGCGGGGACGGTCGTCGATTCCACGCGCGGCGTTCCGCTCGTCGAGGCGGGAGTCCGCCTCGCCGGAACCGATCATCACACCGTGACCGACAGGGAGGGCCGCTTCCGGTTGGGTGGGCTGCCGGGCGGGGAATACACGCTCACCGTGAGCCACGCGCGGCTGGATTCGCTGGGCCTGGCATCCCTCGAGCGCCACGTGAGCCTCCGGACCGGGCGCACGGAAGTCGCGGCTCTGGCGATCCCGTCCCTCATCCGGATCCTGGTCGCCGCCTGTGAAGCCGAGCCGGCCCCACCCGGGACCACCGTTCTGGCCGGCCTCGTGAAGGACTCCGAGAGCGGGATCCCGCTGCCGGGCGCCGAGGTGACGGTTTCGTGGGCGCACACCGAGCCGACGCATGTCGAGGTTCTCGCAGACAGTCGGGGACGGTACGTCGCCTGCGCGGTGCCCTCCCACGGACTGGTCAGGGCCGAGGCCGGATTCCTCGACCGACGTGGGACGGCGACCCTGACGATGGTGGGGGAGGGGGAGCCAATTCGGCACGACTTCGCGCTCGCCGGTGAGGCCGTTCTCATGGCCGGTCGCGAGTCCCGGATCACCATCGAGCATCGGGAAACCGGCGGGCAGACGGCGGTCATCACCGGTCTGGTGACGGAGGAGAAAGCGGGCCGCCCCCTCAGCGGGGTCCAGGTCGCGCTGACCGGGAATGGGATCGGGACCACGACCGACGAGGAAGGGCGCTTCCGCCTCGCCGTCCCAGCGGGCGAACACAGGCTGGAGATGATTCGGCTGGGCTACCGGACGGGACGGCTCCCCATGTCCGTGGCCGCCGGGGAGGAGGTCCGGCTGCTTGCCGGCCTCGCGTCCGAGCCTGTCCCCGTCGAGCCGCTGGCCGTGGAGGCGGTCGACGCGGAAGCCCTTTCCGACGTCCGCTCGGGAGTCACCACCTACCGGATCACCGCCGAGGAGATCGCGGGATACCCGGCCATGGGGATCGTGGAGGTTATCGCGCTCGGAGTTCCGGGGGCCGAGATCGGTCAGGACCCCGCCACCGGCTGCAAGGTGCCGATCTTCCGCGTGCCGGGCTCGGTCTCGGCGGCCAACACCCTGACCCTTTCGCAGGGCGCGGCGCGGGCGGCTCCCTCTCCCTTCCGGGCTCCGCTCGTCGTG
>JBOHRW010000023.1:0-12776 GCA_050732935.1 Gemmatimonadota bacterium
GACGCTGCTGGATGGCGGTGACCACGTGGTCGCGGGCGAGAACCTGTACGGCGGGACCCACCGGCTCTTCGACCAGGTCCTGTCGCGCTTCGGCCTCGCGTTCGACTACGTGGACACCCGCGACCCCGCCGCCGTCGAGCGGGCCATCACGCCCGGATCGAGGATGCTCTACGTCGAGACCCCGTCGAACCCGCTCATGCGGCTGACCGACCTCGAGGCGATGGCGGAGCTCGCGGACGAGGCCGGGCTGATCCTGGTCGTCGACAACACCTTCATGACGCCCTATTTCCAGCGCCCGATCGAGCTGGGCGCCAAGCTCGTCGTCCACTCGACGACCAAGTTCCTGAACGGCCACAGCGACATGGTGGGCGGCGTGGTCGTGACCCGCGACGGCGAGCTCGCGGAGCGCCTCCGGTTCATCCAGAACTCGGTCGGTGCCGTGCCCGGTCCGCTGGATTGCTGGCTCGCGCTCCGCGGGCTCAAGACCCTCCATGTCCGGATGGATCGGAGCGAGGCCAGCGCCCGCGACCTGGCCGCCTGGCTGGCCGATCACCCCAAGGTGGAGGCCGTTCACTATCCGGGGCTCCCGGATCATCCCCAGCACGACCTGGCCGGCCGCCAGATGAGCGGCTACGGCGGCGTCATCTCGCTTGAGCTCGACGACCGCGACAAGGGAACCCGATTCCTCGAATCGCTGGAGGTCTTCCAGCTCGCCGAGAGCCTGGGCGGGGTAGAGAGCCTGTGCAGCCATCCCGTGTCGATGACCCACGCCGCCGTGCCCCTAGCCGAGCGCGAGCGGATGGGGTTCTCCGACCGCCTGGTGCGGCTCTCGGTGGGCATCGAGGACGTCCTGGACCTGCGTGACGATCTCGCCCGGGCGCTCGAGGCCGTGTGAAATGAGGATCCTGATCGTCGGCAATGGCGGCCGCGAGCACGCCCTCCTCTGGAAGCTCCACCGCGACCACCCCGAGCACGACTACCTGATCACGGGCGGCAACGGCGGGACCTCTCCGCCGGCCCGCGCCGTCGGGGTGTCCGCCACCGACGTCGACGCGCTGGTCGGTCTGGCCGAGCGGGAAGGGGTCGACTTCACGGTCGTGGGCCCCGAGACGCCGCTCGCCGCCGGGGTCGTGGACGCCTTCCGGGATCGCGGACGGCGGATCTTCGGACCGACGAAAGCGGCCGCGCGGCTCGAGTCGTCCAAGGCCTTCGCCAAGGAGCTCATGGAGGACCTCGGGATCCCCAGCGCCGGCTTCGAGGTTTTCCGCGATGGCCCCGCCGCCGCCCGCTACGCGGCGGAGATCGGTCCGCCGTGCGTGGTCAAGGCGAGCGGGCTGGTGGCCGGGAAGGGCGCGCTCGTCTGTCTCACCGAGGCGGAGGTCGAGGACGCGCTCGCCGCGTGCTTCGACCGGCGCGAGTTCGGTACTGCGGGGGACGAGGTCGTGATCGAGGAGTTCCTGGAGGGGGAGGAGCTCTCGATGATCGCCCTGACTGACGGGCGTACGCTCGTCCCCCTGCTCCCCTCGCAGGACCACAAGCGGGCCCTGGACGGGGACGAGGGGCCCAACACGGGCGGGATGGGGGCCTATGCCCCGGTCTCCCTGGTGGACGATGAGCTCCGGGAGCGCGTCCTGGACGAGATCTTCCAGCCGCTCCTGGACGGGCTCGCCGACCGCGGGGTCGTCTACACCGGCTGTCTTTACGCCGGCCTCATGCTGACCGCCGAGGGCCCTCGGGTGCTCGAATGGAACGCCCGCTTCGGCGACCCCGAGACCCAGGCCATCCTGCCGCTCCTGGAGAGCGACCTCCTGGAGCTCCTGGTCGCCACCGAGCCCGGCCGCGGGCTCCAGGACCTCGAGGCCGCCTGGCGCCCGGGCGCGTGCATGACGGTCGTGGCGGCCTCGCAGGGCTACCCCGGAGCGTACGACACGGGCGCCGCGATCGACCTGCCCCGGGATCTCGGGCCTACGGCTTTCGACCAGCGCGGCGTGGTGGTCTTCCACGCCGGCACGGCGCGCGAGGAAGGCCGGCTCGTGACGGCGGGAGGGCGCGTCCTCAACGTCACCGCGGTGGGCGAGGATCTCGACCAGGCCCGGGAGCGGGCGTACGCGGCGCTCGATGGGATCGATTGCCCCGCCCTCCGCTGGCGCAGCGACATCGGCTGGCGCGAGCTCGCGCGGACGCGGGTCTAGGGAGCCCGGCTCGCCGCCCAAAGGTTTTCTCCTGCCCCGTCGTCCGTCTAACTTCCCGCCGTCATGCCCGAGCTTCCCGAAGTCGAGACCATCGTCCGGCGGCTCTCCGAGGCCGTTTCGGGCCGGCGGGTCGAGCGCGCGGAGATCCTGCGCGCCAACGTCGTCAAGGGGACGCCGCGTCGGTTCGCCCGGGCGTTGGAAGGCGCCACGGTCGAGCGGGTCCGGCGGCGGGCCAAGTTCATCGCCGCCGAGCTCGACGACGGGCGCGTGTGGGTCACGCACCTTCGGATGAGCGGGAGGTACCTGGTGGTGCCCGGGGGCCGGGGAAACGGCCGTCCCGAGCGAGCCCGTAGGGGCCGCGGAGGAGTTTCGGATTCCGCGGACCTCCCCGCCTACACCCGCGCGGTGTTCACGCTCGACGACGGGACCCGCCTCCTCTACATCGACGCCCGCACGCTGGGCGGGATGGAGATCCTGCGTCGTGACGAATGGGAGACCCGCTCGGCCGCGCTCGGACCCGAGCCGCTCGATCCCGACTTCACGCCGGAGCTCCTGATCGAGCGCCTCGAGACCAGCCGTCAGCCGGTCAAGCCGTTCCTCCTCGACCAGACTCGGATCGCGGGGATCGGGAACATCTACGCGGTCGAGGCCCTCTGGCGCGCGCGGGTGAGCCCCCGGCGGCGCGCGCGGAACGTGGGACCGGTCCGAGCCGTGCGACTCCATCGCGCGATCGTCGACGTGCTGGAGGAGGCGCTCGGCCGCTCCGGGACCTCGCTGGGAGCCACGTACCTCGATTACGCTAATGGCGACGGCGAGCCGGGCGGGTTCTACGAGCTCCTGAACGTGTACGATCGCGAGGGGCTTCCCTGCCCGCGCTGCGGGACCGCGATCCGGCGGATCGTCCAGGCCCAGCGATCCACGTACTACTGTCCGGAGTGCCAGCGATGATCGAGATCCTCGACAAGAGCCACGGCCCCGTGATCGGCATCCGCGCCTCCGGAAAGATCTCCGGCGAGGAGTTCGATCCCGTGCTGGAGCGCCTCGAGCGGGTGGTCGCCGAGCACGGCAAGGTCCGGCTTCTGGTCCACGTGGAGAGGCTGGGGACGTTCTCGCCGGGTGCCTTCAGGGACGACGCCCGCTTCTCGATCGAGCACGCGAAGGACGTCGAGCGTGTCGCGGTCGTGGCCGACGGCTTCCTTTTCGGCCCGTACATCAAGACGGCGAGCAAGCTCGTGCCGGGGGAGGTCCGCCGGTTCAAGTCGAAGGAGCTGGACGAGGCCTGGGAGTGGATCGAGGCGTGAGCATGGGCGTCGGATCGCGCAGCTGAGCGACCTGCGATTCGACCAAGACCGGCCTACGCGCCGTCCAGCCGGACGTGCTCGACCCGGTACTCGCCGTTCGCGATCTCGAGGATGCCGGCGGTCGCCGGCCCGCCGATCCCGCCGGCCGTGCCGGGGTTGAAGTAGCGGGTCGACCCGCGTACCTCGTCGAGAGCCTCGTGGGTGTGGCCGAAGACGACCAGGTCCGGCGCCCACGCGCCGAAGTGGCGCGCCAGGTCGTGGACGAGCCCCCGGCCGAAGCGGTGCCCGTGCACCATCCCGATCGCGATCCCGCCCCGGTCCAGGCGCAGCTCCTCGGGGTGGCGCTCCGCCAGCGACCCGCTATCCATGTTCCCCAGGACGGCCGTAACCGGCGCGATCGCCTCCAGCTCGGCCAGCGCCGTCTCACCGCAGACGTCGCCGGCATGCAGGATCTCGTCCACGCCCGCGAGCGCGTCGAACAGGGAGGCAAGGATGCGGTCGTGGGTGTCGGAGACGAGGGCGATCCGCACTACAGGATCGTCTTCCCCAGCGCCGAGAGGATGAGCTCGACCGCCAGCGTTCCGGTCCGATTCCGCTCGTCGAGGATGGGGTTCGTCTCGACGATGTCGATGGAGAGCATGCGGTCGGTGTCGCTCACGATCTCGAGCGCCAGGTGCCCCTCCCGGTAGTCGACGCCCCCCTTGACCGCGGTGCCGACGCCGGGCGCGAAGTTGGGGTCGATGAAGTCCATGTCGAGCGAGACGTGGAAACCGAGCGTTCCCTCGCCGACGATGGCCAGCGCCTCCTCCAGGATGGGGACGATTCCCTTCTCGTCGATCTCCCGCATCGTGAAGACGCGGATTCCCGACTCGTGGATGAGGTCACGTTCGGCGGGGTCCAGGTCCCGCGCGCCGATCAGGACCACCTTGTTCTCCTTGACCTTGGGCGAGAAGCCGCCGATCCCCGTCAGGTCGGGGTGGCCGTAGCCGAGCGCGACGGCAAGCGGCATCCCGTGGATGTTCCCGCTGGGCGTGCTCTCGGGCGTGTTCATGTCGGCGTGGGCGTCGAACCAGAGAAGCCCCACCTCCCCCTCCCGCTCGCGAGCCCAGGCCGCGACTCCCGCGATCGAGCCGATGGCGATAGAGTGGTCGCCACCCAGAACCACGGGGACGGCTCCCGCCTCGAGCGAGGCCTGCACACGCTCGGTCAGGGCCCGGTTCACGGCCGCGATCTCGGTGAGAAAGTGGGCGCGCTCGTCGCCGCGCTCGGCCGCCTCCGGGATCGTGGCGGAGATGTCGCCGAGGTCCGTCACCTCATAGCCCAGCCGGATGATCCGCTCACGGAGGCCGGCGATCCGCAGGGCCGACGGACCCATGTCCACGCCTCGCCGGCCGGCTCCGAGGTCGATCGGGACGCCGATCAGGTGCACCTTGTCGGGGTAGGGCCGGGGCATTAGGCCCGAACCCCGGTGTGGAGGGCGGCGATCCCGCGGGTCAGGTAGCCGAAGCGGACGCCGGCGAACCCGGCCTCGCGCATCATCGTCGCGAGCGACTTCGCATCCGCGAACCGCGACACCGAGTCGGGCAGGTAGCGCGCGGCGAGCCGGTCTCCGGCGATCATTCCGCCCGCCACCGGGAGGACATGGTGGAAGTAGACGTGATAGCCGCTCCGGAAGATCCTGCCGGGCGGGGTCGTGAACTCGAGGATGACCAGCCGACCGTCCGGCACGAGGACCCTGCGCATCTCGGCGAGTCCGGCGACGGGGTCCACCAGGTTGCGCAGGCCGAAAGCGATCGCGCAGCCCGCGAAGGTCGCGTCGGAAAAGGGGAGCTCCAGCGCGTCGCCGGCCACGGCCGGCGGTGCTTCGCCGCCGAGCTTCGCGGTCCCCCGGGCGAGCATCGGCAGCGAGAAGTCGACCCCGACGACCCGGGCGCCGGGGGCGCGCTCCAAGGTCGCAGCCGCGAGGTCGAGCGTGCCGGCGCAGAGGTCCAGGTACCGTCTGCCGGGTTGGGGGGCGAGGGCGTCGACCGCGCGCCGCCGCCAGCGCCGGTGGATCCCCGCCGAGAGGATGTCGTTGAACAGATCGTAGCGCGGCGCGATCCGGTCGAACATCCGGCGCACGGCGGCGGCCCTGTCCTCCGCGTCGGGGAGGGACGAAACTTCACTCGAAGCCGTATCGTATCGGAAGCGTGTGGGCATGCTTGACGAGCAACTCGTGGACGAGGCGCTCTCGGGGTCGCAGGGCGCCTACCGGGAGCTCGTCCGTCGCTTCGAGCGCCCGGTGTTCAACCTCGTCGTCCGCATGGTACGCGACCACACGCTCGCCGAGGATCTGGCCCAGGACACCTTCATCAAGGCCTTCAGCCGCCTCGATACCTATCGTCCCGAGCAGGGGAAATTCTCGAACTGGCTCTTCAAGATCGCCCACAACACCGCCATCGACCAGCTACGGAAGACGGTGCCCGACACCTACTCGCTGGATCGAGGCGATGACGACGACGATCCCGACTTCCACGCGCTGCTCGCCGATACCGACGCGGCGACGCCTCTCGAGGCGACGGAGCGGGCGGATCTGGCCGAGTCGCTGGCAGCGGCCGTGGGGCGACTTCGCCCGGAGTACCGCGAGGTCATCGTCCTCCGTCACCAGGAGGGACTGGCGTACGAGGAGATCGCGGAGATCGCGGGGCTTCCGCTGGGCACCGTCAAGACCTATATCCATCGGGCCAGAAAGGAGCTCGCGGCCCTGCTGGCGGGCACCGGATGGGGTCCCGCCGAGCGAAACCCGGGTCAGGGCACCTTCGTAGGACGCGCAGGATGATGAATCGCAAGCTCCATAAGGACATCGAGCGCTGGCTTGACGCCGAGGCGCGGGGTGAGGCGGAAGAGGCCGAGGCGGCCTTCGAAGCCGCCATCGTGGCTCTGCCGCGCCAGGACCCCCGGCCCGGCTTCGCCGAGCGCGTGATGTATGCCTTCCAGCCGGCCCCGGTCCGCCGTCTCGAGTGGCTGTCGTGGGGTCCGAAGGCGGCCACGGTCGGCGCCCTGGCCCTGGTCGCCGTGGCGATCGGGCTACTGCCGGTGGCGGGCGTGGCCTTCGAGGCGCCCTCGGCGGTATGGGTCGTCGACAAGGTGACGGGCGGCATCACATGGCTGGCGCAGTGGCTCACCGCCGGCCTCGAGGTCTGGAGCTTCATGGTCCACATCGGGAATGCGATAGGCGTGGCCATGACCACGCCGCAGGTCGGCGCCGCGCTTCTGGCGAGCGCGCTGGTCAGCGCGCTCGCGCTGTACGAACTCAATCGACTGCTGGTCCTAGAGAGGAGAACCGCATGAAGATCCGGTCCTGTCTCGCCCTGTACAGGGGCCGGGCCCTCCTGCTTGGTGTTGTGATGCTGACGATGCCGCCGATGGCGGGCCTCGCCCAGACGACGCAAACGGGGCCCGATACCGCGTCCCAGCAGCCCGAGCCCTCGCTCCGCGAGCTCCGGGACCGCGTCGAGGCCCGCTACCAGGTGCTGCCGCTCCAGGGGGGGATCGCGCTGCTTCCCCAGTACGGCGATACCGATGTCCAGTCCATAGAGCTCTCCGACGGCGAGATCGCCATCAACGGCGCGCCGGTGACCGGGGCCGAGCTCGAAGCGCGCGTCGGACCCGACGCCGCGGACATCCGGCGGCTCTCCTTCATGGACGCGAACGAGCGCCGGGTCCTCTTCGGGATCGGCACGTCACCGGTGACCCCCGGCGAGGCGGAGGCTGACACCACCGCGGCCGCCGAGGTCACGGACGAGAGCCAGGCCGAGGGCGAGGAGAACGAGGAGGGTATCGACGTCGGCGGCGGGTCGGGCGACCGCGTTCGCATCGGCGCCAGCATCGAGGTCGAGACAGGGGAGGTCGTCAACGGGGACGTCGTTTCGGTCGGCGGTTCGGTCGAAGTGGACGGGACCGTCAACGGCGACGTCGTGGCCGTGGGTGGCAGCGTCGATCTAGGCCCGAACGCCGTCGTCGACGGCGAGGTGACCTCGGTCGGGGGGACAATCGACCGCGACCCCGGCGCCGTCGTGCGCGGAGAGGTCAGCGAGGTCGCCTTCGGCGGGCCGGACTTCCGGTTCCACGGGCCCGACTTCGGGGCGGGTCCGTTCTTCTCCGGCGTGGCCGGGCTGATCGGCACGCTCGTGTGGATCGCCGTGCTGCTCCTGCTGGTCTGCCTGGCCTTCCTCTTCGCGCGGCGTCCGATCGAACGGATGGAGTACCGGGTGGCGACGAGCCCATGGAAGGCGGCGCTGGTCGGACTCGTCTTCCAGATCCTGTTCATTCCCGCGCTGGTGCTGACGTGCGTGGTCCTGGCGATCTCGATCATCGGCATCCCGCTCCTGGTCCTCGTGCCGTTCGCCATGCTGGCGCTGGCGATCGGGGCCCTGCTGGGCTTCACCGCGGTAGCCAAGCGCCTGGGCCATTCCGCCGAGGACCGGTTCGGATGGCAGCACGCGAACCCCTACATCACGATCATCATCGGGGTCGGCCTCATCATGCTCCTCAGCTTCTTCGGCCACGCGCTGGGCGTCGCCGGTGGCCCGCTCCGGGTGTTCGGCATCGTGCTGACGGTCCTCGGTTTCGTGGCCCAGTACGTGGCCTGGACGGTGGGTATGGGCGTTCTGCTTCTGACCCGGTTCGGCACCCGTTATCGTTGGAACAACGGCGAGACCCCCGAGCCGGCTCCGGCCCCGCCGCCGCCGGCGACGGTCACGGAGGGCTCCGGCCCGCCCTGGCCCGGATCGCCTCCGCCGGGATCGCCCCCGCCCGGGCCGCCCGAGCGCTGAGCTCCCCAGGAACCCGGCCTCTCCTCGGCGGTATAACGTGGCCGAGGAGGGGCCATCATGCGTATTTCGAGCGTCATCCACACGTCGATTCTTCTGAGCGCCTTCGCTCTCGCGGGGATGGTCGGACCGGCCGAGTCCAGCGCGCAGGCCGACCCGCCGACCTATCGCGTCATCCTCTACCTGGCCGAGCAGGACGCGCCGAGCGAGGTCCAGGTGCGGCGTCTCGACGAGGTGTGGTCGGTCGGTGACAGCGCCGAGCGCCTCCAGAGCCTCCTCTCGTCCGGGTCCGTCCAGCAACTCGAGGAGGTCACCATGGTCCCCGGCCAGGACACCCCCGCCATCCAGTTCGGCGAGGTCACGTTCCGGGTCGAGGGCGTCCTGAAGGAGCCGCACCGCGACAGCGTCTTCCTCCGCCTCGAGGTGGACGGCGGCCGCGAGGCCGTGGTGAAGGAGATGCTGGCCTCGTTCGACGAGACGATAATCCTGGCCTATCCCCTGGCAGAGGGGGACAGGTCGGTGGTCGCCCTCCTCGTTCCGGTGCCGTAGAAGGCCGCTGAACGAGCTTTTCATCCGCGACGGGTCCCGCTACGTTCGGGCGCCGTGTCGACAGGCAAGACCGATCCGATCCGAGGCCGCCGCCCGGGTGAGCGACGGCTCATCGGGGTCGCGCTCGCCCTGCTGCTCCCGGTCGCGGGATGCGGCGACGGCAATGACGTCTACCCCTCGGGTGACTGGAGCGGCCGCTACGGGACCACCGTCTCCCAGGCCGCGACCGATTGCTACGGCGCGACCGCCCCGCCACCGATGACGGGCTTCATCCTGGACCTCGAGCACCACAGAAACAACCGCGCGACCTTGACGATGAACCCCGTCGTTCGCCTGGCGGGGGAGTTCGACGGGGATCGTCTGGAAGCGTGGAACCAGGTCGAGACGCCGGTCGAGCTGCCCGATTCTCTCCTGGCCCGGGTCACGGAGGCCGACTCCCTCGAGACGATCACCTACCGGCTGGAGGCCGACTTCTCCCGCAACGGGTTCGTCGGGCGTTACGTGATCCGAGCCCCCGATCTCCGGGCGCTGGTCTCGGAAGGAGCGGCTTCGCGGTGCGAGTTCCGCTATCGCCTGGCCGGCCAGCGGATCCGGGAGGCGACCGAGAGCGGGCTCCCGCCGGGCTTCGAGCCCGTGCTGCCGGACACGGCTCCCGCCAACGATCCGGCTGTGGTTCCCGCGGACACCGCCGGAAGTTAGAAAAGTCAGGCGTTCATTCTGAAGGCCCTGCTAGGCGGGGAGTACCCGCCGGATCCCTATCAGCCACCGCCCCAGACGGGCTCCGAGAGGGGTGCCTTCGCCGTCCGTCCCGAGGTCGTCCCAGCCGACGCCGTTGCGGCTGGTCGAGGCGTGGATCATTCGGCCTCCCTCGGTCAGGATCCCGACGTGGGTCGCGTGTTCCGCGGGCGGCTCGGCAAAGAAGGCCAGGTCGCCGTCTCCGACCTTCTCCCATCGCGCCCCGGGCTCGATCGGCGCTCCCGTCTGCACCTGCTGGCCGGCATCCCGCGGCAGCGCTACGCCGTGCAGCCCGTAGATTCGCTGGACGAGCCCCGAGCAGTCGAACCCCTTCTCCGACGTGCCCCCCCAGAGATAGGGGAGCCCGAGATACTCCGCGGCATGCTCCACGATCGACTTCCCATCGGTGGGAAAGCGCTCGGCCAGCCGCTCCGCGGGGATCGCGGCGCCGCGGTCGAGCCAGCCCCGTGTGCCGTCCGGCAGCATCACCCGGATCACGCGATCGCCGGCATCCTCCACCTGCAGCTTCGCTCCCCGCACCAGATCGGCCGCGGCCGCGGAGCCGGGGTCGGGGTCCTGGCGGGCGATCGCTCCGCGTTCCACCACCACCCACCAGCCGGGGGCCGGTCCCCGCTCTTTCAGATGCTCGAGAAAGGCCGCCAGATCCGGAACCTCGGAACGCACGACGGAACCCTGGTGGACCCATCCCACGTAGCCATCGGAAAGGCGCACCTCGAGCCACGGCTCCCGCACCCCGAGGACGAGCGCCTCCTCCCCCATGATCATCTGCGTCACCAGCTCGGCCGAGTGGCGCGGCTCGCGGCGAAGATGGGCCAGGCTCCGATGAGCCGTCGCCCGGGGTGGACCGATCGACAGGTCGGGAAGGCGATCACCGGCCTCCGGGCGCTGTTCCCCGGTCGCGCTCACGAAGTCGCCGCCAGACGCCCCGCGACGCCGCCGAGCTCCGTGAACTGGAGCTCGTAGAGCCGCGCGTACAGGCCGCCCGCGGCGCGGAGCTCGTCGTGGGTGCCCTGTTCGCGGACCTCTCCGTGGTGGATGACGACGATCCGATCGGCGCTGCGCACCGTCGAGAGACGGTGGGCGATCACCAGCGACGTCCGACCGGCGAGCAGGGTGCGGATCGCTCGTTCCATCAGCGCCTCGCTCTCGCTGTCGACGCTGGAGGTCGCTTCGTCGAGGACCAGCACGGGCGGGTCGAAGGCCAAGGCCCGGGCCAGGGAGACGAGCTGCTTCTGGCCGGTCGAGAGGGAGCGCCCCCGCTCGCCCACCGGTGAGTCCAGTCCCTCCGGCAGTGCCGAGGCGAAGCGTTCGGCGCCGACGGCCCGGATGGCGGCCTCGACCCGGGCCCGGTCCACCCGCGTGCCGTCCAGGGAGACGTTCTCGGCCAGGGTGCGGGAGAAGAGGAAGGGGTCCTGGAGGACGAGCCCGACTCGCTCGCGCAGCGCCAGGGTGGAGTATTCCCGGATGTCGACTCCGTCGAGGAGGATGCGTCCGCGCGTCACCTCGTAAAGCCGGGTCAGGAGGCTCGCGCAGGTCGTCTTCCCCGACCCTGTGGGACCTACCAGCGCCAGGCGGTCGCCGGGAGACGCGTGGAACGAGATGCCCTTGAGCACCCAGGTCTCGGGGTTGTAGCGAAACCACACGTCCTCGAATTCGATCTCGCCCCGCGGTTCCGGAAGGCGGTCCGTCACGGTCGGCGTCGACGGCACCGGCTCGTCCAGAAGCGCCACCAGTCGCTCCCCGGAGGCCATGGCAGCCTGGAGCAGGTTGTACTTCTCGGCCAGGTCGCGGATGGGAGCGAAGAACTTCTCCCCGTACTGGATGAATGCGACCAGCGATCCGAACGTGAGGGCACCCTGCAGGATCTCGCCCCCGCCGTACCAGATCACGAGCGCGATCGAGACAGCGCCGAGGATCTCGACGATCGGATAGAATAGAGCGTAGTAGAGGATCGACCGGAGCTGGGCGTCGCGGAGTCCCCGGTTCAGGTCGCCAAACGCCCGCGCGCTCTGCTCCTCCTGGCGGAAGAGCTGCACCACGTCGAGCCCGGTCACGTGCTCCTGCAGGTAGGCGTTGAGACGCGCCACCCAGATCCGGATCTCGCGGTACACGCTTCGCATCCGGACCCGGAAGAAAAGCGACACGGCGAGGATGAAGGGCACGACGGCGAGGGTGACGAGGGCGAGCCGCGCGTCGACGAAGAACATCGTGACCGCGATCGCCAGGAGCATGAACACGTCGCTGAGGACCGCCACCACACCCGAGGCGAACAGGTCGTTCAGCACCTCGACGTCGCTGGTCACCCGGGTCACGAGGCGACCGACCGCCTGGCGGTCGAAGAACGGCACCGGAAGCTTCTGCAGATGGTCGAACAGCCGCTCCCTGAGGTCGTGCATCGCCCGCTGCCCGATCCAGGTCGTGAGCCAGGTGCGCGCGAAGCCCATGACCAGCTCGAGCAGGAGCAGCCCCAAGTAGAGGGCGACGACGACGACCAGGCCATCGGCGTCCCCCACCGCGATGTGCCGGTCGATCGCGACCTTGATCAGGTACGGCTGGAGGGCCTCGACACCGGCCAGGAGAACGAGCAGCACGAAGGCGCCGGCGACGGCCTTGCGATACGGGAGAAGAAAGGCGAGCATGCGCGTCGCCAGATGCCGATCGAACGGGGCATAGCGTGGCTCTTCGGCGTGGGTCGACAAGTCCCCTCCTGACAGCATCCCGCTCGTCGCGAGCCTTTCGCGAATACCGGCAAAGCCCGTCGAGGTCCCGAGAAAGTGCCTGGAACGCGGCGTGGGGGTCAAGCCGGCGCGGCGGGGAACATCGAAGGGAGCCGGTTTGGAGGGCGGGGGCCGAGTCCGCTACTTTGCGACTCGAGTGGAAAGCGCGGAAACCCGACGTTGGAGCGGGGTAGGGTAGGCGGGGTCGCTCGGATCTGCACCGGAGGTGAGGTCATGCGACGCACGACGGCACTGGCGATGACGATGGGCGTCCTGGTCCTGGTGGGTTGCGATCGGAACGCCGCCGATCGTGGCGACCAGGAGCAGGGTGGCGACGAACAGGGCTCGGCCGAGGCCCCCGTCGAGGAAGGCCTGGGAACGCTGAGGGTGATGAACCAGGCCTCGGAGCCGGTGGCCATCCATCTGGACGGGCGGGAGATCTACTCGGTT
>JBOHRW010000024.1:0-2123 GCA_050732935.1 Gemmatimonadota bacterium
ACCTCGACGTAGAAGGGGTTCTGGATGTCCGGTACGAGCACCCCGATGAGCTTGCTGGAGCGGTCCTGGGTCCTGAGGCGACGTGCGACCCGGTTGGGCTGGTAGCGGAGGACGCGTATGGCCTTCTCGACCCGGACCCGGGTGTCGGCGCTGACGTTGGCGGACTTGTTCAGGACGCGGGAGACGGTGGCCGGCGAGACACCCGCCTCGTGCGCCACCTGCTTCAGGCTGGACATGGGATTTCCAGAGTCGGTCTCTTCTTGAATGAAATCGATTTCATAAATATTACGCACCACTGCTGGATCATTTGCAGATGTGTATGCGATTTTCTGATAACGATTCCACGTCTCACACAGTTATACCGGATCGTGGTCCGGGATGTCAAGCCTTGTGAAATTGGCTACGGAGGGAGTGACGGCCGCTCAGCGCTCCCGGGCTAGCGCTCCAGCGCCTCTCGGTCCCACCCGCCCCGTTCGGCGGCCGCCTCGTAGGTCGTCCGCAGGAAGGCGAGGAGCGCGGCGTCCGGATCGGCGGCGGTCCGGACCGCTTCGTAGGGGAGCACGAACTCGCGGAGCGTGTCGTGGTAGTACGCTGCTTCGGGCTCGACCGCCCATTCGTGGAAGCCATCCGGCTCAGGGTACGTGTAGGCGTAGAAGGCGGGCTCGCCCAGGCCCGCGCCCGGCCACCAGCCCACGCTCCAGCACTCGTGCGAGTAGGCCTCGCGGGTGATCGAGTCGGGGACGCCCGGAGTGCCCGGATGGGGTGGTGCCTTGCGGCCCGAGAAACGCGTCGAGGCGAGGTCGAAGCTGCCCCAGAAGAAGTGGACCGGGCTCGCCTTCCCCAGGAAGCCGTCGCGGAAGGCCTTGGCCACCCGATCGACCTGAGCCAGGGCCTGCCAGAAGCGGTTCGCCCACGTCGGGTCGTAGGCGGCGTGGACGCGGTCTTCGGTGAAGCGGATCGGCTCCGGCACCTCGACCGGCACCGGCCAGATCCCGACCTCGATGCCGAGATCCGCGAGCGTCGCCATCGTCTCCTCGTGGAAGTCGGCGACCGTCATCGGACGCAGGGCGAGCTCGCGTCCGGCCCCGTCGCTGCTCTCGATCTTCAGCCTGTGGTCGATGAAGTCGAAGTCGATCTGGAACGTGCGGTCGTCATCGGGAATCGGGCTGGTCGTGAGGCCGCGGCTGGTCAAATACAGCGTCACGTGCCACCAGTGGTTGACCGGCGGCGTCTTCGCCAGGCGGACTTTTCCCACGACCTGGCTCCACATGTGGAGCGTGGCGCAGGTGTCCTGCCAGGCATCGAGCGGCAGCGCGGGCCAGGCGTCCGGGTGTCGGTGAGTCATCGCGGAATGGTAGCGACCAGGCCGGGTCCCGTCGACGGGCCTGGCTGGCGCCGCGAGCCCCGGGACCGTCAGAACCCGAACTCAAGTCCCGCCGAGATCTCGATGTTCTGAAGCGCCTCGTCCTCGAGACAGGCGCCGAAGTCGAGGTCGCCGATGTCGTCCGGTGCGTCGCACAGGTCCACGTGATCCTTGATGTCGGCCCGCAGCCGGGCGAGTCCGATCGGGAACGTGAACCCGGCGCCGTAGTTGACCAGCAGGTTGGTATCGCTGTCGCGCTCCTCGGGCGCGTAGCGGATGCCGCCGAGCCCGCCCGACAGGAAGAGATCGACCGGCAGCGGGAGGTGATAGTTCAGCCCGCCGTAGAAGAGATCGATGTCGGCTTCCTCGCTCCGGAGGACCTCGTCGATCTCGAACTCGCCGTCTACCGAAGCCCGCCCGTAGGAGAGGTCCAGTGAAAGCCCCTCGTGGCCGCCGAGGGCGAGGCGAAGGCCATAGATCGCGCCGGAGTCGAGGTCCACCTGGTCCAGGGCGTCCTCGAACGAGCTCTCGTCGAAGGCGTAGTAGCCGAGATAGGGGTTGATCGCGATCCCGATCCGCTGGGCGCTGACAGGCCCGGGCGACAGACCGAGCGCTCCGGCCAGGACAATACAGAGAAGAGCGATGCGCTTCATTGGGCCTCCTGTGGATCCGGGGCCGCGGCCCAGATCTCGAAGTCCCCTGATAGCCCGCCGGACCGAAAAGCGTTCCCGGGGCGACTCCTCTTGCAGTCAGCGACCCG
>JBOHRW010000025.1:0-5978 GCA_050732935.1 Gemmatimonadota bacterium
GCCGTCCAGACGCCGGCCATCCCCTTCGAGCTTCGGCAGGACCACGAGCTCATGGGGCGGATCGCGCTCGCCGAGGAGAAGGCGTCGGAGGCCCTCGCCCACTTCGGGCAGGCCAACCAGCAGGACCCGCGCGTCCTGCTCCTGACGGCCGAGGCCTACAAGGCGTCGGGGAATGATCAGGCGGCGGCGGACATGATCCGTCAGACGGCCGAGTTCAACCAGCTCAGCTTCCCGCTGTCGTATGTCAGGGGGGAAGCAAGGGGGATGATGGGGGTATAAGGCTCAGCGAAGGCGGAGCGAATCGGCGGGGCGCGTCGTGGTCTGCGGCGCGCCCCTCTTGCGTCGAGTCTGAGATGCGCCTTCTGGTGTT
Source organism: Gemmatimonadota bacterium (assembly GCA_050732935.1). Classification (GTDB taxonomy): domain Bacteria; phylum Gemmatimonadota; class Gemmatimonadetes; order JACCXV01; family JAHWKZ01; genus DASRVA01. Next base: position 371 of record JBOHRW010000025.1, read on the forward strand.
TCAGCGGGCGGTATGGCCTGCCGCGGGTCGGGGGCGCCCTGCTCTCTCGCGCCGAATACTTCGTGCCCTGGCAACGTTGGCCCTGACGCTGGATTCCATGCAGCGCAACCTCGACTGGTTCGACTTCTGGATGCTTGGCCGAAAGAACCCCGTGGCCGCACGCGCGGAGCAATACACTCGTTGGGAGGCGATGAAGTTCGGAGAAGGCCCCGGTCGATGACACTGCCTCAACGGTTGGCCATTACCCGCGTGGTCATCCTGCTATTTGGGGTCCGCGCGTCCTGCTCCTAACGGGTCGAGGCTTACTAGGCCGGAGATGCTGAGGCGGCCGCCGACATGATCCGTCAGACGGCCGAGTTGGAACGGGTCGTGACACTCGCCGACTCCTCCTCAAGAAGTGCCTTATCGTATCGTCAATCAGCCTGGGCCAACCGAGATCGTGATTGTCGCCATGGCGCACCTGAAGAGTCGGCCCGACTACTGGAAGGGGCGCGCCTGATTGACCCGACTCAGCGGGTCGCCCACAGCTCACTCGACGATCGTGAACTCCACAGCCTGCTCGGCCCGGGTCTCCCCCGCCAGCCGGTCCTTAACCGTCACCTCGACCCGGTAGGCCCCGGGGTCGAGCTGCCGGGTGTCGAAGGACAGGGCCTCGGGCCAGAGATCACCCTCCGTCAGCTCCGCTTCGCGATCGAACGCGAGCACGACGCCGTCCGGCTCGTCGCGCACGCCCACCAGCCCCGCCAAGCCTTCAAAGAGCCGGCGGATGGCGCTCCGGTCGAGCCGCTCCGAGCGGATGGCGTATTCGATCCGGAAGCGGGACATACCGTCAGATCCCGCGGCCAGGTTGTAGATCTCGTAATAGAGAAAGAGGGGCTGGCCCCGGACCAGGCTCCGGGAGGGAAGCGGCATCACGACCCGTCCGTAGCGCGTGAAGCGGGGAAGCCCCTCGCTCCGGACGTCGGCCGCGAGCAGGAGATCCGAGAGCTCTAGGCGGCGGGGGCCGAACGCACGGACCGTCACCGGCCCCTTCCAGATGCCGATCCCCTCCCCGTGCCGGTCGTCGAGCTGGATCGCGAGGTGGTAGTCGCCGGGAGGGATCCGGGCGCGGAAGAGATCGATGATGAAGGCCGCTCCCGGGGCGTCGCCGGGCAGCGCTTCGCCCAGGTTGTATCGCATCTCCTCCGAGGTGCGGGCGATCTCCTTCCAATCCTGGTCGTAGACAACGAGACCCTTCCGGTACCGCGCCTGGTTGGTCCCCGCCGCCACGGCCTCGACCGGGACGCTGAAGTAGACGGTCAGCTCGGTCGTGCCCGGCCGGTAGGAGAAGTTGGCCGGAGCCACGTCGAGGGGGATCCGCTCCGCGATCTCGAAGGGGTACGAGTCCGACCCCAGCGCGAGCGCGAGATCGACCTTCGTCTCGTCCATGATGCGGAGCCTGTCCCAGGGCTCCATCCCACCCGGCGCGAAGTGACCGTGCCCCATCGGCGTCGTCGGCAGCCGGCTGACCACGCAGTCGTTCCCGAAGAACATGCGACGGAAGTTGATGGCGAAGGAGTCGTCTTCGGGCAGCCCCTCCCGGCGGTAGTACCAGAACCCGCACTCGTCCTGGCCGACGCCCGCCTTCATGTCCGGCGCGCCATGCCGGAGGTGGATCTCCGCGCGGCCGTCCAGCGCCCGTCCGTCGGAGAGGGACGCGACAGTCGGGAGCACTAGGCCCTCCGTCTGGAGTGCGTTCAGGCGCTCGACGGCGAGCGGCTTCCGGTACTTGAAGGTCTCGCGGACGAACCGGATCCGGCGCTGCTGCTCGACCCAGCGCTCGTTGACGCCATTCATCGGCAAGGGGTCGCGCCGGTTCCACCAGCCCACCAGCTCGTCCCTGCGGCTCGAGAGCGAGCGGTCGGGCCAGTCCTCGCGAACGTCATCGGGAAGGAGGGGCGCCAGGTTGGCGAAGTAGAGATCGAGATCGGACGCGTCCCGCGCGGCTTCGAGGCCCTGCCGGTAGTGGCGCCATCCCTCCTCGTCGCGACCGAGCGCGGCCAGCGTGACACCCATGTAGTAGGACCACGCGGCCGCGTGCTCGCCGCCCGACCCGCCGATCGAACCGACCTGGGACCGAAATCGTTCGAGTTCCCGGAGGGCCTCGTCGTAGGCGCCCGCGTCGTGCAGGACGGCGATCCGCCGGAGGGCGAGCTCGGGTCGGTAGCTCTCGTCCAGGTGGGCTCCCAGGATTCCCGCCACCCGCAGCGCGTCGTCCCGGTCGAGGTAGAGCCGGCGCCAGCGCTCGAAGGCCTCGGCGTAATCGGGATCTCGGAGGAGCACTTCCCGGAGGGCCCGCCGCGCCCGGTTCTCGGCGTCCAGGCCGTCCAGGCGCAGGCTCACCAGGGCCAGGCGGTACCAGGTCGCGACATCACTGGAATCGGCGGCCAGCGAGCGCTCGAGCGCTTCCCGCGCGTCGAAGAGGCGGTTGTCCAGGGCGAGGTAGGCGTCGGCCAGGGCGCGGTATCCGGCGGCCTTGGGGTACCCCTCGTGGATCGCCCGCTCGAAGAGGCCCCGGGCTTCCCACGCCTGCCCGGCTTCGAGCTCGGCCTGGGCGATCCGGAAGCTGGCGGACCCCGGGGGATCTTCCTGTGCGGTCGCCGGGCGAAAGGTGACGACGACCAGCAGGGCGCTGATCATGAAGGGGCTTCGGGCGAGCTTACTCGAGCGCAGCATCGGACGATTCCCAGGCGATTCGCCGTATCGTGCTGGTACCGCCTGGATCATAGTGCCGTCAACGATCTGTGTCAGGCTCTTCGGGCGTACTCTTCCGTCCCGACCAGGTGGAGCGACACGTACGGCTCGTCACCGACCACCCAGCTGTCATGTCCCGGCGGGATGAAGCACAGGTCGTCGGGGCCGATCTCGACCTGCTCGCCGTCCCGCATGGCGACGACCATCCGGCCCTCGACGACGAGGACGACGTGCTCGACCTCGCACCACGTCTCGCCGGTCGCGGCTCCGACGTGCTCGGACCACTTCCAGCCCGGCTCGTAGGTGGCGCGCCCGAGGGTCAGGCCGCCCACCGTGCACAGCTCGATCCGCCCCTTCACGATGGGCCGGATCTCGTCCGCCGCGTCCAGGTTCTTGATCTCGATCTTCATGGGCTTCCTCTCGGATTGGGATCATCTCATAAACCGTACCTCTCAGCCGCCCGGTTGAGCGCCATTGGCCGGCGTCCTCGAGCCGCGCCATACTCTATTGCGCAGATCCTCGGCGAATCTGCCCATGTAAGCCACCTGAAGCAGGCGGTTTGACGGCGATGAAAGCCCCCTCAACGGGCGAGCGCGTCACCGACGACCAGTTCGAGTCCGACGACCGCGCGCGGCGCCAGGCCGAGTGGCGGTTGACCTGGATCATCGCGGTGGTCGTCGCCGTCATCAGCTTTGTCTTCGGCTGGATGATCTCAGTCGGCGAACCCTGGGTGGGGGGCATACAGGGCATCATCAATTCGCTGCTCATCTCGGTCCCGGTGTGTCAGATCGAGCTCGCCGGCCGCCGTTGGCGCCTGCTGCGCGCGGTCCGGCATTGGCCCTTCTACGCGGTGTTCCTTTTCAAGATCGCCCTCTACCTGGTTCTGATCGTGGCGGCGACGCAGCTCACGCGTCTGCTCATGTATCCGCTGGACCAGCAGCCCATCGCGTTCGACAGGACCTTCTTCCAGGTCCTGACTTTCGCCGGGATAATGTCGCTCCTGGTCAACGCCGTGATCGAGGTCGGCCGGCTTCTCGGCTTCGGCGTGCTGGCGGACCTCCTGACCGGCCGCTACCACCGGCCGCGGCGGGAGGAGCGCGTGTTTCTCCTGATCGACATGAAGAGCTCCACCGCGGCGGCCGAACGGCTCGACGATCTCGCCTACCACGGACTGCTGAACGCGTTCTTCCGCGACGTCACCGACGCGGCGCTCGATCACGGCGCCGGCATCCACAAGTATGTCGGCGACGAGGCTATCCTGACATGGCGCGCCGAAGACGCCCTCGAGCAGGCGCGCTGCGTCCTCTGCGCTTTCGCGGTCCGGAGACGGATCGCGTCCAAGGCGGGCGAATACGAGGAGCGCTTCGGCGTTGTGCCGGAGTATCGCGCCGCGCTGCACGTCGGCACCGTCGTGGCGGGGGAGATGGGGGACCTCAAGCGCGAGATCGCCTTTGTCGGCGACACCCTCAACACGGCGGCCCGGCTCCTCGCCGCCTCTCGCGAGCTGGGCCGCGACATCGTCGCCTCGACGACGTTGCTCGACCGCCTCGTGCTGCCGGAGGGCCTGTCGGGAGAGCCGCTGGCTCCCACTGCGCTGCGGGGAAAGGAGCGCGCCGTGCCGTTCGCGGCCCTGCACGTTGCTTAGCGGGAGAACGGTCCCCCGCCCCTGGATCTTGCACAGAATCCATAGTTTCCCAGATTCGAGAGTTATGGAACATCGGGTTTCCTTCACTGATCTCGCACGCCGAGTCGAGGATATCCTTGGGAGAATCAGGTACCTGGGCGATTCATTCGTGGTCGAGCGGAACGGGGAGGCCGTTGCCGTCTTGACGCCCCTCCCCGGCGGGTCTGCAGCGTCGGTGCGCGAGGCGTTCCGAGCTTGGTTTGAGGCCGGAGAGTCGGAGGCGCGGTTCGCTGAAGTGCTGAAGCGAGTGGGTGATGCGGATTGGTCGCCAAGGGATCCGTGGGCCTCGTAATTGGCGCGAGTGCATTCGTCTATTCCAGAGTGCCCCACAGTATTTCCGGCGCGTCCCTGGCCTCCGGATCGAAAGTTTGGGATAGAACGCCACCGGAGGCCATCCGGGTCGGGGCTCTTCTTCTTCTCTTCGCATCCCTCTCCGTCGTAGAAGCTCGAGCCCAGCAGTGCCTCGGTCGGCCGGTCGAATCCGGGGAGCAGGCGCTGGCGGTCCGCCTCGAGCTCGAAGAGGTCTCGATGCTCCTGGGTGAGTACTCCGGGGTCTCGGGAAGCTTTGGATGGAGCGCGGTGGCGGGCGCCGCCGGCCGGGAGCTCGTGCCGCCCCAGGAGATCAGGCTCGCGCTGGGAGGCGGAACGGCGTGGACGGGGCTTCACCGGGCCTTCTGTCCGGCCATCTCCTTCCGAACGTGGGCCGACGACAGCCCCGTGATCGAGGGCGAGTCCACTCGGCAAACCCGAATTGGACTGGGGATCGGAGTGGGGAGGCGGCTCGGCGAGGACCGGATCCGCGGCGCCGCCTTCCTGTTCCCACATCTGCGGATCGTCCGGGAGGATCTGGAGTTTCAGGGTGAGGAGATCGACGATTCGCGCGGGGAATGGTGGATCGATGGAGGCTTCTCGTTGCGCGGCCAGCGTCTCTGGGGGATGGCGATCCTCGGGCTTCAGTTCGGCGGATACTCGCCCGGCGAAGACATCATCGATGGCTCCCTGAAATTCGCGGCGGGAGTGGCGTTCTGAGAGATGCCTGATGATCCGCAAAGTATTGCCCTTCCCTCAGCAACAGATGGTGGATTCTGGCGCCCAGCGTCAAATCCGAGCCGAAGGATCCGCGTGAAACATCGCCACATAGATGACTCAACAGGGAAGTCGAGTCTGTTCCTTCCCAACATCTGCTGAACT
>JBOHRW010000026.1:0-4104 GCA_050732935.1 Gemmatimonadota bacterium
CTCCAAGGGGGGATCGTTTCTGATCGTCTGCTTCACGGCGGTCGGTCTGTGGCGAAAAGCGTGGCACGAGAGATTCATAACCCAGAGGTTCTGAGACAGGAAGACGTCGAAAGACCGACATTCGGACACGAGGAGGAGAGTTGGCTCGAAGCTTGAACAAGGTGATGCTGATCGGCAACCTGGGAGCGGACCCCGAGCTGCGGCATACGGCCAGCGGCGTCCCGGTGGCCACGTTCTCGCTGGCCACGAACTGGATGCGATCCGGCGACGAGGGACAGACCCAGGAAACGGAGTGGCACAACATCGTCACCTGGCGAAGGCTGGCGGAGATCTGCCAGCAGTACCTGCGCAAGGGAAGCAAGGTCTACATCGAAGGGCGCATCCAGACGCGATCCTGGGACGACCAAAAGACGGGACAGAAGCGATACATGACGGAGGTCGTGGCGAACCAGATGATCATGCTCGACTCGGCCGGGTCCGGAGCGGGCCGCGGCGAGTCCGGGGCCCGCGTGCCGTCGGATGACCGACAGGACGGGGGCGACCGCGATGTCGAGTGGCCGGAGGCGGACGACATCGACGACGACCTGCCGTTCTAGCGGGGAGACGGGATCCGTCGGTACGGGTCGCTCAAAGCTGAGCGCGACGATGCGTTGTGGTCGTCTTCAGCGACCAGCGGCATGGAACTTGTTGCGGTTCCAAGGGATATGATTACCCTTATGAGCATGCACGCCCTCCCTTCGGTGTCATCCCTCGCGATCTGCGCACTGACGTTTTTCGTTTTCAGCGGCTGGGACGACGGGCTGGCCCAGGATTCCTCGGCCGCACCATCCCTGCGTGTCGGCCCCACGCTCGAGGCGCGGGCGGTGACCGCCCGGTCGCACCTCCTGGGATTCGGCTTCGAATCCCCATCGGTGCAGCTCCGATACGATGCCTATGAACGGGATTTCGCGCGCGCGTTCGGCTTTCCGCTCGTTGGAGCGACGTACGCCGACAGCGGGAGCTTCTGGAACGGCCTCGAGCAGTGGCTGAACACGCGCTGGGGAGATACCACGGTCTTCGGCTGGGTCGAGCGGGGTCTGTTGTTCTACTCCCGCTTCCAGGCCTCCACCCAGTTCGAGAGGCGGGGCTTCAATATGGATCTGGACATGGAGGACGTCGCGGAAGGCAAATTCGGTGTGCGCGTAAGTCGCTCGCTCGACCCGCAGTGATCGAGGGTCGTTTGGGGATCGCCCGTCGCGGGCGATTTTTTTTGTCCGTCCCCATCCTGCTCCTGACCGCCTGCGGTGGCGAACGAACGCCACCGGGTCGATTGCCCGAGGCTAGGATCGGCTCGCCGCTTCCGTCGGTGGAGCCGGTCATCCGGGTCGGGATCGCCGTCGGGGACTCGGCGATCTCCGTGGCCGGGAGCGGCCGCTGGCAGATCGCGGAGGAGGACCGGACCGGACCCATCGCGGTCGTAGACGCGGGCTCCGCCTGGGTCGTGGTCAAGCTTCCTTTCGAGTCGCTGCTCCGCGTGCGGCGCCCTGACGGATACCTGTCCCAGCCGCATGTGGGGCCGTTGCGGGCGGAGCCCCTGGGACCGGGCCCCCTGGTCCTGGATGGCGTCGCCTACGCCGGCTCGGTCGAGTTCCAGCTCCGTCCGGACGGCACGGTGACCGCCGTCAACGTGCTTCCGCTCGAGCGCTACCTCGAGGGCGTCGTCGCGAAGGAGCTGGGGCGTCCCGGGCAGAGCGCCTGGGAAGCCCAGCGGGCGCAGGCCGTGGCAGCGCGCACCTATGCTCTCAAGCGCCTGGGGAGCCGCTCGGAGCTGGGCTTCGATGTCTACGGATCGGTGCTCGACCAGGTCTACGCGGGACTGCCCCAGCCGCCTGACTCGCTCGCCGTCCGGGCGGTGCGGTCCACCCGGGGACTGGCCATGCTCTATCGGGGGTATCTCGTCGACGCGTACTACCACTCCACCTGCGGCGGCTCGACGGCGCGCGTGGAGCTCGTGTTCGACGATCCGCCGGCCCCGTATCTCGTTCCGGTCAACGATCGTCGCCCGGACGGCGGCTACTGGTGCCAGGCGTCGCGCTACTTCCGCTGGACGGTCACCTATACCGCCGATGAGCTGCAGGACACCATCGAGCGGAACCTGCCGGCGCTCCTCCCGATGCCACCCCAGGGGGTGGGACGGGTATCGGACGTGCAGGTGGTGCGGTTCACCCCGGAGGGCCGGGCCCTGGCCGTCCAGGTGATCACTTCGACGGGGCGATACCTGGTGAGCGAGAACGAGATCCGGAGCCTGTTCGCGGATGCCGACGGCCGGCTCCTGCGCAGCACGCAGTTCCTGCTGCGGCCGGTCTACCAGGGTGCGACGCTCGAGGAGCTGACCGTGGTGGGGGGCGGATGGGGGCACGGGGTCGGGATGTGTCAGGTCGGGGCCATGGCGCGGGCCGCGGCCGGCCAGGCCTTTCGTGGGATCCTGGAATCCTACTATCCGGGCACCGAGGTCGTGTCCCTCTACCCTTGAGCGGGCGGTGGGGACGATCACCGGAAGTGGCGCTGGTCGCCGGGTTGGCCCTGGTGGCCGCCTGCGTGACCGTCGCCCGGGACCACCTCTCCCCGCAGTCGGGTCCACCGAAAAGCCCGATCCAGGACCGCTATGCCGGGGCGCGTATCGATCTCCTGGCCGCCATCAACGCGGACCGCCACGCGGCCGGCGTCGCTCCCGTGCGCCTGGATTCGCTGGCGACGATCGCGGCCCAGGGACACGCTTCGGCGATGGCCGCGGGTGGCTTCTTCAGCCACTACGGCCAGCTCGGCCAGGCACCCTACGAGCGGCTCGCCCGGGCCGGTCTGACCGGCCACGTCCGGGAGAACGTCTACCGCTGGCAGATGCGCGGCCTGGTTCCGGTCGGGACGGCCGACCCGTGGCTCGCCTTCGATGTGAACGACGCCCATGGCAGCCTCATGGCCTCGCCTGGCCACCGCGAGACGATCCTGGATCCGCACCGCACACACGTCGGGCTCGGGATCGCCTCGGACCCCGCGAACGGAGCGGTCTACGTGGTCGAAGACTTCATGGCGCGCTACGTGCAGATCGACCCGCCACGGCTGGCGTGGCCGGGATCGAAAACCCCGTTGACGGGTCGGGTCATCGACCCATCCCTGCGGCCTCTCCTGCTGCTCCTGCGTCGGGAGCCCGAGGTTGTCCCAGGGACGGGGAATCCACCGCCAGGGCCGTATGTCGACGGCCGCGGCGAGGGGCGCATCGTGCCGCCCTGGGCGATCGCCTGGCGTCCGGCGCCGCGCTCCTTCGAGCTCGACCTGGGCCCCCTCCTGGGCGAGCCCGGGCGCTGGTACGGGGTCGTCTACGTCGCCCCGCGTCATGAGGTGGAAGGGGCGCTCGCGGCCGGGGCCGCGAACACCACCATGGGGTGGCCGGGCGCGGCATTCCTGGTGCACGTGTACTAGCAGGACGTTGAAAATGGCCAATATCTGCGTTGTCCTCCTTCGGAGACCTTGCGGCGTACGTTATCAGTACGCCTCGGGTCTCCTCAGTCGGACGCCTTGATCTTGGCCATTTTGAACGCCTTGCCACCTTCTTCAACGACCAGCTAGCGGTCGGCAGTCGAAGTCCACTGACCGGATTGCAGCTTGATGACCGGCCGGACCGGCGTAACTTCAAGCGGTTCGGAGCTCTTCTACTTCAACGCCGGATAGCGGAGGACATGCTCGAGCGACGCCGGACACGACAGGTCATGGTCGGCAAGGTACCCGTGGGCGGCGATGCCCCGGTGACGGTGCAGTCCATGACGACGACCAAGACGACCGACGTCTGGGGCACGTTGAACCAGATCCGGAACCTCGAGGTGGCCGGCTGCGACATCGTACGCGTGACGGTCCCCGACGAGGCGAGCGCCGAGGCCCTCCCCGAGATCAAGGCCGGGATCTCGATTCCGCTGGTGGCCGATATCCACTTCAACTACCGCGTCGCGCTGCTGGCCCTCGACGCCGGGGTCGACAAGCTGCGGATCAACCCCGGCAACATCGGGGGCGAGAAGCGCGTCCAGGCGGTCGTGGAGAAGGCCAGGGAGAAGGGTACGCCGATCCGGATCGGCG
>JBOHRW010000027.1:0-10600 GCA_050732935.1 Gemmatimonadota bacterium
ATCCGGGGCTGATGGAGATCGACCAGCCGGTCGTAAGCCTGCGGGTCACCGTCCTGGGCCTGCCGGACCAGCTCGCGATCGTCCATCCCCTCTCCACGCTGGCGGTTCCCCCTTCCACTTCCTTGGACCAGGGAAGGCCGGAAAACGTTAAGCGGCGGGCCGGCACGATCGAAAGGCCGGGCTACTCCGGCCGCGGCATCGCGCCCCGGGCGCCCCGGAGCCGCGGGTCCATGGCGTCCCGGAGGCCATCCCCGAACAGGTTGAACCCCAGAACCACGAGCCCGATCGCGAGGCCGGGGAAGATCGAGATCCAGGGGGCCGTCCGCAGGAAGTCGCGCCCGTCGGAGATCATCGCGCCCCACGAGGGGGTCGGCGGCTGGGCGCCCAGACCGATGAAGGAGAGTGCGGCCTCGAGCAGGATCGCGCTCGCCATCCCGAGCGTCACGGCGATGATCGCGGGGGCCAGGCAGTTGGGCAGGACGTGCCGGGCGAGAAGACGCAGGTCGCCCATCCCGAGCGCCCGCGCCGCCTGGATGAAATCCAGCTCGCGGACGACCAGCGCCTGGGAGCGCACGAGCCGCGCCATCCCCGCCCAGCCGACCACGCCGATCGCGACGAACACGACGGTGAGGCCGGGCTGGAAGGCGGCCGTGATCGCGATCAGTAGAAGGAGGGTCGGGAAGGCCAGCGTCACGTCGGCCAGCCGCATGACGAAGGTTTCGATCCGCCCGCCGTAGTAGCCGGAGACGACGCCCAGGACGACCCCCAGCGAGAACGCGATCGCCTGGGAGGCCACCCCCACCAGGAGCGAGATCCGGGCGCCGTAGAGGACCCTCGACAGGATGTCGCGGCCGAAGGAGTCGGTCCCGAACCAGTGCTCCGCCGACGGCCCTTCCAGGCCCCGGGCCAGGTTCTGGACGAGCGGGTCGTACGGGGCGATCCACGGCCCGGCGATCCCGAGGATCACGAGGAGCGCGACAACGCCGGCACCGGTGACGGCGAGGGGGTTCCCCCGGAGAGTACGCCAGAAGGCGGTCATGGCCTCATGCCTCCGCCCGCTCGTGCCTTACACGGGGATCGAGAACCCCGTACAGCAGGTCCACCAGCAGGTTGACCAGCACGAACACGATCGCCAGGAAGAGCACCGTGCCCTGGATGACCGGCAGGTCGCGCTTCAGGATCGCGTTCAGCGCGAAGCGGCCGATCCCGGGCCAGGCGAAGATCGACTCGGTGAGGACCGAGCCCGAGAGGTAGGCCCCGAAGTCGAGCCCGATCGCGGTCACGACCGGGATCAGGGCCGCTTTGAGCGCGTGCTTGCCGATCACCGTCCACTCGGCGAGGCCTTTGGCGCGGGCGGTCCGGACATAATCGAGCCGGATCACCTCCAGCATCGACGAGCGGGTGAGACGCGCGATGTACGCGGTCGAGCGCATGCCGAGCGTCAGCGCCGGCAGGATGAGATAGGGGAGCGCCCCGCCGCCGTAGCCGGAGGGCGGCAGGGCGCCCCACTCGACCGCCACGACCAGGATCAGGATGAGCCCGACCCAGTAGACGGGGAAGGAGATGCCGAGAAACGCGAACGTCATCCCCAGGCTGTCGATCCAGGTCGACTGGCGAACGGCGGAAAGCACGCCGATCGCCACGCCCGAGAGCGTGGCGAAGAGCATGGCCACCGAGGCCAGGTACAGGGTCTTCGGGAAGTGCTCCAGGATCCCCTCGAGCACGGGTTGACGGGTGATGTACGAGCGTCCCCAGTCGCCCTGGAGAAGGCCGGTCACGTAGTGGTAGAACTGCTTCCAGATGGGCGCGTCGAGATGGAGCTCGGCTCGCAGGCGCTCGAGGGTCGCCGGATCGAAGCGGTCGCCGACCATGGCGAGGACCGGGTCGCCCGGGGCGATGTAAAGGAGCACGAACGTCACGACGAGGACCCCCAGCAGGACCGGGATCGTATGGACGATGCGACGGAGTGCGTACTGGAGCATGACGGAAAGGGTCCGGGGGACGAGATTGCGGCGCGGATCCTTCGGTGAGCGCCGACGATGAAGAGCCGCTCCAACCTATCCATGCATTCGATGAGGAGGCCACGTTGATCCACACGTCGCTCTGGAAAGGCACGGCCATCGCGCTGTCGGTGCTGGCCTGGTCCGTCGCCTCGGCCGTCGCCCAGGATGTGGAGGGGACCGCGGTCGATCCGCGGTTCGCGCTGCCGGACCTGCCGACCCCCAACGTCTACCGTACGGGAGCCGGCCAGCCGGGGCCGCAGTACTGGCAGCAGCGGGTCGACTACGACATCCGGGCGACGCTGGATCCGGCGACCGCATCGGTGTCGGGCTCGGAGACGATCACGTACACCAACCGCTCGCCGGACACGCTGCGCTTCCTGTGGCTGCAGCTCGACCAGAACCTCTTCGCCCCCGGGAGCCAGGGTGCGCAGACGTTCCCGCAGGAGGGACGGTTCGGGGGATCGGAGGCCGGAGGCGGCTACACGATCTCGCGGGTCGAGGCGGCCGGCCAGGCGCTCGAGACGCGGATCACCGGAACCCTCATGCGGGTCGATCTCGCCGAGCCCCTGCCACCAGAAGGCACGACCACGTTCGCGATCGACTGGAGCTTCGTCGTCCCCGAGACCGGCGCCGACCGGATGGGGCACGAGGGTGATCATTATGTCCTCGCCCAGTGGTATCCGCGTCTCGCCGTCTACGACGACATTCACGGCTGGAACACCATGCCGTACCTGGGGCAGGGCGAGTTCTATCTGGAGTACGGCGCCTTCGATGTCGCGCTGACGGTGCCGGCGGGGTATCTGGTCGGAGCCACCGGCGAGCTGGAGAACGCCGAGGAGGTTCTGACCGCCGGGCAGCGGGAGCGGCTCGCCTCGGCGCGGAGCGGGACACAGGTCGTGAACGTCGTGACCGCGGGCGAGCTCGGCGATCCGGCGACCTTCCGGCCCACCACCACCGGAACGCTGACCTGGCGCTTCCACGCGGAGAACGTGCGCGACTTCGCGTGGGCGGCCGGTCCGCGCCTGGTCTGGGACGCGACCAGCGCGGGCGACGTTCTGATCCAGGCCCTCTACCGGCCCGAAGCCCGGGCCTGGGGGGAGGCCGCCGCCATGACCCGCCACTCGATCGAGTTCTACTCCGACTATCTCGGCGAGTACCCGTACCCCACCGCGACCGCCATCGAGGGGCCGGTGCTCGGGATGGAGTACCCGATGGTCGTCTTCGTGGCGCCCGAGGAGGACCGCGAAGGGCTGTTCGACGTCCTCGACCACGAGTGGGGGCACATGTGGTTTCCGATGATCGTCGGCTCCGACGAGCGCCGCTACGCCTGGATGGACGAGGGCATCGACACGTTCATCAACCAGCTCAGCAAGCGTGCCTACCTCCCGGAGAGCACCCCCGAGCTCCTGAACGTCGCCCAGTACGTGATGGGGACTCGGACCTACGAGGAGCAACCCATCGGCACGTTCCCCGACGAGTTCGGGGGGAACATCGCCCTCGGCATCGGCGCCTACATCAAGCCGGCGGTCATGCTGAACGCGCTGCGCGCGATCGCCGGCGACGAGGCCTTCGACGCCGCCCTCCGCCGCTACTTCGAGGTATGGTCCTTCAAGCATCCCCGGCCGGCGGACTTCTACCGCCTGATGCAGGACCAGCTCGGCATGGAGCTGGGCTGGTTCTGGCACGGCTGGATCGAGACGACGGCGACGAGCGACATGGCGGTCCTGGGGGTCGACCAGGATCAGGCCGGCGACCGCTGGATCGTCACCGTCTCGGTAGACCAGCGCGGCGAGCTGCTGATGCCGGCGCGGGTGGTCGCGTCCACCGACACCGGCGCCTCCGCCACCGTCACGATCCCCGTCGAGGCGTTCTACGGCTCGGACCGGGCCACGGCGACGATGAGCCTTCCCGCACGCGTAGAGGAGATCACGGTGAACGCCGGTCCGGAGTGGGGGGACGTCAATCCGCAGAACAACACATGGACGCGCTAGGATCTCGGGGAAACGGGACACCGTGAACGCGGGCGGCGCGTAGGGGAAGCGTGCGCTGCATGGCATCCTGCCGGGCCTCCGCCCTTTTCACGGTTCCGCTAGGTCTCGTGGCGGTGGCGGCGTCCGCCACGGCCCAGGAAGGCTCGGCCGGGGAAGGGCGCGACCTTCCGCCGGCACCTTCCTATGACGTCCGGCGCGCCGGATCCCCGCTCGACGTCGACGGCGTCCTCGACGAGCCGGCCTGGGCCTCGGCCCAGCCGATCCCGCTCGAGTGGGAGTGGCTCCCGGGCGACAATGTGGAGCCGCCGGTCGAGAGCGTCTGCCGGATAACGTTCGACGAGGCCAGGCTCTACATCGGCTGCGAGGCCCGCGACCCGGATCCCGACGCGATCCGCGCCTACCTCACCGACCGCGACCAGGGCTTCGTCTTCGACCAGTTCACGTTCCTCATCGATCCGTTCCACGACCAGCGTCGGGCGTTCGAGTTCCGGGTGACGGCGCTCGGCGTCCAGGCCGACGCGATCCTCATCCCCAGCCAGGACATCGAGGACTTCTCCTGGGATGCGATCTGGGATTCGGCCGCACGGATCACCGACGAGGGGTACGTGGTCGAGGCGGGGATCCCGTTCAAGAGCCTGCGCTTCCCGCGGACGGAAGAGGTCCAGACCTGGGGCTTCATCCTCGAGCGGTCGTATCCTCGCACGAATCGACACCGCATGACGAGCGGCCCGCGTGACCGGGACAACAACTGCCTGCTCTGCCAGGCGAACGAGATCACCGGATTCCAGGGGATCGCGCCTGGCATCGATCTGCAGCTCACCCCGACCCTGACCGCCGCGCGCACGGATCGGCGGGAGGACTTCCCGAACGGGGACCTGGAGCTCGACGAGGGGGTCATGGAGGGCGGACTCACGGCGAGCTGGGGGTTCACCCCCAGCATGTCCCTGGGCGCGACCCTCAATCCCGACTTCAGCCAGGTCGAGGCGGACGCCGCGCAGCTCGAGGTCAACCAGAGGTTCGCCCTCTTCTTCCCCGAGAAGCGACCGTTCTTTCTGGAAGGCTCCGAGTTCATTCAGGTACCCGGCGACCTGGTGTTCACCCGCACCGTGGCCGATCCCGACGTGGGGGTCAAGCTGACGGGGAAAGAAGGATCCAACGCGGTCGGCGCGTTCGCGACGCTGGACCGGCTCAACAACCTGATCTTCCCCGGACCTCAGCAGTCGGAGCAGACATCGCTCGAGCAGGACGTGACGGGGGTCGTGGCGCGCTACAGGCGCGACGTGGGCGAGGCGTCGACGCTCGGCTTGGCCTATACCGGCCGCGAGGCCGAGGGCTATCACAACCGAGTGGTGGCGGGGGATGGCTTCCTGCGGTTCTCGCCCACCCAGTCCGCCTCCTTCCTGGTGGCGGGCACGACGACCGATTATCCCGACCCGGTGGCCGCCGAGTTCGGTCAGGAGCCTGGATCGTTCCCGGGGCTCGGCTACGCGGTCGAGTACGACTACGACAGCCGCGACTGGGCCGCCTCGGTGGACTGGACCGACGTCCGCGACGACTTCCGGGCCGACTTCGGGTTCGTCCCCCAGGTCGGCTTCCGGGGTACCGAGGCCGATCTGGAGCGGATCTTCTGGGGCGAAGGCGGTGGATGGTTCAACCGCATCTCGATCGAAGGCGAGGCCGCCTGGCAGGAAGAGCAGGACGGGGACCTGCTCGAGCGGCAGTACGTCCTGGCGGTGAACTACCAGGGGCCCTGGCAGAGCAGCGCCCGTGCGTGGACCACCTGGAGCCGGGCCGCCTTCGCCGGCCGGACGTTCGATCTGGTCGAGCCGCGCCTGGAATTCGAGGTGCGACCGCTGGGATGGCTGGGATTCGGAGCCTTCCTCTCCGGCGGCCACGAGATCGATTTCGACAACGTGCGCCGCGCGGACGAGGTTTTTCTGGTGCCGCGCCTCGACCTGCGGATCGGCCGATCCTTCGAGCTCGGGCTGGATCACACCTATCAGCGCCTGTCGCTGGAGGGCGCGCGGATCTTCACCGCCAACCTGACCGAGATCCGGGCCCTCTATCACTTCAACGTGCGCACGTTCGTCAGGGCGATCGTCCAGCTCCGCGACCACGACTTCAACCCAGCCATCTTCGTGGAGGAAGTCGAGCCCGACCAGCAGCGTGTCTTCTCGCAGCTCCTCTTCTCCTACAAGCTGAACCCCCAGACCGTGATCTTCGTCGGCTACAGCGACAACTACCAGGGGACGAGCGAGTTCGATCTAACCCGGAGCGACCGGACCTTCTTCTTCAAGGTGGGCTACGCATGGCGGCTGTAGGAAGCCTGGATCTCGCGCTCATGGCGGCCCTCCTCCTCGGGCTGCGCCACGCCACCGACCCCGATCATCTGACCGCGGTCTCGACGCTGGTCCTCTCCGACGAGCGCACCGCGCGCCAGGCCGGCGTGCTGGGGCTCTTCTGGGGCCTCGGCCACGCCACGACGCTCTTTCTGTTCGGGGTTCCGATCGTGCTGCTGGGAGCGCGCCTGCCCGAGATCGTTCAGCGCGGGGCCGAGTTCGCGGTGGGTGTCCTGATCGTGATCCTGGCCGCGCGTCTCCTCCTGCGCTGGCGGCGCGGCGTCTTCCACGCGCACCCGCACGCCCATGGCGAGGTGTGGCACGCCCATCCCCACGCGCACGGGGAAGCCCACGCGGACGCGATCCATCCGGGCGGGGAGCACGTTCCAGTCCATGACCACCCACACGCCGAGGGGATAGGTCGCTCCCCCCTCGCCTCGTTCGGCATCGGCCTCGTTCACGGGCTCGGCGGAACGGCGGGTACGGGGCTCCTGCTGGCCGCCGCGATCCCCGGTCGGGCCGATGCGGTCCTCACGCTCACCGTCTTCGCGCTGGGGACGGCGATCTCGATGGTGGCCCTGTCCGTCGTCTTCGGATACGGGCTGGCGCGCCGCGCCGTCGCCGACCGGCTGCCGCTCCTTGTGCCCTCCGCCGGGGTCCTGGGCCTGCTGTTCGGGATCTGGTACGCGCTCGGTGCGCTGGGGGTGGACCGGGGCGTCTCCTAGGCTTCTCCCGGTGTGACAGCGCCGGCGGCGCTCTCAACAATCCCCTTTTCTGCGCATCTGTCGCGATCTCGAACTGGAAGAATCCGCGCAGGAGGAGGAGCGCGGCGTTCACGACCCCGGCTAGGCGGACTGGATTCCATCGATGGATGGAGGCGCTTACGGGGTTTCCGCCAGCTCCTCGCCGCCCCGGAGCCCCACGTCCAGCCACTTGTTCGCGTAGAACACCATCGGGATCTCGTAGCCGTCGATCCACGGCTGGACGATGTCGGCGTCGACGGGGTGGACGGTGAAGATCCACGGCGCATCAGCCTGGATGAGGCTGTCGGCGCGGGCGTACATCGCGATGCGTTCCTCGTCGTCGAGGGTGCGGCGCGCCTGGAGGATCAGCGAGTCCACGACCGCGCTCGAATAGAAAGCGGCGTTCCCGCCCGCTCCCGCCATTTCGCTGTAGAAGAGGGGGTAGAGGAAGTTCTCGGCGTCGGGGTAGTCGGCGTACCAGTTGGCGAGGTAGGCGTCCAGCTCGCCCTGCTGCATGGCCTGCCGGACGGCGGTCCAGTCCCGCTGCTGGAGGTTCATCGTCACGCCCACGCTCGCGAGGTTCGCCTGCACGGCCTCGAGGAAGCGCTGGTTCAAGGCGAGCGACCGGAAGAAGACGTCGAACGTCAGACCATCGGCGCCGGCGTCGGCCAGCAGCTCGCGAGCGCGGTCGGGATCGTAGCCGTACGGCTCGCCGTCCTCGCGGTAGCCGGGGAGCCCGGGTGGGATCGGGCCGTGAGAGAGGATGGTCTCGCCCGGATAGATGGCCTCCGCGATCGCGGCTACGTCGACCGCGTAGTTGAGGGCCTGCCGGACCCGCGTATCGGTGAACTTCTCCTTGGCGTTGTTGAGCGCGAGGTAGTACGTGACGAGGGCGGGCCGGGTATGGATGAACGGTTGCCAGTCGGAGTTCGCGGCGAAACGATGGTACTCCGGCTTCGGGAACTCGTTCAGGTCCGCCCAGTCGAGGTTCCCGCTCTCGAACTCGGCGATCACCGTCGTCGTCTCGGGGATGATCCGGATCTCCATGCCGTCCGCCTTGGGCTCCCCGCCGTGGTAGCGGTGGTTCGCCGTCAGCCGGATCACGTCGTCGTGGGCCCACGACTCGAAGACCCACGGACCCGTCCCGACGGGCGCCTCGGAGAACCCCTCTCCCTTGCGCTCGATCTCTTCGCGCGGGACGATGTGGGCGGCGGGCATGGCCATGAGCGACAGAAAGGGCGCGTACGGCTGCCTGAGGGTGATCCGGACGGTGCGCGGGTCCAGGACCTCGAGCCCGCGCAGGCGGTCCGCCTCGCCCTCGGCCATCTCGCTGGCCCCGTCGATGAAGTCGAACACCCAGGTGAGCGGGCTCCGGCTCGCGGGCCGGAGCGCCCGTTCGAACGAGTAGCGGACGTCCTCGGCGGTGAGCCTCCGCCCGTTGTGGAAGGTCACGTCGTCACGCAGGAAGAACGTGTAGATCTCTCCGTCCTCGGAGACCTCCCACCGCTCCGCCAGATTCGGCTGCAGGCGCTCGTCCCTGTACTGCACGAGGCCGTCGAACAGGTAGACGATCAACCGGCCGCGGTAGACGTCGACCGCCTGGATGGGATCGAGGCTGGCGGGATCGGACTCCAGGTAGAGGTGGAGCACGTTGCGATCGGTCTCCGCGCGGGGCCCGCCCGCGCCCCCGCACGCGACGAAGGTCAGACCCAGCGCGATCGCCAGCGGTGCGAGGAGCGAGGGCACGCACCTGCAGAAGGTCCTTTCGGGCATCGGATTCCTCTCTTCAGGTGATGGACTTCGTATCGCGGGATCAGCTTTCCTCGGTCGAGGCCAGCTCCTCTTCCAGTTCGTGCTCGCGCTTCCGATGGAAGACCCACAGCAGGAGCGCGATGCCGAGCACGAAGCCGATCGCGCCTCCCCAGCCCATGTAACGCTCGATGATGTCCCAGGAAGCGCCGAAGAAAAACCCGATCAGGGTGAAGACGGCTCCCCAGATGATACACGAGAGCACGCTCCACGGCAGGAAGCACGAGTACGGCATCCCGCTGATCCCGGCCACGACGGGCCCGAACGAACGCAGGATCGACATGAACCGGCCGAAGAAGACCGTCTTGCCGCCGTGGTTCTCGTAGAACCGCTCTGTCATCCGAAGTCGCTTCTCGTCGAAGAAGAAGTACTTGCCGAAGCGGTCCACGACCCCGTAGCCGAACGTGCGTCCGATGAGGTACCCGACCTGGTCGCCGCCGATCGCCCCCAGGATCGCCAGCGCACCCACCGCCCACGGGTCGAGCACGCCGCGGTAGGCGTAGAAGCCGCACAGCACGATGATCGTCTCGCCCGGCGCCACGAGCCCCAGGAACGCGCTCGTCTCCAGGAACGTCACCAGGAAGAGGGTCGGGTAGCCGTACGCGCTGAGGAAGGGGACGAGGAACTCGAGGATGCGCTCCTGCATGGGCCTCCCGAGATTGCGCTCTTGGCGCCGGGGTGGATATCATCGCCGGCCGGGCTGGGGGACGGCCGCGCGACGATCGTTACCCGCTTCGGTCCGGGAGGTGCCTCGGGTGTGGGCCCGGCCGGCGGCTACTCGAGCGGGTGCACGACCCGGTCCCGGCTCGCGGCGTCCCAGAGGTTGCGAAGATGGCTGTTGATGCGCTGCTCGGCGCGAGCCTGGTAGAAGGGCGTCACCGTGCCCTCCCAGACACCCTGGTCCAGCAGCTTGAGCGCGCGGCGCTGCTTGAGCCCCGCCTCCTGGAGCTCGGCGGAGGCGAAAACGGCGCCGATCGCCCGCTCGATCTCTTCGCGATCCGGCATGAGAAGGGAAGCTATCCGATGAGCGTCGATGTCGTCAATTTGGGGGATCTGGAGTACGAGAGGTTCGAGGGCGGCGTGCGCTTCGCCGCTGACTGGGGGGACATCTCGCGGCGGAGCGGCGGTCGGAAGCTCGGGGCTGGCCACTGGATCGTGCCGCCGGGCAAAGCCTCCGTTCCCTACCACGCGCATCTCGTCAACGAGGAGCTGTTCTTCGTCCGCCGGGGCTATGGCCAGCTCAGGACCCCGGAGGGGGTCCGCGATGTCCGCCCGGGCGATTTCTTCCTCTGCCCCCCGGGCCCTGGCGGCGCGCACGGAGTGCGCAACACGGGCGACGGCCCGCTCGAGATCCTGGCCCTCTCCACGATGGAGGAGCCGGAGGTTTCGGAGTACCCGGACAGCGGGAAGATCTACGTCCTCGTCGGGGCTGCTCCGGGCGGGGACGCCGCCGTCCGGACGGTCGACCTCCTCTTCCGTCGCGAGCAGGCGGTCGACTATCTGGACGGGGAGCGCTGAGGGCGATAGTCTCTCCCAGATCCGACTACCTGCCAGCCGAACCCCGTCCGCAAGGAGAGACCTGCCATGCGACCGAAGTGGATCCAGGCCCCTCTCGCCGTGTTCGTCGCCCTGTTCATGGCCGCTCCCGTGACCGCGCAGGAAGCGGAGGCTGCAGCCGGCCACGACGAGCAGGCGATGATGGCGAAGTGGGTCGA
>JBOHRW010000028.1:0-5878 GCA_050732935.1 Gemmatimonadota bacterium
CGATGCTCGTCGCCGAGGAGCCCAGCGTGACCGATCCCGTCGAGACGGTCATCGGCATGGTTTCCTCTTCCGCCAATATCCACGCCTCGTTGAGCGCGAAGTGGAGCGCCTGCGCGTTCATCGAGGTGATGAGGTGGATGATGCCGTTAGGGGCCTGGCGCGCGACCGAATAGCCGATCGTCTCCCCGCGCATCTCCGCACGCCGCTCGGCCCGCTCGTGCTCTTCGGCCCCCGGCAGACGCTTGATCATCCACATCTCGCCCTCGTCATCGGACAGCGCCACGTACGCCCCGCGCTCGGTGAACCCCTCGGGCTGGAACCCGTCCCGCCGCTGCAGATCGCCGGCAAAGAAGAGCCGCCCGCTGGCGAGGCGGAGAACGGTCGGGCGCTGGTTGCTTCCCAGTGACGGAAAGGGGGTCTTCGACACCGTCCAGGTCTTCCCGCCATCGGACGAGATCGACTTCGGCATATATCCCTCGATGTCGGAGCTCTTCCCGCCCATGCCGAGGATCCGCCCGTCCTCGAGCAACACGAAGGCTGTGTGGCGCCCGCCGGTTCGGCCGCCGGGGTCGATCCACGTCTCTCCGTCGTTATGGCTCACCCACAACACCGACTCAGGCCCTTCGCCATCGCTCGCCACGTAGATGGTCCCTGACGAATCGCGGAACGCGCTCGTGATCGGCTGGGCGGAGTGCTCCCCCACCGGTGTCTCGAAGACGGGGTACGACACTTCGGTCCACGTGGCTCCGTTGTCGCCCGAGGACGTCCACTGGAAGGGGAAGCCCGAGTCGAGCTTGTTCGCACCCCAGAAGAAGCGCAGGCTGTCGCCGTCCAGCCACAGCATCGGGGCGTGATCGTCGACGTCCGGGAAGTCGATGAAGAAGCTCGGCATGTCCCAGGCGTCGGCGCCGAAGCGGAGCCGCGTCGCCAGAAGCGCCACGTCCGGCGTGACCTCGTCCACCGACGTGTAGTAGACGGCGATCAGGTCGCCGTTGGGGGCCACTTCCAGTGCCGGGCTGTGCTGGTGACGCAGAATACCGGGATGGAAGCCGGCCGTCTGGATCGCGTCCAGCCTCTCGACCGGCGTGTTCTCGGGCGGGATCGGAAGCAGCCGGCGCTTCCGGAAGTAGGGTTGGTCGGCGGGCGGGCCCAGCCGCACAGCCTCCGCGGTTTGCTTGACGGCCCGCTGGAAGAAGGGCGTGAGCGGTGCCGTCCCGGTGCTCTCCGGGGGCGGGGCCTGGACGACGCGCAGGCCGATCGGATGGTTCCCCTGGTTTCCGAGGACGTCGCGGACGAAGTCGCTGTACCGATTGGCCTCGGGTTCCCGGAATCCCGCGGGGGCGTCCTTGACGGGCTCCACGCCTTCACCGGGCCCGCCGGCGAGCGCCATCGCGGCCAGCTGCTCGCGGGCCTCCGCGGGCGGGAAGTCGGGGGCCATGCCGGCCCGATTGGCGGACCGCGCGTAGTAAGGGGTACCGCGATCGAGGCCACCTCCGCGCACGACCTTCGCCATCCCTTCGGCTGGACCGATCGGGTCGGTGCGGTCTACGGCCGTGTACGCTCCGTGCCAATCCAGAACCCATTCCGCCACGCCGGCGTGCGCGTTCTCGAGCCCCCACGGGTTGGCCGTCCCGGGGGCGGCCGGCGCATCACCCGCCCAGAACAGCGTCGTCGTCCCGGCGCGAGCGGCGTACTCCCACTCGGCCTCGGTCGGCAACCGGTAGGGCTTGCCCTCCTTCTCGCTCAGCCATTCGGTGAAGGCCTGCGCTTCGTACCAGCTCACCCCCGAGACGTACGGGGCGTGATCGCCCGAACCCTCGAACCTCGGATCGAATTGCCGGTACTGATCGAGGGTCACCTCGGTCACGCCGATCCAGTATGGCTGACTGATCGTGACGCGGTGTGCCGGCCGCTCGTCCCAGTCGCCCTCCGTCAGGTAGCTCATTTCCTCCAACATCTCAGCGGGAATCCGGTTCGTCTCGCCCATCGTGAACGACCCTGGCTCGATCAGAACCAGGTCCATCCCGATCGAGTTCGTGAATCGCTCC
Organism: Gemmatimonadota bacterium; assembly: GCA_050732935.1. Lineage (GTDB taxonomy): Bacteria > Gemmatimonadota > Gemmatimonadetes > JACCXV01 > JAHWKZ01 > DASRVA01. Next base: position 2,049 of record JBOHRW010000028.1, read on the forward strand.
GGCTCCTGCGCCAACGCCGGGACGCTGGCGGGGCCGGAGGCCAGGCCCGCGGCGATCCCCAGCAGCAGCAGGGGAGCTCGCCCGCCTTGCCGGTGTCTCCCGCCTGTCACGGCGTGAACTTGATCCCGAAGGTCGACCACCAGGAGTAGAACTCCCGCTGCCGCGGACGACTCGACACGCCGACATAATCGCGCCTTGGCTCGTCGGTGAGGTTGACCACGTTGAAGTACAAATCGAGCTGGGGCATGACACTGTAGCTGGAGGAAAAATCCCACTGCACATGGTCGTCGATGATCTCGTCCTCCGCAGGGGAGTCGCCGACCTCGTCGATGAACTTGCCATTGAAGTTCATGCTGATGCGCGCATCCAGGCCGTAGCCCTCATAGGTGAACGCGAGATTGCCGGAGTCGCTGGCCTGACCTGGGAGGGTGGTCCAATCGCGGAAGAGCAGATCGGCTTCCGACTTGGTGTAGGTGTAGTTCCCGTAGATCCCGAAGCCACTCCAGAAGCCGGGAAGGAACGTGAACTGCTGCTGCCAGTTGAGCTCCACTCCGTACAGGTTCGCGCTCCCGCCATTGACCGGCTGCTCGACGTCGAAGCCAACGAAAGGCCCCTCCGTCTCCTCGAACTGCCGGATGTAGATGATGTCGTCGAGCGCCTTGTAGAAGACGCCGGCAGACAGGATACCGATCCCCTCGAAGTAGTGTTCGCCCAGAAGATCCCAGCTCACAGCGTACGTCGGATCGAGCTCGGAGTTGCCGCGTATGATCTCCTCGTCCTCCGGAAAGACCATGAAGTAAGGAACCAGATCGAAGTAGTTTGGCCGCGCGATTCCGGTCGTGCCCGCGAAACGGAGATTCGTCCGGTTGGTGATCGCGTAACGCAACTGCGCCATTGGAAAGAAGTGGTTGTACGACCGGTCATCGTCGACTGGGACAGCGTCGACGAACTCTCCCTCCACGTCGAACATGAGCCGCGTTCCAGAATAATCCGTGGACGTGAACTCATGGCGCGCGCCCCCCAGCACCATGAGCCGGCCGAGCTGCATCCTCGTCATCGCATAAGTGGCGTAGATGTGTTCACCAGCCTCGTACGCGTCTCCGATCGAATCATCGAAACGGACTTCCTCCTCCAGAAGACCATTCCGGTGCTCGGCGAAGAAGTCACGGATCTCGTCGACGTCGATCGTCGGTCCGAACTCATAGGCGCCGTCAAGGAACGGTTCGTCCACCGCGTCCGTAGCGAAGCTTTCGAGCGTGACCTCCTCGTCGCCCTCCCATGAATACTCCCATCGCTGATCGTGACGATCCTTGTTCTTATAACGTGCCTTCCCGCCGAACTTCAGACTCGCCGAGTTGTCGCCGATCACATAAGGATACTCGAGGTTCAAAGCCAGAATCGTCTCTCTATCGGATGTGAACTCATTACGGAAGTCGATCCCGTTCAGCTCGTAGTTGGCGGGATCCTGAACGTAGGCCGCGTCCAGATTGGTAATCGTGAATCCGGGCGTATTCGGGTTCGAGAGGTCGACCTCCAGGTCGACGTCCTCGTTCAGACGGAACTCGGGAATGATCTGGCCGTCCTTGTCCTGTTCGGCGTAGGAATAGGCCATGGTGTAATCGACAAGCCAACGCTCGAAGGTGTGGTCGCCCCCAGCCGCGATGTTCGTGATGAGCTGGGTTTCCGTCCGATCCTGCATCCCGCGCACCAGGCGCGAACCCGTAACGCTCGTGGGACTCAGGTAATCGCCCTGATCTACCTGGAAGCGACTCAGGTTTCGGTATTGGTAATCGTCCCGCTTGTTGTACATCCCTCGAACGAAGAACCGACTGCGTTCTCTGGGCCGGTACTCCAGGTCGGCATTCACGCCGTACCGATCCCGTTGATTGTCGTAGCGCCTGAGCTGCAGGTCTGTGAGCGCGAACGGAATCTCGACTTCGTCCACGGTTTCGATGTCGCCCCACTCGATTTCGTTGTTGTGACTGATGCGATTGATCTGGTTGTAATTGGCGTTGATCGTGAAGCCAAACTTGTCGTCCGCGAACAGGTCGCTGAACGTCAGAGTAGACTGGTACAACGGCTCGTCGCCGAGTTCGCTGTACCCGCCGCCGCCAGTGAGCTGGAAGTATCGATCGCTGCTCTCCATGTCGAAGGCGCTGCGTGTCACCAGGTCCACGGTCCCGCCGATCGCATCGGCGTCCATATCCGGTGTCAGCGCCTTGGTGACCTTGAGTGAGGCGAGCTGGTTGGCCGAGATCACGTCCAGCGGGACGAATCGTTCCGCGTCCGCAGGTGTGGCGATCTTCTGCCCGTTGACGGTCACCGAGGTAAAGCGAGGCTCGGTCCCGCGGATAAAGACGAACTGTCCTTCTCCCAGGCTGCGGCGGATGTTGACACCGGGAACCCGCTGAAGGACCTCGGCCGTGTTGAGGTCGGGAAAGAGCTGGATCTGCTCCTGGTCGACGATGTTGACGATGGTGGACGACGTGCGTTGCAGCATGAGCGCCTTGGCCTGGCCTTGCCGGAGCTGGACGGTGATCCCCTCGGCCTGGACAAAACTCGCCTCGATCGAGGCGTTCTGCTCCTCGATCTCGTCGTCGGAGACCGAGACATCCGCCCGGAACTCGTCGTAGCCGAGATAGCTCACCACGAGCGTGTAGTCTCCCACGGGCACGCCCTCGATGCGGTAGCGACCGTTCCGGTCGGTCACCGCCCCCAGCGAGGTTCCCTCGAGCGCGACCTGCGCGCCGGGCAGGAAGTCCCCGTCGCCTTCGGAGGTGACCTGACCCCTCACCTGACCCGTCTGCGCCTCGAGCTCCGCCGGCGCGAGGCAGATCAGGACGACGGCAGTGACGACCGCGGCCACGGCCGCTCCGCGCCTCGGAACGGATACGCACGTGCTCATGAATCTCCTCCGTCTCCGGACTGGGGTGTGGGTCTCGAGCCGCAGGACCGACGCACCACGAGCGTCGTCTTCAGCACGAGCTTCGCGCAGGGCCGGTCCGGCTCGGCGATGCGCTGAAAGAGCATGTCGGCCGCCCGGAGACCGATCTCGTGCCCCGGCTGGCTGACCGCCGTGAGGGGCGGGTTGAGAGAGATAGACCAGTACATGTCGTCGAACCCTACAATGGCGACCTCGTCGGGGATGCGGAGTCCTCGCCCGTGGATCGTCTCGAGGGCGCCCAGGGTGATCAGGTTGTTGCCGGTGAAGAGAGCGGTCGGGGGATGAGGCAGGTCGAGCAGTTCGCGCGTCAGTCGCCGGCCGCTCTCGTGCTTCGAGTCCCCGAAGCGGACGAGCTCCTCGTCTTTGTCGATCCCGCGGGACGACAGCGCGTCCTCGTAGCCCTGGAGCCGCTCCATCGTGCTCGGGATCTGCGGCAGGCCCGCGACGTAGGCGATCCGGCGGTGGCCGAGCCGCGCGAGGTGCTCCACCGCTTCGCGCGCCCCGTGCCGGTTGTCGACCACGATCACGTCCACGTCGATGCCGCTCAAGCCCCGGTCCACGCAGACGATCGGCAGCCCGCTCCGGGCGAGATCGACCACCTTCCGGTCGCGCTGGTGAGCCGGCGCGACGATCAGCCCATCCACCGACTCCGATTGCATGATGTCGAGATAGAGCCGCTCCTTCGCCTCCTCCTGGGCGAAGTTGCACATGAGGACCGCGTAATGGTTGGCATAGGCGCGATCCTCGATGCCGCGCACGACCTCGACGTAGAAGGGGTTCTGGATGTCCGGTACGAGCACCCCGATGAGCTTGCTGGAGCGGTCCTGGGTCCTGAGGCGACGTGCGACCCGGTTGGGCTGGTAGCGGAGGACGCGTATGGCCTTCT
>JBOHRW010000029.1:0-8612 GCA_050732935.1 Gemmatimonadota bacterium
ACGATCGACCTGTACGTGGGCGACGTGGGGACGGGCCAGGTCCTGGGCAAACTCGCCTCGACCGACCGCAACCCCCACTTCGACGCCATCGCGTTCCTGAACTCCGCCGGCACGTGGTCGCCCGACGGCCAGCAGTTCGCGTTCGTCACGTTCGCGGAGGGCGACAACGGCATCGCGATCGCCGACGTGGGGCGCCGTGAGGTCGTCCGGACCCTCGATCTGGACGGGGTCGACGCCCTCTTCGACATCGCCTGGTCGCCCGACGGCGCGTCGATCGCGCTCTCCGGCTCGGCGGGGGCGATCGTCGACCTGTTTCGGGTCGACCTCGCGAGCGGCGCCGTCGAACGGCTGACGGAGGATCCGTTCGCCGAGCTGGGACCGGCCTGGTCGCCGGATGGTCGGACGATCGCATTCGCCACCGACCGCGGCCCCGGCGCCGCGCTCGACGATCTGCAGCTCCCGCGGATGGGACTCGGCTTCTACGACGTCGAGACACGGCAGGTACGGGTGGAGCGTCCGCTCGGCGACTTCAAGCACGTGAGCCCGCAATATTCTCCCGACGGCGAAAGCCTCTACTTCGTCTCCGACCGCGAGGGCTTCAGCGACGTCTATCGGCAGGACCTGTCCACGGGCGAGACGTACCAGGTGACGCGGGCGACGACCGGGGTGAGCGGGATCACCGAGCTCTCCCGGGCGCTCAGCGTGGCGAGCCAATCGGGACGCCTGGCGTTCAGCGTGTTCCGCGACGGTGGCTATCGCGGCGCGACCCTTCCGGCCGACCGGGCGCGGGGGACGCCCGTCACCGGATCCGGAGGGCCCGCCGTGGCGGCCGTTCTCCCACCGACCACGTCGAGCCCGCCGGTCGTGGTGGCCAGTTACCTGGCGAGCCCCCGCCAGGAGCTGGAAAGCGCGCGGGGTTTCGAGGAGAAGGCGTACGATTCCGCCCTCTCGCTCGACTACGTCGCGCCTCCCTCGGCGGGGGTGGCGGTCGACCGGTTCGGGACCTCGGTCGGGGGCTCGATCGGCTTCTTCTTCGGCGACCTCCTCGGCAACCGCCAGCTCGCGCTCGGGGTCCAGGCCAACGGGGGACCCAAGGACCTGGGCGGCGTCCTCACCTACGTGAACCTGGGGGACCGCTTCAACTGGGGCTACCAGGTGGGGCGGCAGACGTACCGCAGCGTGTTTCCGAGCGTCCGCTTTCCGGTGATCGAGGGCGTCCCGGCGCGCGAGGTCACCCTGCAGCTCAACCGGACCTACTACAACCGGGCCAGCCTCATCGGGCAGTATCCGTTCTCCACGACCCGCCGCGTGGAGGGCGAGGTCGGCTTCGCCAACATCGGTTTCGACATCGAGGCACTCACGACCACCTTCGTGGGCGGCCAGCCCGTCTCCGAGGTCGAGCGAGACCTCCCCTCGCCGGACGGGCTCAATCTCGGGACCGGCAGCGTCGCCTACGTCGAGGATTACTCGTTCTTCGGCTTCACTTCGCCCGTCCGGGGCGGCCGCTCGCGGTTCGAAGTGGGGGGGAACGCGGGGACGCTCAACTTCGCCGACCTGCTGCTCGACTGGCGGCGCTACTTCTTCGCCCGGCCGGTGACGTTCGCCATACGGGGATTCCACCTGGGCCGCTACGGTGGCGACGCCGAGAACGACCGGCTGACCCCCCTCTTCGTCGGCTACCCGACCCTCGTCCGCGGGTACGAGGCGGGGTCGTTCGAGCCCGCCGAGTGCACCGACGTCCCCGGCGACCAGAACGCCTGCCCCGAGTTCGACCGGCTGATCGGGAGCCGGATCGCGGTTGCCAACGCCGAGTTCCGGGTGCCGCTCTTCGGCACCGAGGGCTACGGCCTACTGGGCGCCAGCTTCCTGCCGACCGAGCTGGTCGGGTTCGTGGACGGCGCCGTCGCCTGGACAAAGGACGAGTCGCCCGAGTTCGACCTGGCCCGTGAGTCGACCGAGCGGATCCCCGTCTTCAGCGCCGGGAGCTCGCTGCGCTTCAACTTGTTCGGGGCGATCGTGGCCGAGGTCTACTACGCGTACCCGTTCCAGCGCCCGGAAGAGGGCTGGCGCTGGGGCTTCCAGCTCGCGCCGGGCTGGTAAGGGGTAGGCACCGGGAGACCCGCCCCCGGCCATGGTCGCGATGGCTTGGCGATTCCACGCGAAGCTGCGTTTTGATGGTAGGAACGAGCAGAATCTGCCCCATCCTCGGCCATGTCGGGTTTCTGACGGTGCCTCGACGCGTCTCCGGGTTAGCATGGGGTCAGTATCGAGCGTGAAGTCGCGCCCGGGACCCACGGGGTGCGGACGACAGCGATAAACTCTCCAGCAGGAGGAAACATGAGGAAGCACAGCAGATTCCTCGCCACGCTCGCCATCGCCGGAGCGTTCGCGCTCGCCGCATGCGCGGAGGGGCAGGACGAAGGCGAGATGGCCGAGCCGATCACCGACGAGACCGGGTTACCGGACGACCCGGGCCTGGACGATCCGGGCCTGACCGATACCGGGGTCGAGGCCGGCCCCGTCGAGATCGGGCTCGAGGCCAAGGCCGAGAGCGGCATCACCGGCACCGCGACCGTGACGCCGATCGCCGACGGTGTCGAGGTGAACCTCGACCTGGATGGCCTGACGGCCGGCGAGACGTACAGCGCGCACCTGCATCGCGGCGCGTGTGACGACGACATGGGCGTGATCGCGCCGCTCGAGGACATCTCGGCCAGCGCCGATACCGGCCAGAGCACGACCACAATCGGCATGTCGATGCTGGACCCGACCGCCGAGAGCCTGTTCGTGCAGGTGCACTCCGCGGACGGGACACCGATCGCCTGCGGGAACGTGCCCGAGGACGCCGGCCTGACCGAGCTCGGCAATCCGGTGGATGAGCCCGGCGCGTCGGGAACCGACGAGTACCGGTAGACCCGAGGATCTGACGAGCGCGGTCGACATGGCCGCGCGCCAGCCAGGGCGGCGCTTCCGGGCGCCGCCCTTCTGTTGTGACTGGAACCTGCTTCGAACTGACCTGTCGGGTTGCCTTTGCAGAGCGGCCTGAGGTAAATTACTCAGACCATTGAGTAAACGTGCAAGCCCCGTATTTACAAGACGTTATGGCGATATCCTTCGGGAGCGTCTCGCGGAGACACGCCGGTTCATACAGGTCGTGACCGGACCGCGGCAGGTGACGACCCTGGTTCGACAGGTCACGGCGGATCTCGACCGTCCCGTCCATTTCGCCAGCGCCGACGATCCTCTACATCCTCGGGTCGTTACCGCGCTCGATGCGGCGTGGTCTCGAGCCCGTTGAGCCGTTCCGCTTGCGGTGGAGACCCCGACCAGCTCCCCAGGCCCGTATCAGCCAGCCGTGTCACGATCAGCATTCTGGCGGCGCCGGAGACCCGGAACATCTTCGGCTCCGTCCACGGTGGATGGATTCTCCGCCAGGTGGATGAGACGGCTTATGTATGCGCCGCACGGCATGCCGGCCGGCACGCCATCACGGCGTCGATCGACCGGGTCGATTTCAAGTCGCCGATCCATATCGGCGATCTCGTCTCTCTGCGGGCGTCGGTGCACTGGGTCGGTCGCACGTCGATGCTGATCGGGGTCAAGGTCGAGGCGGAGGATCTGCTGTCGGGGGAGGTGCGGCACACCAATTCCTGCCTGACCACGTTCGTGGCGATCGACGAGCGCTTCAAGCCGGTGCCGGTTCCGGGCCTGATCCGCGAAACCGAGGAGGAGGAGGAGCGGTGGCGGGCGGCGGAGGGGCGGCGTCGAGGGCGAGGTCTGCACTGACGGCCTGACATGCGTCAATAGTTCTACTGACCCCTTTCAAGCGAACCGGAATCTTCCGTCGTTTGCTGGGGTCCGCCTGGTCCTCTAGCTTTTGATCCATCCGGCTCATCAGGCCCTGGGATCACCCCGCAGCCCGGCCCCTTCCGAGGCAGACCATGACTACGAAGACCGCATCCATCCGCCCCAGCCAACCGGAGGCCCGTGTGTCCGAGACCTACCGAAACTTCATCGGCGGCGAGTGGGCCGCCGCCGACGGCGGCGCCACGTTCGAGAACCGCAACCCCGCCGATACCGACGACCTGATCGGCGTCTTCGCGGCGAGCGGCCCGATCGACGTCGAGCGCGCGGTGGCCGCCGCCTGGAAGGGCTTCCGCGAGTGGAGCCGGATCCCGGCCCCCAAGCGCGGCGAGGTCCTGAAGCGGGCGGGCGACCTCCTGACCGAGCAGAAGGACGAGATCGCCGACGGGATGACCCGCGAGATGGGGAAGCCGCTCGTCGAGACTCGGGGCGACGTGCAGGAGGCGATCGACACCGCCTACTACGCGGCCAGCGAGGGCCGGCGCCTGTTCGGTCGCACGGCGCCCTCCGAGCTCCCGAGCAAGATCGGGTTCACGACCCGCCGGCCGGCCGGCGTGTTCGGGATCGTGACGCCCTGGAACTTCCCGATCGCGGTCCCCTCGTGGAAGATCTTCCCGGCCCTCGTCTGTGGCTGCGCGGTCGTCTGGAAGCCGGCCGAGGACACGCCATGGTCGGCGGTCAAGTTCGTCGAGGTGCTGCTAAAGGCAGGGTTGCCGCCGAACGTGATCCAGCTCGTCACCGGGTTCGGCCCCGACGCGGGCGCTCCCCTGGTCCAGCATCCCGACATCAGCGGGGTCTCGTTCACCGGCTCGACCGCCGTCGGCTGGCGGATCGCCGGGTGGTGCGGCGAGCGCGGCAAGCCGGTGTCGCTCGAGATGGGGGGGAAGAACGCCCAGCTCGTCATGGCCGACGCCGACCTGGACCTGGCCCTCGAGGGCATCCTCTGGGGCGCCTTCGGGACGACCGGCCAGCGCTGCACGGCGACCTCGCGGCTCGTCGTCGAGTCGCCGATCCACGATGAGCTCGTCGACCGGCTGGCCGGCCGGGCGGGGAAGCTGACCTTGGGGGACGGCCGCCGGGCGGGCACCGACGTCGGTCCTCTCATCAACGAGGACGCGCGCGAGAAGGTCGAGAAGTACGTTCGGATCGGGCAGGAGGAGGGCGCGACCCTGCGCCTGGGCGGCTCCCGTCCGGACGGCGAAGAGCTGGCCCGCGGCTGGTTCTACCGCCCCACGATCTTCACCGGCGTCGGGCCGGACATGCGGATCGCCACCGAGGAGATCTTCGGACCCGTCCTCTCGGTCCTGCGGGTGGAATCGCTGGACGAGGGGATCGAGGTCATGAACGGCGTCCGCTACGGGCTGTCGTCCTCGATCTACACCAGCGACGTGAGCGCCGCCTTCCGGGCGATCGAGCGGATCGAGGCCGGGATCACCTACGTCAATGGCCCCACGATCGGCGCCGAGGCCCACTTTCCGTTCGGTGGCGTCAAGGACACCGGGAACGGTCACCGCGAAGGCGGCTGGCCGGTCTACGATTTCTTCACCGAGACCAAGACCGTCTACGTCGACTACTCCGGGAAGCTCCAGAAGGCGCAGATCGATACGTAGCTCCGGCAGGATCGTCAACGCTCGTGTCCCGACCTGAACACCGGGGCCGTTCGAGTGTATTTTGAGGGCCATTCACGCGCCGACCAACGCGCGTGGTCCATCAGGAGGAGGAAGACCTTGGCCCGGAACCCCACGAAGTCCACACCGAAGAAGTACACGCCTCCCCGGCGCGCGCCGGAGCCAGCTCCGTTCGCCCGCGTGATCTGGGAGTGGACGAAATCGATCGCGGTGGCCTTCGTCCTTTTCATCCTGATCCGGACCTTCCTGATCCAGGCCTTCAAGATCCCGACCGGCTCGATGGAGGATACGCTCCTGATCGGGGACTTCCTGCTGGTCAACAAGGCGGTCTACGGGGCCCAGATCCCGGGCACCGACCTGTATCTGCCCGGCTTCCGGGAGGTCCAGCGTGGCGACATCGTGGTCTTCGTCTATCCCGACCCGTACAACGAGTACGAGCCCGACCCCGACTACGTGAAGCGCGTCGTCGGCGTCCCCGGTGACACGCTGGAGATGCGCGACAAGGCTCTCTACCGGAACGGGGAGCGGCCGCGCGAGCCGTACGCCGAGCACGTGGACGGTGTCGACGACCAGTACCGCCCCCAGTTCGCGTGGCAGCGGCGCTTCCTGGCCCCGGGGGTCGATCCCGCCGAATACCGCCCGTCCCGGGACAACTGGGGGCCGATCGTGGTGCCCCCCGAGAGCTATTTCGTGATGGGCGACAACCGGGACAACTCGGCCGACAGCCGCTACTGGGGGTTCGTTCCGGAGGACGCCATCAAGGGCCGCCCGCTGGTCGTGTACTTCTCCAAGGAGTCGGCGAGCCCGCTACCCGGGCTCTCGGAGATCCGCTTCGGGCGGATCGGGGATCTGATCCGGTGATCCCCGAAAGCCTCTTTTCTCGCCCTACACCGTAGACACGGTTTGCCCTGGTATGGTATAATCGGCCCACATCTGTTCAGGCCGACCACATGACCTTCCATCCGCCTCAGGGAGACCGGGACCTGGAGCCATGGAGCTGAACAAATCGAAACGCGCCAGCTTCGACGAAGGGTCGCTGGACCTCTACCTCAAGGAAATCAGCCGCTACCCCCTCATCACGCGTGACGAGGAGGCGCGGCTCGCCCGCCGCATTCGCGAGGGGGACCAGCAGGCGCTCGAGAAGCTCTGCCGGTCCAACCTTCGCTTCGTCGTCAGCGTGGCCAAGAAGTACCAGAACCAGGGCGTGTCGCTGTCCGATCTGATCAACGAGGGGAACGTCGGCCTGATCCGGGCCGCCCACAAGTTCGATGAAACCAAGGGCATCAAGTTCATCTCCTACGCCGTGTGGTGGATCCGGCAGGCCATTCTCCAGGCGCTGGCCGAGCAGTCCAGGATCGTCCGCGTGCCGCTCAATCGAGCCGGCACCCTGCACCGGATCGGGCGGCGGTCGAACGCGCTTCTGCAGGAGCTCGGGCGCGAGCCGTCGGCCGAGGAGATCGCGAACGAGATGGACATCCCGATCGAGGAGGTCCGGCGGACGATGTCGATCACCCAGGCGCACCTGAGCCTCGACGCCCCGCTGACCCCCGGCGAGGACAACAAGCTGCTCGATTATCTCCCGGACGACGAGAGCCCGGCGCCGGACGACAATGCCTTCGATGGGGCCCTCAAGACGTCGATCCAGGATTCGCTCGACTCGCTGAAGCCCCGCGAGGCCAAGATCCTGAAGCTCTATTACGGGCTCGACGGCAACGAGGCGATGACGCTCGAGGAGATCGGCTCGGTGCTGGGGATCACCCGCGAGCGCGTCCGTCAGATCAAGGAGAAGGCGCTCAACCGCCTGCGCCACATATCGCGGGCGCGGGCGCTCCTTTCGTACACGGTGTAGGGACCGCCGGTCCCATCGGCTCCTCCCGCGGATCGCGCCTCCGCTCGTGGCGCGATCGTCCAGGTCCGAAGATGACTCACGAAACCTCTCCGATCATCGCGCGGCTCGTCGCGGCTGGCCTCGTGGCGGCCGCCCTCATGGCGATCGCGGATCCCGGCTTCGCCCAGAGCGTGCCCGAGGGAGTCTCCGCCCTGCGGCTCGCGGTCGACCGGCCGGCCGACGGCGCGTCGCCGGGCGGGGGTGTGGACGATCGCGCGGGTGGCGCGAGGGTGAAGCTGGCTGCCGGCGAGCGGATCGCGGTGTGGGTGGAGGGCCAGGCGCGCGCGAACGATCCGCACGCGGCTCCGGTGCCCGTCGGTGAAGCCGCGGTCGGGGAGGTCGTGGCCCGGTTCGGGGCCGGTCGCTGGTTCGCCTGGCCGCGGAAGCCCGTCGTATGGACGGCTCCCGAAGCGGGCGATCTCGTCTTCGCCCTGAACGGTCATCCGTCGCATCGGCTGGAGGGCGAGGCCGACATCGCGCTGGCGCGCCTGGGCGGACCCGGCGAGCCGCTTCCCGAAGGATTCGCCGCGCCCACGGTTACGATGGAACGCAGCCCGGACGGAATCGAGGTGCGCTACCGGGACCGGGCCGGCTTCGGCCTGGACGTGAAGACCCTGCGATTCGTCCTGGTGACGACCCGGGGAATCCGATACCACCTGGCCTCGTGGGTACCCCCCGGCCCCAGCACGACCGTCCTTCCCATACCACCGCCGGACATCCCGCTCGCGCCCGGAATCCATACCCTGTCGGTCACGATCACCGACCGGGTAGGCAACAAGGCGCCGCCCGCCACCGTCGTCTTCGACGCCGTGCAGTGAGGCTTCGGCCGGCGGACGCCCGGCTCAGGGTCTCGTGCGCTGTCGGTCAAGGCGTCCGGGGCTCGCCACCTCGCCGAGCTGGCCCGCCAGGGCGTCGGGCTCGGTGACGGGCTCGAGGCAGCGTTCCCCGACGCAGACGTAGGCGCGGGGCGGGCCGTCCTTGGGATAGCCCAGGCTCGCCAGCCGGTCGCCGTCGAGGGCGGGATCGAGGATCTCGGTGACGCGGGCGGGCGCATAGCGACGCCAGGCCGTCCGCCAGAGAGCCCTCAGCCGGTCGTCGTCGGCCGAGCCGACCAGATGCACCTGGACGGGTTCCCCGAGGGCCTGGACCGCGGCCAGGGCGAGCGACGCCGCGAGGAAGCCGTGCCGGGCGGCCTCGGGTTGGAGGGCGTTCACGATCTCGAGGGCGCGGTC
>JBOHRW010000030.1:0-58598 GCA_050732935.1 Gemmatimonadota bacterium
CCACGACTTTCATGGCCACGTCCAGCTCGCAAGGGCCCACGACGGGGGCTCGATCTGGTGGGCTTCGAGTGATGTCCGAGCCTCCCTGCCGCCACAAACGCCACGGCCCACGCGTTCCCCGGACAGAGGAAACCCTTTCCGAAAGGAGCCCCCATGATACGTGGCGTGGCGCTGGCCATACCCGCGCTCCTGATCCTGCTGCCCGCCTGCAATGAGGAACCGCCGAGCGGACTGGAGGGAGCCGTGGGGCCGATTGCGCTGCAGGAGTCGGGCAAGAGGTTGGATCCCGCCATCTGTGCCCCCGGCCAGGCGGGGTTCACGCTCGGGTCCCATCCGTATTTTCCGATGGAAGTGGGCAGCCAGTGGTTCTACGCCGGGGAGGAGGTGGGGAGCTTGTCGAACTGCAGATCACGGTTCTCGATGAGACCAGGGTAATCGACGCGATCACGACGCGCGTGATCGAAGAGCGGGAGTGGGAGGACGAGGAGCTGCTCGAGGTCTCGTGGAACTATTTCGCCAAAGCTCCGGACGGGACCATCTGCTACTATGGCGAGGACGTCGATATCTTCGAGGATGACGAGATCATCCACGAGGGAGCGTGGTGCGCCGATGATCCGCCGAACCAGGCGGGGATCTTCATGCCTGCCGACCCGAGGCCGGGGATGAAGTACCCCAACGAGATCGCGCCTGGGGTCGCGGAGGACAGAGCGAAGATCGTCGGCTCGGGACCGGTCACGGTGCCGGCGGGGAGGTTCAGGAAGACCATCCGCGTCCTCGAGTTCAATCCCTTGGATGGTGACATGGGGTTCAAGGTCTTCGCGCTCGGTGTTGGTCTGGTGATCGACGGCGCCCTGGAGCTGACGAGCTTCGTTCAGGACGCGCCGGACGGCGGGACGCCCATTCCGACCGATCAGGAGTGCGGTGATCTGTAGCAGGTCGATTCTGGCTGTCGTCCTGACTCTGGGAGCGGTCTCGTCCGCACGTGCCCAGGACGTGGCGACGACCCTCGACCTCTCCGTGTGCGCGCCCTCCGCGGGCGGATTCAGCCTGGAGGCCACCAACCCGTACTTCCCCATGAGGGTAGGCTCGGAGTGGGTTCTCGAGGGCGGCGGCGAGCGCGCGGTGATCACCGTGCTGGACGAGACCGAGATGGTCGGTGGAGTCACGACGCGGGTCATCGAGGAGCGCGAGTTCGAGGACGGAGACCTGGTCGAGGTCTCCCGCAATTTCTTCGCCCAGGCGAGCGGCGGAACGGTCTGCTATTTCGGGGAGGACGTCGACAACTACGAGGACGGCGAGATCGTCTCCCACGAGTCGGAGTGGCGGGCCGACGCCCCGGGGAGCCGCCCGGGGATCATCATGCCGGCCGACCCCCGGCCCGGGATGCGGTTCCAGATGGAGGTCGCGCCGGAGGCCGCGGACGAAGGCGAGGTCGTCGAGCTGGGACTGTCCGTCGAGGTGCCGGCCGGGAACTTCACCGACACGATGCGGCTCCGGGAGTCCAACCCCCTCGAGGATGAAGAGGAGTACAAGGTCTACGCGAAGGATGTAGGGATCATCATCGACGAAGACCTGGAGCTCGTGAGCTATCGATGAGTCGGCGCGCGCGGGCCACGGGGACGGGGGTGGTCATTGTCCTGGCTGTCGTGGCAGCCCGGCCCTCACCCGCGCAGGACACGGCGGAATCGGCGACGAGGCGAGCCGTTCCCGCGCTGACCCTGTACGAGGCATGGGCTCCGCGGCCGAGGGCCTGGTCGACGCCGGTCCCCGAGGCAGCGGTCGAGGTCGATGTCGGTGCCCGCTTCGAGGCCTTCCAGCGTGAGTTCGCCGAGGATTTCGGCGCCCCGACCACAGAGGAGGACGGGGACGATGTGGAAGACATCGGGACGCGGGTCGGCGAAGCTTTCGTCGCGCGCTGGGAGGGCAGCCGAATGTTCCGGTGGTACGAGAGGCTGGTCGGGGTCTACGATCGTTTCGAGGGCCTCTATCAGCGGCTCGAGACCTCGACCCGGTGGGCGACGCACGATTTCTCGGTCGACCCCGACCTGGAGGCGGCCGTGGACGGAAAGCTCCGGTTGGCCGTCGAGCGACGGGTGGCCGGGTTCGACATGGGGGTGAGGGTCGACGACGCGATCAACGGCCGTCTCGGACTCCGGCTCGGCGGGGTCATCCGCGGCTACAAGTTCGGTTTCGATGTCAGTGACGTGATGAACGACGGGAGGTTCAGCCTTCAGGTCAGGAAGACGCCGTAACAGGGAGCGAATGGCTCGGCGGGCCGTCGCCCGGCTCGATCCGCCCCTCGGGGCATGGAGTCGGGTCGAACCCCTATATTGAAGGGTGCCTTCGCATCAAGGGGACGGCCTGAAAGATGATCGAACTCGCCCTTATCGTGGTCACGACGATCGGACCCGTCGTCGGCAGCGGGTCGGTGCGTGGATCGATCCTTTCGGACCGGAACGAGCCGGTGGCCGGCGTTCAGATCGAGCTCCCGGCCGAGAACCGGGTCACCTGGTCGGACGCCTCGGGCGGGTACCAGATCAGCGGACTCGAGCCGGGCGAATACGAGATCCGGTTCTCGCGGTTCGCCTATGATCCCCTGAGACTCACGATCACCGTCCCGAAGGAGGGCGGGCTCGATCTCGACGTCAGGCTGAGGACCCGTTTCGTGGTCCAGCCGGGCATCTCGGTCATTGCAGCGGGCCCGGACATCGGGAGCCCTTCGGCTCTCCTGGCCAACGGCCTGCCCGAGATCGGCTCACGCCAGCTGTCGGCCGATATCATCTGGTCCAGCCCGCTGGTCGGTCATCCCGACGTCCTGACCCCCCTCAGGATCGTCCCCGGTGTCGACATGGCGGAGGAGAACGCCACCCAGGTCCACGTTCGTGGGGGCGCGGCGGACCAGAACCTGATACTCCTGGACGGCGTTCCCGTCTACAACGGCTACAACACGAGCGGGATCCTTTCGGCCATTCCCCCGGACGCGGTCTCCCGGATCGTCGCGCACACGGGCGTCCTCCCGGCGCGGTATGGTGGTCGACTCTCCAGCGTCGTCGATGTAGAAACCCGCACGCCGGGCCGGAAAATCGAGGTCCGCGGCGGGGCGGGCGTGCCGGACGTTCGGCTGGCGCTCCAGCTCCCGTTGCCGCGCGTGGCCGGGGGGGTCCTCCTGGCGGGCCGGCGAACGACGTACGACCTGATCCGACGAGGCTATGCGCGCGGAACCGAGGACAGTGGGTTCGAGGACATCCTGGGCAAGCTCGAGCTGGAGGCCCTGGGCGGTACGTTCGCGGTCGTCTCGCTGCACACCGACAACTGGCTGTCGTCATCCGCCGGTGGAGATGACGGCCGGATCGGGTTCCCCGAAGAGTTCCCGGATCTGCACAACTCCGTCGGCTGGTCGAGCGGAACGGATGCGTTCTCCTGGAGCCGCACCTCGGCCGATGGCTCGGAGGTGCGACTCAAGCTTTTCCGCGCCGCCTCGCGGTCGAATATCGAGTGGGGATCGGTCACCGAGCGTCACCGGATGCACAACCGCCTGGCGCACTGGGGTGCATCGGGCGACGTCGCCTGGAGGGACGCTTCGAACGTCGGTCGGCTCGGCGTGACGGTGGAGCGGCTCGCATCGGTCTACGAAACGGCGAGCCATGCGATCGGAGAGGGGGCCGCGCCGCTGGAGCCTGGCTATGCCCTCGAGGCGCGCCCGACGCTCGTCTCCACGTACCTGGAGCGGCGCTGGATCCCGCGGGATCGATGGCTGATCAACGGCGGGGCGCGGGCGATCCACATCGAGGACGGAGGATTCGGGATCGAGCCGCGATTTTCGGTCCATTACCGGCCGGATGATCGCTTGACCCTCTCCGGTGGTTTCGGTCGCGTCCATCAGGTCGTGCAGTCGCTCACCAACGAGGAGTCGTTGCTCAACGCGGCCTACGCCATCGAGCCGCTGGTCGCGGTGGGCGCGACCGGCGTTCCCCTGGCCCGGTCGGACCAGCTCGCCGCGGCGCTCGAGGCGAGGCTCGCCGATCGAATCCATCTGACGCTGGACGGCTACCTCCGGTGGATGGATGGCCTCGTCCTGGTCGCCCCCGTGACCGATCAACCCTACGCGACGGCCGGATTCGGACGCGGGCGGGGGCAGGCCCACGGGATCGGCCTCATGCTCGCCTACGGGGGAGATCGGGTCGACGCGCGGACGGTGGTCGAGTGGAGCGCGGCCCGGAGGACGGCTGGCGACGTCACGTACCGGCCCCGCTTCGAGCGCAGCCGTTCCCTGGCGGTGGAGGCCTCGTACCGGATTACAGCGGCAACCACCCTGACGACTGCCTTCCAGGCCGCGGCGGGGTCGCCGACCAGCCCGCTGGCGGGCGGCTTCGACTGGGAGGTCTTCGATCAGCTCACCGGCGAGGTCGAGTTCAGCGGCACCCCGGTGCGCGCGCCGGGGGCCCTCAACGCGGATCGGCTCCCGCCGTATCTGCGACTGGATCTGGGTATCCGTCGACGGTGGCGGTTCGAGGGCCGCGGTCCGGACAGGTCGATCACCACCTATCTCGACGTCCTCAACGTTCTCGACCACGGGAACATGCTCGGGCGTCAGCTCGCAACGAGGTCCGGCGGCGCGCGGGACCTGGTTCTTCTGCCGAGATCCTTCCTGTTCGGCGTCGAATGGCGGTTCTGAATCCCCGGAAGCTCCGCTGATCCAGGCCCTCCGGCGCCAAGATATCGAGGCCTCGCGCGTTCCCTGTATGGAGATCTCCCTGGATGGGTGAGAGCGGGACGTGAGTCGGGATGAGGGATTCGCGGAGGATTTCCGGCGGATCTTCGCGGAAGAGTTCGACTCGCTCTTCCGTTACCTGAGCCGTCTGACCGGGGATCCGGCCTTGGCCACGGATATCGCCCAGGAGGCGTTCGTGCGGCTGTATCAGCGAGGGGAGTGGCCGAGAGATCGGCGGGCCTGGCTGGCGGCCGTCTCGAACAACCTGGTGCGGGACGAGCACAGGAAGAGGAGTAGGAGGAGAAACCTCCACGAGGCCCATCCAACGATGTTCATGTACGCGGAGCCCGAGCCGGCACCCGACGAAGAGCTCGTGGTCCGCGAGCGGAGACGGCGCGTTCGGCGAGCCCTGGATCGCTTGCCGCTTCGCTATCGTCAGGCCCTCCTGATGCGACACGAGGGTTATTCGTACCAGGAGATCGCGAGCGCCCTCGACTACCGGGCGTCGGGGGTCGGCAAGCTGATCGTACGCGCTACGCTGGCGTTCCGAATCGCTTACGAGGAGGCCGATGCATCCGGATGATGGCGAGCTTCAGGCTCTGATCGACGGCGAGCTGGACGAGCGGGGGTCGAGGGACGTCCTCGAACACCTCGAGACCTGCGAGGCGTGTCGGGCGCGCAAGGAATCGCTGGAGGTCGAGCTGGAGCGGACGGCGGGGCTGCTCCGGACGCTCGATCGCGAAGCTCCGGAGATTGCGGTCGAGGCGGTAGTCGAAGAGGCGGAGCGGCGGACCCTTCCCCGAACGACGGGCGGTCATCGAACCCTCCTGGCGGCCTCGCTGGCGGGCCTGCTCGTGGCGGGCGCCGTCGTCGCCGCCATCGTCCCAGGGTCCCCGCTCCTGGAGGTCGTCGAGAGGATCGTGCGCGGGTCCGAGGCCGAGCGTCCCCCCGGGCCCGCGGTCCCCGATCCCGGGGGACAAGATGCCGGCGTCGCTTGGGTGCCGAGTGGCGGTCTGGAGGTCGTGTTCGAGGCCGGGCAGACCGAGGGGTCGATCGAGCTCATCCGGACCGGCGGGGACACGGCGCGGGTCGAGGTGCGAAGCGATTCCGTCGGCTTCGTCGTCGGTCACGGTTCCGTCCTCGTCCAGAATCGAGACTCGCGAGCGAGCTACCGGGTCGCGGTGCCGCTGGACCTTCCCAACGTGCGGATCCGGGTCGGACCCCGCACCGTCTACGAGATGACCGGAGGCAGGGTCCTCCTGGACGAGTTCCAGAAGGAGGGGGGTGTCCGGAAGATCCCGCTCTCCGAGAACCCATGATCGTGCCGTCCCTCGTTCGACCCCCGCCAGCGTGATTCCCACTCAGGAGGTCGAAACCGCGTTCGGGGTCGGATCCCCGGACCCGTCTCCGTGGTCCGCGGGTATAGCACCAGGGCCGCCCGGAACGGGAGGATAATATCGATGCGAGCGATGGAGATCGGGCTGATGGGGGTGCTCGTGGCGATGATCGCGGCGGCGCCGCTCGACGCGTACGCCCAGGGGCACGGCAAGGCCCGCGGGCACGACAAGGACGCAGACGGACCCCCGGGGCAGGTGAAGAAACAGAACGGCGACGATCACGACCAGGTCATCATCATCGACGACGACGACGATGACGACGATGACGACGGCGACGACGGCAGGATCGTCATCCGTGGCGATAGCCGGGACGACCGCCGCGACGGTCGTCAGGACGGCCAGATCATCCTGCGGGACGGAGATGGCCGCGTCATCGTGATCGACGACGACCGCATCGACCGACGCTTCCGCGCAAACCGCGGCCGGGGTCCGGCGTTCTGCCGATCGGGTGCGGGGCATCCCGTATGGGGCCGGAGCTGGTGCCTCGAGAAGGGATTCGGCCTGGGCGATCGGAATGACGTTTTCTTCGATGACGGTCGCGTGATCTTCTGGGACGACGACACGCCGGTAATCGTGCGCGACAGTCGCTTCCGGGACGACCGGGGATTCTGGGAGGAGGCCGTCGACCGGATCCTCTTCTGGGCCGAGTGAGGTCCGGGACACGTCCCGTTGTCGGTCGTGCTTGCCCCGCCGGGCCAACGACGTAGATTCTCGATCGAGTGAGTCGAAAGATCGCCAGGTCGAAGGGACGAGGGGCATGAGTCGAGATTGCCCGGCGCGAAAGGCGCCTGGCTTCCGTCCGGTCGCGTGCAGCAGCGCCGCCGGCCGGCGGTCCGCTTCCACGAAGGTGTACCCCAGGGTACACCTTCTTTTTTTGAGGGTCGCCGCATGACCTCGCCGCTCGAGGGCCTGCTCGTGCTTCAGGAGATCGACGTCCGCATCGCCGAGCTGGAGGCCCGCCAGAGGGCGATTCCCGAGCGTCGGTCGGAGGTCTCGCGCTACATCACGGCGCTGGAGCAGGAACGATCGGGGCTCACCGAGGCCGTGGAGCGCGATCGTCTCGATCGGCGGGCCCGTGAGAACGAGCTCGACGTTCAGCAGGAGCGTCGCGCCCGCTACGAGAGGCAGCTCAACGACGTCAAGACCAATGTTGCCTACAGCGCGCTCCTGACCGAGATCCAGAATGTCAAGCGGACGATGGGAGAGCTGGAGGTCGGGATCCTGGAGCTCATGAGCGCCCGCGAGGAGAGCGAGCGTCGGATCGCGGAGATCGACGCCGAGCTCGAGGAGAAGCGGACGGCGGCCGCGGAGGAGCTCGTCGCTTTGCGGCGCGAGGAGGCGGAGATCGAGCGCGCCCTGGAGGCGGATGCGAGGCGACGAGGAGAGGTGGAGCCCGCCGTGGACAGAAACCTCGTCCGGCTCTACGACCGGCTGCGCCGGGCCAACCGCTTCCCGGCGCTGATTGCGCTGCGGGGCCAGGCGTGCGGCGCCTGCCACAACCGGATGCCCCCGCAGGTGGTCCAGGAGATCAAGCACTCGGACTCGCTCCACGTGTGCGAGGCCTGCGGCGTCCTGGTGTATGCGGAGTCGGGGGCCCCCGCTGCCGAAGCGGCCGGGTAGCGGGCGTTGAAAACGCCGAATCTCGCCCCCCTGATTCATGCCGAAACAGCGTGACCGAGCGGTTTCTCATCCTCCACAGCGATGGTGCGGCCAGGGGGAACCCGGGACCGGCCGGCGCCGGCTGGGTGATCGAGACCCTGGAAGGCGAGCTGGTCGAGGAGGGCTCGGCGTACCTCGGCGAGCGCACCAACAACCAGGCCGAGTACGAGGCGCTCCTGCACGCGCTGACGGCGGCCGGCCCCGATCGCGCCACGTATCTGGAGATCTACTGTGACTCTGAACTCGTGGTGCGCCAGCTCAACGGTCAGTATCGGGTCAAGAACGCCGACCTCGTCGACCGCCACGGATCCGTGGTCGAGATCCTCGATCGAGCCGCCGGCGCCAAGATCCGACACGTTCCCCGGGACGAGAACCGGCGCGCCGACGAACTGGCCAACCGGGCGGTCGACGTGCATCTTAAGGCATCGCAGGGGCCGGTTGGACAGACGGTCGCTGGCCGTACGCCCGCCGAGCGGGCGGCGCGGCTGGAGGAAAGTCCGGGCTCCACAGGGCAGGATGCTCGCGGAGGGACCGGGGACGGTCGCAACGCGAGGCACCCTTCGGGGTGACGGAAAGTGCCACAGAAAACAAACCGCCGGCGGCGCTCGCGCCATCGGTAAGGGTGAAACGGTGGGGTAAGAGCCCCCCGCGCGTCCGCGCGAGCGGGGCGGCACGGCAAACCCCATCCGGAGCAAGGCCATGTAGGGAAGGACGCGGTGGCCCGCCGCGCTCGACTTCCGGGTAGGCCGCTCAGATCGATGGCCGTCACCGTCCGAGAGGGCGGTACAGAACCCGGCTTATCGTCCCTCCGACCCCTGCACCCATCCCGTTCATCGTCCCCGGCTCTTCCTGTCACCTCGTTCGAGGCGGGCCGTGCTGCAACCACGCTGGAGCTGGCCGGATCCGATCGAAGGCACCGACGCCTCGGAGCTCGGGCGAGCCCTGTCGGTGCCGCCCACGATCGCCGAGCTGCTCGTCCGGCGCGGCTTTCGATCCGCGGATCGGGCGCGCTTCTT
Source organism: Gemmatimonadota bacterium (assembly GCA_050732935.1). GTDB lineage: Bacteria > Gemmatimonadota > Gemmatimonadetes > JACCXV01 > JAHWKZ01 > DASRVA01. The sequence goes on from JBOHRW010000030.1 coordinate 8,784, forward strand.
CCTGAACCCGTCCTTCGATCAGCTCCACGATCCGTTTCTTCTCCGCGGGATGGATGTCGCCGTGACGCGGATCGAGATGGCGATCCGGGATGGCGAGCCGATCGCGGTGCACGGGGATTACGACGTGGACGGGATCACCGCGACCACGGTGCTGGTCCGTTACCTCCGCTGGCGCGGGGCCCGCGCCGATTACTATATCCCGCACCGCGTCGAGGACGGGTACGGCGTATCGCAAAGTGGGGTGGAGGCCCTCGCCGGCCGGGGAATTCGCCTCCTGATTACCTGCGACTGCGGCGTGACGGCCGTCGACGAGATCGAGGCGGCGCGTGCAGCCGGCATGGAGGTGATCGTGACCGACCATCACGAGCCGGGGCCCGTTCTTCCGCGCGCGACCGCCGTCCTGAATCCCAAGCTTCCCGAGTCGGGGTATCCGGATGCCAACCTGGCCGCGGTGGGGGTGGTCTACAAGCTCTGCGAGGCGCTCGAGCTCTCGGCGGGGCGCGACCGCGAGACGCTGCGCTTCGCCCTCGACCTGGTGGCCTTCGGAACGATCGCGGATCTGGTGCCGCTGACCGGCGAGAACCGGGTTCTGGTCCGTTACGGTCTCGAGGTCCTGGCCCGGACCCGCAATCCGGGGCTCCGGGCGCTGATGCAGCGGACGGGGCTGGCGGGCTCGCGGCCGACGGCCTGGCAGATCGGCTTCGTGCTGGCACCCCGGATCAACGCCGTCGGGCGGATGGATGCCGCCGAGAAGGCGGTGGGGCTGCTCCTGACCGACGACCCGGCCCAGGCCGAGGCGATCGCCGAGACGTTCGAGGGCGTGAACACATCGCGACAGGAGGAGGACCGACGGCTGCTCGCCGAGGTCCTCGTAGGGGTCGAGCGAAGCTACGACCCGGAACGCGATCGGGCGATCGTGATGGCGGGCGAAGGGTGGCATCCCGGGGTGATCGGGATCGTGGCCTCGCGCGTCGTCGAGCGGTTTCACCGCCCGACGGTGCTGATCGCCATCGACGCGGAGGGAAACGGCAGAGGGTCGGCCCGGAGCGTGCCGGGCTTTCACCTGCTGGAGGGGCTCGAGGCGTGCGCTACGCACCTCGACGCCTACGGGGGTCATCGGACGGCGGCCGGACTCGCCATCCGGCGCGAGGCCGTGGACGCTTTCCGCAGCGCCTTCCAACGTCACGCCGGAGACCGGCTCATGGCCGAGCAGCTCGTCCCGAACCTCACCATCGATCTCGATCTGCCGTTGGAGAGCGTGGACGCCGGGCTCTTTCTGGAGCTGAATCGCTTCGCTCCTTACGGACCGGGTAACCCGGAGCCCGTGCTGGCGCTGAAGGACGTGGCCGCGCGCGGCTACCCCAGGATCGTGGGGGAGAACCATCTCAAGATGGTGGTGGCCCGGAACGGTCGGAGCCTCGATACGATCGGCTTCAACCTGGGGCACCTGCTCGGCCATCTCAACCTGAACCGCGGGCCGATGACGATCGCCTGCCGGCTGCGGGAGAACGTGTATCTGGGCCGGTCGGTCCTGCAGGGAAGGCTCATCGACGTCCGGCTCGACCGCTGCTGAAGATGGCCAGGCTCTGCGTTGCGCTTCCGTGAGGATCGTGGGCGGACGGCTCGGCGGGCGGCGCCTCCACTCCGCGCGCACGGGCGGGCTCCGTCCCACTTCGGATCGCGTCCGGGAGGCGATCTTCAACATCCTCGGAGACACGGTTCTGGACGCCGTGGTGCTCGACCTCTACGCCGGGACCGGCGCCATGGCCATCGAGGCGATCAGTCGGGGCGCCCGGGACGCTACCTGCGTGGAGCGCGGGGCCGGGGCTCTGGCGGCCCTCTGCCGCAACCTGAGCGAGCTCGGCCTGGAAGGCGAGATCCAGGTCAGCCGGGTGGCCGCACTGGACTTCTGCCGCAGGATTCCCGAAGATGGGGCGCGCTTCGATGTGGTGTTCTGCGATCCGCCGTACCGCGATGACCTGGCGCCGATCCTCGAGATGATCGGTTCGGCGACCTGGTGGGAGCGGGTCTGGGTGCTGGAGCACGCCAGCCGACGGTCCCTTCCGGCCCTGCCGGAGCCGGCGGAGACGCGGCGCTGGGGCGACACCTCGGCGACCTTCTTCTGGCGCGCATGAGCGGATCGCCCCCCCCACGTCTCGTGGGGCTGTACCCTGGCACGTTCGATCCCGTGACGCGGGGTCACGAGGACCTGATCGAGCGTGGCCTGCGGATCGTCGACGAGCTGATCGTGGCGGTGGCCGTCGACACCGGGAAGGAATCGCTCTTCCCGATCGAGGAGCGGGTCGCCATGCTCCGCGAGGCGATGGGAGAGAGCGAGCGCGTCCGGGTCGAGACCTTCTCCGGACTGACCGTCGATTTCGCCCGCTCCAGCGGGGCTTCCATCATCCTGCGCGGGTTGCGTGCGGTGTCGGACTTCGAGTACGAGTTCCAGATGGCGCTCATGAACAAGCATCTGGCTCCCGAGATCGAGATCCTCTTCATGGCCCCCGACAGCACATACTCGTTCCTGAGCTCGAGCCTGGTGCGGGAGGTCGCGCGCCTGGGTGGCGACGTGGAGCCGTTCGTCTCGCCCAGCGTGGCGCGGCGGCTGAAAGAGCGCTTCGCCGAGGACAGACCATGACGGTGCACACCGTGGAGCATCCCAACCTCGTCGGGGTTACCGAATCGGAGACGCTCGCCATGACCCGCCGGGCGGCGGAGATCGACTCGCCGGATGACCGCGTAATCTCTCTTTCGGCGGGCGAGCCGGATTTTCCCACGCCCGCCTACATCGCCGAGGCGGGGATCGCCGCCATCCGGGCCGGCCGGACCCGCTATCCGCCGGTGGCCGGGCTGGCGCCCCTGCGGGCGGCAATCGCGTCGTACCTCGAGGAAAGCTGCGGCGGCGACTGGACGCCGGAGCGGGTGATCGTGTCCGTGGGCGCCAAGCAGGCGCTCTTCGACGCCATCTTCACGCTGTTCGGGCCCGGGGACCGGGTGGCGATCCCCGCCCCCTACTGGGTCTCGTATCCACCCATGGTGCGCCTCGCCCGGGCCGAGCCCGTGATCGTGCCGACCCGAGGCGAGGACGGCTTCCGCCCCCTTCCCGAGCAGGTCGAGCGCGCGTTCGAAGGGGGTGCGCGGGGCCTCATCCTGAACAGTCCCGGCAACCCGACCGGGGCGATGCTGACCGAAGCGGACGTGGCCGCGCTGATCGATCTGGCCGCGGCGCACGACGCCTGGATCATCTCCGACGAGATCTACCACGAGATCCGCTACGTCGACGGCTTCGCGTCCGTCTCGCCCCATGCCCGCGACTACGAGCGCATCGTGCTGGTGAACGGCTTCTCCAAAGCGTTCTCGATGACGGGCTGGCGGGTCGGGTACGCCGCGGCTCCCGTCGAGCTCGTCAAAGCCATGACCCGACTTCAGGGGCACGTCAACACGAACACCGCCTTGCCGGCCCAATACGCGGCCCTGGCGGCGCTGACCGACGAGGATGCCCGGCGCGGGGCGATCTCCTCGATGGTCGAAGCGTTCGCCCGCCGCCGCTCGATGCTGCTCGAGAGACTCGACCGAATCCCGGGGCTTCGGGCCTTCCCGCCCCGGGGGGCGTTCTACGTATGGGTCGACGCGAGCGCGTGGTGCCGGGCCGCGGGAATGACGTCGGCGGAGCTGTGCTTCGATCTTCTCGATCACGAGCGCCTCGCTCTGGTGCCCGGCGCGGCCTTTGGTGGCGAGGAGTACGTGCGTATATCCTTCGCCGCCGCGGACGAAGCACTGGCCGGCGCAGTGGAGCGGCTCGGGGCGGCGGCGGATCGGCTGGGGATCTAGTGGCCGGTACCGAACAGCTGACCGTCGAGCCCCGGTCCACGTCCGGGGACGGAACGGTGGTGATGATGGTGGCGGGAGATCTCGTCGTGTCCAACATGAGCCTCCTCGAGAGGGCCGTGGACGAGGCGCTGGACGCGGGGGGACTCCGGATCGTCCTGGACGTCGCCTCCCTGGAACACATCGACGCGCCCGGTCTCGCCCTCCTGTGCCGGCTTCACCGCCGATGCGAGGCGGCCGGAGGCGCCTTCGCGGTGGCGCGGCTGCCTGCCCGTTTTCTCGACCTCATCCGGAAGCTCCAGCTGGACCAGCAGGTCCGGTTCGTTCGAAGCGTCGAGGAGGCGGAGAAGCGACCGGCGCGGTGAGGGGCGGTCGTCCACGGCTCTCCCAGCACTTTCTTCACGATCGTCGGACCGCCCGGCGCATCGCCGCCACGCTGCGAGCTCCGCCGGGCGCTCGGGTGCTGGAAATCGGTCCGGGGCAGGGGGCCCTGACCGGGCCGCTCCTGGACCAGGGATGGCGGGTCACGGCCGTCGAGCTGGACGAAGAGCTGGCCGCGCGGCTCGAGCGCCGCTGGCCTGATCGCGAGCTGACGGTCGTCCGCGCGGACATCCTCGACCACGAGCTCGAGGGCGGGGAGCCCTGGTACGTGATCGGCAACCTTCCCTACGCGATCACCTCCCCGATCGTCTTCCATCTCCTGGAACAGGCCGGGCGGGTCGCGGTCCCCGAGATCGTGATCATGGTCCAGAAGGAGGTCGCCGTGCGGCTGGCAGCGGCACCCGGCTCGCGAGCCTACGGGGCGCTGACCGTCGGCGTGCGCCTGGCTGCCGAAGTGGAGGTTCTCTTCGACGTCGGTCCGGGGCAGTTCAAGCCGCCGCCCAAGGTTCGCTCGAGCGTGGTCCGGATCGTCCCCGGTGGCCCGGCCGGGCTCGGCGAGGAGCGCCGGGAGCGGGTGCGGGAGCTCGTCCGGACGGCCTTCGGGCAACGCCGGAAGCAGGTCAAGAACTCGTTGAAGGACGAGCCCTGGAACCTCGCCGGCGAACAGGGTGCCCGCGTCCAGAACCGAACCGGCATCGATCTCCGGCGCCGGCCGGAGACGTTGAGCCTCGAGGAGTGGCTGAGGCTCGAAGAAGCCCTGAAAGACGAGGCCTCGTGAGGTGATCCGGCCAACCCGAAGCGGGGGATCGTTTTCCACACATGGGCCGCGGGGCGGCGGATCGCCAGGGACCGCAGCCTCGGCGGCCCTCAGGACGGGTTTCGCGGACCCTGTCAACTCTCGGACATGATGTACAGAGTCATATGCGATGATCTATCGACCAAACCCTCAACGGCTTAGCTGTGTTCACGTGTTCCATGGTGCTACAGTGGAGGCCGATCGAACGCGGCGAGGGAGGTCACCCGGGTTGTGGTGGCGGGGTCTCGGGGAGGCTCCGGGAGCGGATGTGGATAGCTGTGGAAAACGTCGAGGAGCCTCAAGCCGAAGGACGCAGGCCGGTCTCCGCCCGGCGGGCGGCCGAGCGCCCCGCGGCCACGTCCACGCGAGTCAGCAGGAGCGCTCCGATCACGAAGAAGACGATGATCGACAGGATGGCCTGCCGGCTCGACCCGGTGACGGCGATCGTCGAGGCGAAGACGGTCGGACCCAGCGTCCCGGCGAACTTGTCGAGCACGCCGTAGAGGCCGAAGAACTCCGCCGACTTGTGACGCGGGATCAGGCTCGCGAAGAGCGAGCGGCTGAGCGCCTGCGTGCCACCCTGGACCATCCCGACCACGAACGCGAGCACGAAGAACTCGACCGCGGTCTCGATGAAATAGGCGTAGATCGCCACGCCGACGTACACCACGAGCCCCAGCAGGATGGACCGTTTCGGTCCAATGCGACCGGCCAGCGACCCGAACAGAAACGCGAAGGGGACGCCGACCAGCTGGACCATGAGGATCGAGCCGATCAGGGCGCTCCGCCCGATCCCGAGCTCCCGGCCGTAGATCGCCGCCATCCGGATGATCGTGCCGATGCCGTCGTTGTAGACCAGGAAGGCGACCAGCATCAGGAAGGCGTGGCGATAGGTCCTGAGCTCCCGGAACGTCTCCAGGAGCCGGCGGAGGGCGACCCTCACGGTGCTCTGGCCGGGACGCTCGTCCGCCTCCAGCCGGGGGGCGGGCTCGGGGACGTGACGGAAGAGCGGAATCGCGAAGACGACCCACCACAGGGCCACCGAGAGGAAACCGAGTCGGGCGGGCAGGGACGCGGTCTCGAGCGGGAGCCCCGGCCCCGCCGGGAGGCCGAACAGCTCAGGCCGGGCGATCGCCGCGAACTGAAGCCCGAGCAGGATCGAGCTGCCGAAGTAGCCCACCGCGTACGCCGCCGCAGAGACCCGGTCCATCTCTTCGTGGCGGGCGATGTGGGGGAGCAGGGAGTCGTAGAAGACGTAGCTCCCCTGCGCGCCCACGTTCGCGATGCCGAAGAGGGCCGCGGCGAACAGCCACTGGCCCGGATCGATGAAGTACATGAGGGCGGTGGCAGTCGCGCCGATCGCCAGGAACAGGGAAAGGAGCTTCTTCTTGATGCCGGCGAAGTCCGCCACCGCGCCCAGGAAGGGCGCCATCAGCGCGACGACGGCCAACGCGATCGATGTCGTCCACGAGAAGCGCTGCGTGGCCACGCTCCCGGGCAGGCCGACGGCCGCGACGTCGGTGAAGAAGATCGGGAAGAGGGTCGTGACGACGGTGAGGATGAAGGCCGAGTTCGCCCAGTCGTACATCGCCCACGCGCGCTGCTCGGCTGTGCGCAGCCCGATCCGGCCCAGGAACTCCATCGCGTCCCCATCCTAGCCGAAGCGCTCGGGGCCGTCGAACGCTTGACCCCGTCTCGGACCGGTTCGTATACTGCGAGGAAGCTTGTGAAAAAAGTCACAAACCGTGCCGCTGCAACGATGAGCCCTCACAAGATCTCCGAGTCCGCCCTCCGGCGCCTGAGTCACTACCTGCGCTTTCTCGACGAGTTCGAGGCGGCCGGTGTCACGACCGTGAGCAGCGACGACCTGGCCGAGAAGGGCGGGATGACCTCGGCCCAGGTCCGGAAGGACCTCTCGCGGTTCGGCTCGTTCGGGAAGCGCGGGTTGGGGTATCCGGTCGACGAGCTACGCGCCCGGATGCGTCAGATCCTGGGCCTCGACCGGCGCTGGCGGGTCGCCCTGGTGGGTGCCGGGCGTCTCGGCGCCGCCCTCTTCCAGTACGATGGGTTTCGCGACCAGGGCTTCGACTTCGTGGCCGTCTTCGACAACGAGCCGGCCAAGATCGGGAGGCGCTGGGGGGACCTCATGGTCGAGGACGTGGCCGATCTGCGTGGGGTTACGCGCGATCGGCGGATCCAGATGGGCGTCATCGTGACCCCCCGCGAGAGCGCCCAGGCGGTGGCCGACCAGCTGGTCGAAGCCGGGGTCCTGGCGATCCTCAACTTCGCTCCCCGGAAGCTCTCGGTCCCCGGGAGCGTGACCCTGCGCGACGTCAACCTTGCGATCGAGATCGAGGGGCTTTCGTTCGCGCTCACCCACGCCGGCGAGATCGTGACCGCGGGATAGCCCGCACGTCCTTCGGGAGGCGGGCCGCTGGCGGGCGGGAAGTGGCGAGGCCGCGAACGCGCTCCCTAGATTCGCTGTCATGACCGTCGTCACGGTGAGCGGCACGGCCTCGGAGGTCGGAAAGACGGGTCTCGTGTGCGAGCTGCTCGGCCGGCTGCCGGGCTGGGGCGCGGTCAAGGTCACCCGCGGCCACTACCGGTCCTGCGGTCGCAATCCCGAAACCTGCTGCGTGAGCCATCTGCTCGGGGATCGTCCGCGCGTCTTCGCCGACCGCGAGCTCACCCTCGTGGACGGAAAGGACACCGGCCGCTACTGGCGGGCCGGCGCCGCCGACGTGCGCTGGGTCGTGGCCGCCCGCGGGCAGGAAGGTCAGGGGCTCGACCTCGCCCTGGCCGATCTCGCCGAGCTGCCCGGCGTCGTGGTCGAGGGGAACCGGATCCTCGAGCACATCACCCCGCGGCTGGCCGTCCTGGTCGCCCACCCGGGTCAGCGCGAGATCAAGTCCTCGGCGCGCCGGGTCCTCGATCGCATCGACATCCTCTTCGTGCCGGACGACGCCGTGGCCGGCGCCCTGGACGACCCGTCATCGCTCGTCGGATCTCCGCCCCGCTCCCGGCGCTGGCCGGTCTTCGGCCCGACCGATCTCGATCGGCTCGCGGAGATGGTCGGGCAGTAGCGTGCCGGCTCCACCGCCGCAGGTCCGGGTGCAGGGCGCGTTCTTCTCGGGGGGGAGACTCCTCTGCGCGCGTCACCGAAAGCTGAAGGAGGAATATTGGGTGCTCCCGGGCGGGCACCTCGAGCCGGGGGAGTCGCTCATCGACGGCCTGGCCCGCGAGATCCGAGAGGAGACGGGGCTGACGGTGGAAGAAGAGAGGCTCTGGGCAGTGAGCGAGTTCCTGTCGCCGATCCGACACGTCGTGGACTGCACTTTCCTGGTGACCCGGTTCGGTGGCCGGCCGCAGCTGGGATACGACCCCGAGGCAGCCGGAGTTCACCCGGCGACGCTGACCGACCTCAGATGGCTGACGAGAGAGGAGATCGTCGAGTCGCGCTTCCTGCCGACCCTCCTTCAGCGGCACCTGCGCGCGCATTGGGACGACCCGGTCGTCGGGGCGGTGTACCTGGGCGTGGAATCGGTGTGAGGGGCGCGGCGTGAACCCCTGGGCGGCCGCGGCGGGTGTGCTCGCGGTGGCGGCCTGGATGGCGGTGGCGCCGCCCTGGCGCGACGGCCGGCGGGGGATCCTTCGTGCGGCCGCGGCTGCGATCCTCCTGCTCGGTCTCTTCGAGGTGAGCTGCCGACTTCCCGGAGGATCCGATGCCCCGCATCTTCGCGTTCTGATCGATCGGTCCACGAGCATGCGCCTGGCAGGACCGACCGGCGGCGATCGGGGGGAGACGGCCCGGGCCTGGCTCGACGGCGCCGTGTTCCGGCGCTGGAGCGAGGGCTGGCAGGTCGAGGTCGATTCGTTCGGTGGGGCGACCTCCGACCTGGGGGGGGCGGTCGAGCGGGCCGCCCTGGAGGGGCCGGACGCGGTCCTCGTCGTCACCGACGGCCGGGTGTCCGGCGGCCGCTCGATCGGGTCGACCACCGTTCCCGTGTACGCCTTCGTCCCGGAGCCTCGGGCGCTCGCCGACGCTGCCGTGCTCGACCTGAGGGTGGCCGGCGAGGGGGAAGCGGAGACGGCCGAGGTGGAGGTGGCGGCGGTCGGAGGCCTGCCCGTCCCGGGCGGGCGAATCGAGCTCAGCGTCGACGGCCGGCCGGCCGGAAGCCGCCCTCTTCCGTCCCTCGGAGCCGGCGAGCGGAGGGTGGTCCGCTTCCCGCTGACCTCCGGTGGCCAGGGCCATTCGGTGGTCACGGCGCGGGTCACCGTCGCCGACGACCCGGTCTCCGCGAACGATGCGCGGAGCCGGGTCAGGGAACCCGCCGGCCCGCGTCGGGCGCTGGCGGTCGCGCTCGGGCCGACGTGGGATTTCGCGACCTGGGTCCGGGCTCTCGAGCGCTCGCACCCGGGGCCGGTCGACGCGTACTGGTCCTTCCCGGGGGGCGGTCTGCGCTCGGTGGACGGCGGAGCGACGGTCGCGTGGGCCAACCTCGGGACCGGGCGCTATGCGGCCGTCTACCTCTTCGGAGATCCGGGCGCCCTGGGATCGACGGGGCGGGCCTGGGTAGAGCGCTTTCTGCGGTCCGGCGGGCGCGGGCTCCTGTGGGCTCCGGCCGGCCGGGACGGCAAGCTGGTGGGCGCCGCGGCCACCCCTTCTGGAGCACGACCGGATGCGGTCCCGTCGCTCACCGACGAGGGCCGGGCGTGGTTGTCGACGCTGGGCGCGACTCCGGACGCCGCTCCGGACGGGGGCCCCGGCTGGCCGTCGCTCGAGGAGCTGCCGGTCGCCATCCGGCCGGAGGCCGGCGCGACGACCCTTCTCACCGCGGGCGGGAGCCCGGTCGTCTGGATCGCGGAAGAGGGGACGACCCGGCGCGCCGTGATGCTCGGCACCGGCTACTATCGCTGGCCCATCGAAAGCGCCTCGGGTGAGGAGTTGGGTGCCGACTTCTGGCGGACATGGTCGGACGCCGTCGTGAGATGGCTGGCCTCGGCCTCGCCGGCCATCCGGCCGCTCGTCCGGATGCCGCCGGGGCGAGTCGTCCCGGCCTCGGTGCCCCTGCGCGTCCCGGTCTTGGAGGACGCGGGCGCGGTGCGCTGGCGGGTGGATGGGGCGGGTCAGGAGGTGACCCAGGGAGAGCTGGACACGGCGGACTCCACCGGGATCGTCATCGAATCGCTGCCGCCGGGAGAGTACCGGCTGAGCGTCGAGGACGCGCGGGGCCGGACGGCGAGCGAGCCGTTCGTCGTCGAGCGGTGGAGCCCGGAGCTCGCGTGGACGGCCGCGGACACCGCCGGGATCGCCGCCGCGACCCGGCGCTCGGGTGGCGCTCTGCTCGGCTCGAGCGGCTCTCTTCTAACGCTCGAGGAAGGCTCGGCCGAAGATTTCGTGGGCGCGGACGCCCCGCGGCTCGATCTGGGAACCTGGCCATGGACCTTCCTGATCGCGGCGCTCCTCATCCTCGCCGACTGGGCGATCGCACGGCCACGGCGACGTTGACGGGCCGACGAGCGCGCGGATAGGTTCCTCGTTTCCCGCGCGTTTCACGAGCCCGCGAGACGATCCCATGATGCCCGAGGACACCCGCACCGCCTCCGCGCTTCCCAGGCGCTACGATCCGAGCGACCTGGAGGGCCGCTGGTACGCGATCTGGCAGGAGAGCGGCTATTTCCATCCGCCGGCCGGTCGGGGTCCCGAGCCGTACACGATCGTGATCCCGCCGCCCAACGTGACCGGGGTCCTTCACATGGGGCACGGGCTCAACAACACCATCCAGGACGTGCTGATCCGCCGCCAGCGCATGCTGGGCCGGCGGGCGCTCTACCTGCCCGGGACCGATCACGCCGGGATCGCCACCCAGAACGTCGTCGAGCGGGAGCTGGCCGCGGAGGGGCTCGGCCGGGACGATCTCGGACGGGAGGCATTCGTCGAGCGGGTCTGGGCGTGGAAGGAGAAGTACGGCGGGGAGATCTACGACCAGCTCAAGAGGCTGGGCATCTCGTGCGACTGGGAGCGCGCCCGTTTCACCATGGACCCCGGTCTCTCGCGCGCCGTTCGGGAGGTATTCGTCCGGCTCTACGAGGACGGACTCGTCTACCGGGGCAAGTACATCATCAACTGGTGTCCGCGCTGCGGTACCGCGCTCTCCGACGAAGAGGCCGAGAAGCACGAGCGGGAGGGGCGCCTCTGGACGATTCGCTACCCGCTGAAGGACGGCGCCGGTCATCTGCGGATTGCCACCACCCGCCCCGAGACGATGCTTGGGGACACCGGGGTCGCCGTGCACCCCGCGGACGAGCGATACGGACATCTGGTGGGGAAGACCGCGATCCTGCCTCTCGTCGGGCGCGAGCTGCCCATCGTCGCCGACGACTTCGTCGATCCCGAGTTCGGAACGGGGGTGGTCAAGGTGACGCCCGCCCACGACCCCAACGACTTCTGGATCGGTCAGCGTCACGACCTTCCGGCCATCAACATCCTGCGTCCGGACGCCACGATGAATGAGGCGGCCGGTGCGTACGCCGGGCTGGACCGGTTCGAGGCCCGGCGGAAGGTCGTCGAGGCGCTCGAGGCGGAGGGGTTTCTCGAGGACGTCGTGGAGCATCGGCACGCGGTCGGGCGCTGCTACCGCTGCGACACGGTCGTCGAGCCGTATCTGTCCGACCAGTGGTTCGTCAGGATGAAGCCTCTGGCCGAGCCGGCCCTCGCCGCCGCGCGGGACGGCCGGCTCCGGTTCACGCCGGAGCGCTGGCGGAAGGTGTACGAGCACTGGCTGGAGAACGTCCGTGACTGGACGATCTCCCGGCAGATCTGGTGGGGGCATCGCATCCCCGTCTGGACCTGCGCCAACGGCCACGAGTTCGCCGCCCGCGAGGATCCCGAACGGTGCCCCGAATGCGGGTCGGAGAGCCTGGAGCAGGACCCGGATGTCCTCGACACGTGGTTCTCGTCGTGGCTCTGGCCTTTCTCCACGCTCGGCTGGCCCGAGCCGACGCCGGACCTCGAGACGTTCTACCCGACGAACACGCTCGTCACGGCCTCGGAGATCCTCTTCTTCTGGGTCGCTCGCATGGTCATGTCCGGCTTCTACTGCATGGGCGAGCGCCCGTTCACCGACGTCGTCATCAACGGCACCGTGCGCGACTCAGCGGGCCGACGGATGTCGAAGTCGCTCGGCAACGGCATCGATCCGCGCGAGGTGATCGACGAGTTCGGCGCCGACGCGCTCCGGTACACCCTGCTGACCGAGGCGTCGACGGGAACCGATCTCAACCTGGCGATCGAGGACTTCAGGAAAGGCCGGAACTTCGCCAACAAGCTATGGAACGCGGCGCGCTTCGTGTTCCTGAACCTGCCCGAGGCGTGGGAGCCGAGGCGGCTCGAGGAGCTGGAGCCCCAGGACCTCGGCGAGCGCGAGCGCTGGCTTCTGCAGCGCCTGGACGACACGGTGGAGGCGGTCGATCGCCATTTCGATGGATTCCGGCTGAACGACGCGGCCGGGTCGGTCTACGATTTCCTGTGGCACGAGTACTGTGACTGGGCGATCGAGTGGGCCAAGGCCGATCTGGACGGCCCGCGCGGAAGGGTGGCACGGGAGGTCCTCCTGGGCGTGCTCGAGGCCGGGCTCCGGCTGCTCCATCCCTTCATGCCGTTCATTACCGAGGAGATCTGGCAGCGTCTCCCGGGCCCGCTCCGCGGCGGTGTGGCGTCCATCATGATCGCCGACTGGCCGGAGGCGCGGGGTTGGGGCTTCCGCAGCGAGGCGGAGCGGGTCGCGCTCATGCAGGAGGTGATCTCGGCCGCGCGGAACCTGCGCGCCGAGCACGACGCCCCGCCTTCGAAGCGGGTGCCGCTGGTCGTGGTGGTGGCCGACGAGGCGACGCGGAGCGCGCTCGTCGATCAGGCCGACGACGTGGCGTGGCTGGCCGGCGCCAGCGAGGCGGTCGTCCGCGCGCGGGCCCCAGCCGGCGACGGCTATGTATCACAGGTCGTTCGCGGCGGGATCGAAGTGGCGTTGCGGCTCGCCGATCTGGTCGATATCGAGCAGGAGCAGACGCGGCTCCAGGCGGAGATCGAGCGCGCCGAGGGGCTGCGCGAGGCTGCGCGACGGAAGCTCGCCAACGAGAGCTTCGTCACGCGCGCCCCGGCGGAGGTCGTCGATCGCGAGCGCGCCAAGCTCGCGGACCTCGACCGCACGCTGGAGCGGCTGACGACGCTGCGCGCGGCGCTCGACCGGTAGAGGTGTCAGGAGTGACACATGCGCGGGGGCGCGGACAGGTCCCCTTCGTCGGCCGGCGCTCCGGGACCCGCTGCGCGGGTACCCCCGGAGCCTCCTCGCTTCGCTGCGGGGTCTCCGCTCCCTCTCGCGAGACGGCCTCCTCCGGGGGCCTGTCCGCGCCCTCCATCTGTCGCCGCCGCTCCGTCGTCTCCGCCCGTCGAGCGCTGCGCGCGACCTGGCGAGCCGTGCCGGCGATCCTGCTGCTCGCGGCCTGCGCCAGCGAGGGGTTTCCGCCGGGGGGGCCGGAGGATCGGCTGCCGCCCGTCCTGGTGGAGACCGAACCCGCCCAGCGCTCGGTCAACGCGGCCGCCGATCAAGCCATCACGCTGACCTTCGACGAGGTGATCGACGAGCGCCAGCTGGGCGAGCTCCAACAGCTCATCCGCGTGAATCCGGACGACCCCGAGTTCGACCTGATTCTCGAAGAGAACATCGTCACCCTGGCTCCCGACGAGCCCATGATCGACGACCTGACCTACACGGTCACCGTCCTCCCCGGTGTCCTGGACCGGGCGGGGAACCCCACGACCGAGCCGCAGTCGATCCTGTTCTCGGTGGGCGGTGAGGTTCCGATCACGCTTTCGATCGTTCGGGCCACCATCCTGAACGAGGAAGGCGAGCCCGCGGTGGGCGCGCTCTACCGGATGGAGAACACGGAGACCGAGTTCGCTTACACGATGACCGCCGACAGCCAGGGACAAATCGAGGCCGAGGCCGTCGCCTACGGGTCCTACGTGGCGACGGCCTGGATCGAGCGGGTCCGCCCGGAGGGCTGGCAGATGACCGAGGAACCGGGAGCGCGCGACACCTTCGAGCTCTCGCTCGAGAGTCGCGCTCACGAGGCCACCTACCGCATTGCGGTCGTCGACACGACGGCGCCCTTGATCACCGAGATCGCGACGGCGGGTTCGCGGCTGATCCGGGTCCTCATCGACGATCGGCTCCCGGAGGAACCGACGCTCACGCCCGAAGACGTGCAGCTCTACGTTGGGGATCCCGGTGTCGAGGCCGATACGCCGCTCGACTCCATCCCGCTGGATCGGCAGCGGCTCCGGCGAGCGGAGGTGCTCGAGGTGATGGTCGCGGGGGCGTCCGAGATCCAGATCGAGCCGGTCTTGCCGCTGGAGCGGGGAAGGGTCTACCGCGTGGAGCTGCTCGGGGTCGAGAATGCGAGCGGCATTCCGGCCACCGAGGAGGGCGGGCTTCCGTTTCGCCCCGAGTACGAGGGGCCGCGGATCTTCGAAAGCGAGCCGCTGCCGTGGCCCGGCCCCGGGCCGTGACCTCCACGTCCCGGCTCGCCTGGCTCCCCGCGGTCGGCCGCTGTCTGGAGTCGCCGCCGGAGGGGGTTCGGGAGATGGCCGCCGGACCGCGCCTCGAGCGGGCCGCGCTCGACCGCGCGCTGGCCACCGTCCGGGACGAGCTGGAGGATTCGCCCGACCACTTCGGGTCGAAGGACGAGGTCGCGGCGGCCGTCGATTCCCGCTGGGCGTCCGAGCTCGAGGTCTTCCGGCGGCCCGCCCTCTCGCGACTGATCAACGCCACCGGCGTCGTCGTCCACACCAACCTGGGCCGCGCCCCGCTGGCCGGGAAGGCGCTGGAGGCGGCCATCATCGCCGGCGGGGGCTACTCGCCGCTGGAGTACGATCTCGCGGAAGGGCGGCGCGGCTCCCGCTACGTGCACGCGGCGCGGCTGCTCACGCTCCTGACCGGAGCCGAGGACGCGATCGTGGTCAACAACAACGCCGCGGCGCTGCTGGTGGCCGTGGACACCCTCGCGCGGGGCCGGGTGGCGCTCGTCTCCCGCGGCGAGCTGGTCGAGATCGGCGGCGGTTTCCGCATCCACGAGATCCTCTCCCGGACCGGCGCCCACGTGGTCGAGGTGGGCGCGACCAACCGCACGCATCTCCAGGACTACCTCCGCGCCCTCGATGAGCACGAGGTGGGCGCGATCGTGAAGGTGCACCGCTCGAACTTCGAGATGGCGGGGTTCGTGACCGAGGTGCCGCTCGAGATCCTGTGCCGGGAGGGAGCGGCGCGCGGGGTGCCGGTCGTTTTCGATCAGGGGACCGGGCTGCTCGATCCGCTCGCGGTCGACGTGGGGGGCGACGAGGTCCTGAGGGCCGCGATCGCCGCCGGCGCCGCCTTGGCCTGCGGCAGCGGCGACAAGCTCCTGGGCGGTCCCCAGGCCGGACTCCTCTGCGGGCGGCAGGAAGTTCTCGACCGCGTGCGCGCCAACCCGCTTCTGCGGGCGCTCCGGGTCGACAAGATGACGCTGGCCGCACTGGAGGCGACCCTCAGGCTTCTTCTCGAGGACCCGGGCGCGATCCCGGTCCGCGCGATGGTCGAGGCCGAACCGGAGGAGCTCGCGGAGAGGGCCGCCGCGCTCCTCGAGCGTCTTCCCCCGCCGATCCGTGCCGATTGCGAGGTGCGGTCCCACGGCGGTCGGACGGGGGGCGGCACGCTGCCCGAGCGTGACCTCCCGGGCTACGCCCTTCGGGTGGCCCCCGCCGATCGCACCGCGGAGACTCTCGCCCGGGAGCTCAGGGCCGGGGACCCCCCGATCGTAGCCCGGGTAGCCGACGAAGCGGTCTGGATCGACGTGCGTACGCTTCTTCCGGGTGAGGAGCGGATCGTCGCCCGGCGGCTCGAGGAAATCCTGATGCCCATCGAACCCCGAACCCCGACGGGAGGATCGACATGAAACGAGTCCTCGTCTTTGCCGCCGCCGCGTCGAGCCTCTTCTGCAGCCCGGCGCAAAGCCAGGAGCTGCCGCTCGATACGATCCGGCTGCCGGACGGCTTCCGGATCTCGCTCTACGCCCGAGTCCCGAACGCGCGCTCGATGACGCTCTCGCCGAACGGGGTCCTCTACGTGGGGACCCGCGAGGGAAATGGCGAGGTGTACGCGGTGACCGATCAGGACGGTGACGGCACCGGTGACCAGGTCGTGACGATCGCCGAGGGTCTCAACGTGCCAAACGGGGTGGCGTGGCGGGAGGGCTCCCTGTACGTCGCCGAGATCAGCCGGATCCTCCGCTATGACGGCATCGACGAGCGGCTCGACGCGCCGCCCGAGCCGGTCGTGATCGCCGACGATTACCCGACCGAGAGCCACCATGGCTGGAAGTTCATCCGCTTCGGGCCCGACGGCTGGCTCTACGTCCCGGTCGGCGCGCCGTGCAACATCTGCGATCCCGAGAGCCCGTTCGCCTCGATCACGCGGATCCGGCCCGACGGCTCAGGGCGGGAGATCTACGCGCGCGGCGTCCGCAACTCGGTCGGCTTCGATTGGCATCCCGAGACCGGCGTCCTGTGGTTCACCGACAATGGCCGCGACCGGCTGGGGGACAACGTGCCTCCGGACGAGCTGAACCGGGCCCCCGAGGCCGGCCTCCACTTTGGCTATCCTTTCTGCCACGGGGGCGACGTCCCCGACCCCGAGTTCGGCGACGGCCGCCCGTGCTCGGAGTTCACGCCTCCCGCCCAGAAGCTGGGGCCGCACGTGGCCGGGCTCGGCATGCGCTTCTACACGGGGGACATGTTCCCCGCCGAGTACAGGAACCAGATCTTCATCGCCGAGCACGGTTCCTGGAACCGGAGCGAGAAGATCGGCTACCGGGTCATGCTCGTTCGGCTCGACGAGTCCGGCACCCCCGTCTCGTACGAGCCGTTCGCCGAGGGCTGGCTCCAAGGCGAGGAGGAGTGGGGGCGGCCCGTGGACGTCCTGGTCATGCCCGACGGAGCGCTGCTGGTGTCGGACGACGAGGCGGGCGCGATCTATCGGATCACGTACGAGGGGTAGGGGAAGTCGGTTGAGCTACATCGATCTGTTCGGCGGCCGGGAATGACGCGGCCCCGCAGGGAACCTTAGAGAAAGAGGGTCGGCCATGGTCATCGAGCGCATCGGACCCGTGTCTCTCGCGAAGGTGATGGGCGCGATCTACGCCGTCATCGGCTTCGTCGTGGGCGCCCTGTTCACCCTGTTCGCGCTGGTCGGCGCCGTGGCCGGCGCCTCGTCGGACCCGGAGATGGCCTGGATGGCGCCGCTCTTCGGCGTCGCGGCGATCGTGGTCTTCCCGATTCTCTACGGCGTGATGGCCTTCGTGATGGGCCTCGTCGTGAGCGGGCTCTACAACCTGATCGCGGGGCGGATCGGGGGGATCGAGGTGACGCTTGGGGAAGGGGTCACTCGCGCCTGAACTCGAGGCTCCCGGCGGCGCCGGTCGTCAAAACCAGCTCGTCGCCCTCGAGTCGGTAGGTCTCCAGTCCCTCCAGCGCCGCCAGATAGCGCGCCTCGCTGTCCATGATGCGGGGGTGGAGGCAGGACCTGCGCGTGACCGCCAGGTGCGAGACCATGAGCCCTCCGTCTGCTTGCTCGAGCCATGCCGTGTACCAGTTGCAGCCGCCGGAGCCCACGGCTCGCGACGCCTCGAACATCAATGTGACCTCGGTCAGGTCGGGATCCAGCTCCCGGCCGTCGATGCGCACCAGCTGCCATGAGGTGTCCACGAGCTCCGGTGGAACGACGGCCTCGGCCGCGCTCGCGGCGGGGGCCACGTGCCTTTCGGGCACCTCGCCGACCGGAGTCTCCGTCCCGTGACGACAAGCCGTGGACAGGGTCAGCGCGATCCCCATGAAGACCAGGCCCCGCGGGACAGAGCTCACCCGTCGGATATCGCCCGTCCTCACAGCCAGCGCCCGCAGCCCTGGTATTCCCGGCCGTCCACCGTCATCGAGACGGTCGCCTCGTAGGGCCTCCGGATCGGCCTGGCGGGTGCAGGCGAACGCCAGCCCGATCAAGAGAAGAAGACCCCGGGTCGTCATGCTCGACATCTCCTCGCCGAAACGATCAAGGTAGCGTCGAGGCGGGCGGGTCGCTCGCCGCCGGAGGCCGCGGCACACGCGTTGCTCGACCTTCGACGCCCGGATACACTACCCGCCCCATGCGCTGGACCCGGACCTTCATCCCCACCGTGCGCGAGGATCCCGCCGACGCCGAGGTGGCGAGCCACCGACTGATGGTGCGGGCCGGGCTCCTCAGGCCGCTGGCGCGCGGCGTCTACACGTACCTGCCGCTCCTGCAGCGGGTGATCCTCAAGATGACGCGGATCGTGCGCGAGGAGCTGGACCGGATCGATGCGGTCGAGCTCTCGATGCCGATCATCCACCCGGCCGAGCTGTGGCAGGAGTCGGGGCGGTGGGAGGTGTACGGCCCGCTCATGATGCGGCTCGAGGACCGCCACGGTCGCCCGTTCGCGCTCGGTCCGACCCACGAGGAGGTGATCACCGACATCGCCAGGAACGAGATGCGGTCGTATCGCCAGCTCCCGCTGAACCTGTACCAGATCCAGACCAAGTTCCGCGACGAGATCCGTCCGCGGTTCGGGGTCATGCGGGCGCGCGAGTTCCTGATGAAGGACGGCTATTCGTTCCACGTCGACCAGCCGTCGCTGGACGAGACGTACCGGGATTACTACGACGCCTACACGCGCATCTTCACCCGCTGCGGCCTCGAGTTCCGGTCGGTCGAGGCGGAGTCCGGGGCCATCGGCGGGGGCGTCAACCACGAGTTCATGGTGCTGGCCGAGAACGGCGAGAGCGGCATCCTCTCCTGCGACGCCTGTGGCTACGCGGCGAGCGACGAGCGGGCCGAGGGCGTGGGGGTCGACCACGTCGCGGGGGCGGGCCACGAGCCCCGGCCGCTCGTCGAAGTCGAGACGCCGGGGAAGACCACGGTCCTAGAGGTGGCCGAGCTCCTGGGGCGGCCGGCGAGCGCGTTCGTGAAGACGCTGCTCTTCACGACCGATGGGAAGCCGGTGGCGGTTCTCGTCCGCGGCGATCGCGAGGTGAGCGAGGCCAAGCTCGTCCGCCATCTGAACGCCTCGCGGCTGGAGATGGCGGACGGGGAGACGGTCCGCGCGTTGACCGGCGCCGAGGTCGGCTTCGCCGGACCCCACGGCCTGCCCGACGAGGTGTGGATCGTGGCCGACCATACGCTCGCCGGTCACGGCGACCTGGTAGCCGGCGCCAACCGCACCGATTTCCACGTCACCGGCTTCGAGATCGGCCGCGACGTCGAGCCGGACGAGTGGGCGGATGTCTCCCGCGTCAGCGGAGGGGACCCCTGCCCGCGCTGCGGCGCGCCCCTCACGGAGTCGCGCGGCATCGAGGTCGGCCACATCTTCGACCTCGGCACCAAGTACTCGATCGCCATGGACGCCACCTTCCTCGACGAGGAAGGTCGTCAGCAGCCGTTCCTGATGGGCTGCTACGGGCTCGGCATCACGCGCACCGTCGCTGCCGCCATCGAGCAGGGCCACGACGAGAAGGGGATCGTATGGCCGGTCTCGATCGCGCCGTACGAGATCGAGGTGATCCCGCTCAACATGGATTCGGCGGTCGTGGTCGAGACGGCCGAGCGGATCTACGGCGAGTGTCGCGAGACCGGTCTCGATACCCTGCTGGACGACCGGCCCGATCGCGCGGGATCCAAGTTCGCCGACGCCGACCTGATCGGGATCCCGTGGCGGATCGTGGTGGGGGAGCGCGGGCTGGAAGAGGGGACTGTGGAGCTGGTCGAGCGGCGGACCCGTGTCGCCGAGAAGGTCCCGCCTGACGCGGTCGTGGGGCGCGCCCGCGAGCGGATCGAGAGCGGTCGCCTGAGTGGCTGACCGGATCGAGTCCGCCGAGGCGCTCGCCGTCGCCCGCGAGGCGGCGGCCGACGCGGTCACGATCCTGCGGGCCCGGCTCGCCGACGCGGACGCCGGAGGCGCCGAGCGCAAGCAGGCGCGGGACTTCGTCACCATCGCCGACGAGGCCGCCGAGGCGGCCATCGTCGAGCGCCTCGGGCGCGCGTTCCCGGATCACGCGATCGTGGCCGAGGAGTCGGGAGGCCGCGCTGGAAGGAGCCCCTGGCGCTGGCTCATCGATCCGCTCGACGGGACCACCAACTCCGTCCACGCCTTCCCGGTGTTCGCCGTTTCGATCGCCCTGTTCGAGGACGAGACGCCGGTGCTGGGCCTCGTAGTGGATGTCGTGCGGGGCGAGTGGTTCACCGCGCGGGCGGGCGCGGGGGCGCGGGTGGACGACGGGGATCCCGGCGCCGGGCATGCGATCCGTGTGTCGACGACCGGGGATCCCGAGCGGCGTCTCGTGGCCACCGGGTTCCCCTTCCGGTGGCCCGATCTGACCGACCTTTACCTGAGCGCCTTCCGCGACGTGTTCGGGCGGGTCGGCGACATGCGGCGTGCGGGAGCGGCGGCGCTCGATCTGGCCTGGACGGCGGCCGGGCGGGTGGATGGGTTCTGGGAGATCGGGCTCTCGCCATGGGACATCGCCGCCGGCGAGGTGCTCGTCCTGGAGGCCGGTGGGAGGGTCACCGACTGGATCGGCGGCAGCGACCACCGCCGGACCGGCTGGGTGGCGGTCGGGAGCCCGGCCGTCCACGCGATGCTCGTGGAGACGCTGACCCCCTACTTCGAGGAGGCCACCCGTGGCTGATGCCGAGCGGCTCCGGGTGGGCCTCCTCTTCGGGGGTCGCTCGAGCGAGCACGAGGTGAGCCTCATGTCGGCCCAGTCGGTCCTCGACGCACTCGATCCCGACCGCTACGAGGTGGTCCAGATCGGGATCACCAAGGAGGGCCGCTGGCTGGTGTCCGGGGACGCCGTCCACCGGCTGATCGAGCGCGCCGGAGCGACCGGGGCCCTTGAGGGCGAGGTGGCCCAGAGCGCTAGGGTCGCGCTGCTGGGGGATCCCAGCCGCGGAGGACGGCTCATGCCCCTGCCGGGCGGCTCCACCGGCGCTGCCTCCCGCGCCCTCGACCGGCCGCTCGATGTGGTCTTCCCGCTCGTCCACGGCCGGACCGGCGAGGACGGCGCGCTTCAGGGACTCTTCGAGCTGGCGGGCGTCCCCTTCGTGGGGGCGGGGATCCTGGGGAGCGCGCTCGGGATGGACAAGGCGGTCGCCAAGCGGCTCTGGGAGGGAGCCGGGCTCCCGGTCGGGCCCCACCTCGTGGTCGCCGCCCGCCGGTGGGGGGAGGATCCATCCGCCGTAAAGGGGGAGGTATCGAGCCGGCTCGGGTTCCCGTGCTTCGTCAAGCCCGCCAACAGCGGCTCCTCGATCGGCGTCCACAAGGTCCACGCGCTCGAGGAGCTCCCGTCCGCCCTCGACGCCGCCGCGCGCTACGACGTCAAGCTCGTGGTGGAGGCGGCGATCGCCGGACGCGAGCTGGAATGCGGCGTCCTCGGCAACGACGATCCCGAGGCCTCGGTGGTCGGCGAGGTCGTCCCGGGCCACGAGTTCTACGACTACGAGGACAAGTACTTCGACGATAGGGTGCGGCTGGTAATACCCGCCGAGCTGGACGAGGCGACCTTGGAAGAGGTGCGGAGAATCGCGGTCCTAGCCTACCGGGCCGTGTCAGCGGCCGGGATGGCGCGGGTGGACTTCTTCCTGGACGCGGAGAGCGGGCGGGTCTGGCTGAACGAGATCAACACGATCCCGGGCTTCACCCGGATGAGCATGTACCCGCGGCTGTGGGAGGCGAGCGGCGTGCCCTTCCCGGAGCTATGCGACCGCCTGATCCGGCTGGCGCTCGAGCGGCACCGGGAGCGGGCGGGGCTAAGGCCGACCCGATAGAGCGGGCTCCCGCCGGAGCTTGGGCCAGGGTGTGAGCGAGTCCTTCGGTCAGCACTTCGAGCAAAACAGCACGGTCACCCGGGAATCATCGGAGACGGTCTGCGACGAATTGGTCACCGTAATCGTGGCGCTCCCCTGGCCGAGGGCCGTGACTAAGGCGCTGCCTCCGTTTTCTTGCACGCTGGCGACACTGCTGCTGCTGCTGAACCAACGCAGCACGGGGTTGGGAACGATCGCACCCTGCTCGGTCTTGGCCTCGGCGAAGAGCGTACAGGTGTTGCCCTCGACCATTCCCGGGCAGGCGTTCGTGATGCTAAGCTGCGCGATCGGGATCTCGATGTTGGTCGGCCCTTCGCCACTGTCGCACGCCGGTCCGGCGAAACCGATCGCCATGGCGAAGGCGAAAACCGTTCGAGCGAAGCGCATGCTTCTCCTCCTGGAATCAGGGCTGCGGGCCGGGGCTCTGTTGCGGCTCGACGACACCGACGGTTCGAGAGCCGCAGATGACGGTTTCCAGCTGACAGGCGTTCGGGCCCGGGACGGACTGGGCGAAGATGTCCGCCTGCCCCGCGCTCATCCCGGTCACCTGGCCCTGGAAGTTGACCGTGGCGACGATGATGTCCGGTGTGAACCAGGTGATGTCGGGGTTCTCGATGACGGTCCCGTCGGCGGTGCGGACGACGGCTTCGAGCCGGCACGTTTCGCCGATCTCGAGGCCCGCGCAGTCCCCCAGCGAAACGGTGATGCTGGCGATCAGCGGGGGCGGGGTGAAACTCCCCTCGTCGCAGCCCACCCCAGGGACGAGCAACCCTGCGAGGAGGGCGAAGCGGCTGGTGATCCTCATGGCGAACTCCTTGTTCTGGTCGGCTCGTCGAGCCCTGGCGAAGCCGTCGCATGAATCTACGATCTGCTGCCGCGACGGCCATTTCCGGTTGACCCTCCCGATAGCTGGCTCTAACTTCTTTCGCTGCTCCTGCTTGGCCCGTGGTGTAATTGGCAACACGCTTGACTCTGGATCAAGAGATTCCTGGTTCGAGTCCAGGCGGGCCAACCAGCGGCCGGATCGGGGGGGCCCACGAGGGCCTTCCGTTCGCCCGGGGTTCTGCGCCCAAAAGCACCTCTCACCCCGTAAAGTTTAAAGGAGGACGCCTTTCATGCCGGGTCTGCGTGCCGCGTTCACCGTCGTCGGACTGGTCCTCGTCTTGCCCGTTCTCGCCCGGGGCCAGAGGGCACCTGCCTTCGGTCACTCGACCGTCCTAGTCGTCTCGGAGTGGCAGGGGGAGGATCGGGGGGACGGCAGCGGCAGCTACCGCCTCGTGACCACGCTGACCGATCCCTCGAGCGAGGTCTCCCTCCGGCACGAGCTTTCGGCCGAGCGGGACGTCGACGGCGAGCTCACTACGAACGAGCACCTGACCGTGCTGGAAGGTGGAGACGAGCGCTACCGGGCGGAGAGCGACCCGAGCGCGCTCGGACCGTACGCGTTGCATGCCACGAGCTGGGCCATCCCCTTCGACGTCGAGTTCCACCCCGATCCGCGTGGCAGCTACCGCGCCCGGCAAGAGCAGCTCGCCGAGGTCGTCCACTCGGTGGTCACCGATGCCGAGGTGTCGGCGAAGGGCGGCTCCGATGGCCGCACGTCGGCTACCATCGAGATCCCCGGCGAGCACGCCGCCGACGTTCTCGCCCGCCAGTTTGTCGGGATCCGCGAGGCGCTTCGGGAGGCCGATCTGGGGCTGGCCAAGCTCGTCATCAAGGGCCAGGCAACGGCGCCGGTCCCGACCGCCGCGGCCGCGCCCGGAAGCGAGACCCCGTAAGGAGAACCATGTCCAGGAACGGTCGGGTCGAGAACGTGGTGATCCTGGGCTCGGGATGCGCCGGGCTCACGGCCGCGATCTACGCGGCGCGGGCCAACCTGGAGCCGCTGGTCGTGCTCGGCGTCGAGTCCGGCGGGCAGCTGTCGCTGACCACGGATGTCGAGAACTATCCCGGTTTCCCCGAAGGGGTTCAGGGACCCGATCTCATCCAGAAGATGAAGGACCAGGCGGCCCGGTTCGGGGCCCGCTTTCGGGCCGGGGACGTGACCGCCGTCGACCTCTCGCAGAGGCCTTTCCGGCTCGACGTGGAGGGCGAGCCCGTCCTGACCCGGAGCCTGATCGTCTGCTCGGGCGCCTCGGCGCGCATGCTCGGCATCCCCGGCGAGGATCGGCTCCTCGGCCACGGTCTCTCCACGTGCGCCACCTGCGACGGCTACTTCTTCCAGGACAAGGAGCTCGTCGTGGTGGGCGGTGGGGACACGGCGATGGAGGAGGCGATCTTCCTCACCCGCTACGCCTCGAAGGTGCACGTGGTCCATCGGAGGGACGAGCTCAGGGCCTCCAAGATCATGCAGGAACGCGCGTTCGCGAACCCCAAGATCGACTTCATCTGGAACACCCACGTGACCGAGATCCTGGGAGAGCGTGACGTGACCGCCGTGCGCTTCTGGAACCACGTCACCGACGAGCGCCGTGAGATGCCGATCGACGGCGTGTTCCTTGGCATCGGTCACGACCCCAACACGGGCATCTTCAAGGGCCAGCTCCCGATGGACGCGCAGGGGTATCTGGCGCTGGAGGAGCCGGGGCGGTCGCTGACGGAGGTCGAGGGCGTGTTCGCGGGCGGAGACGTCCACGACCACGTCTACCGCCAAGCGGTCACCGCCGCCGGCGCCGGATGCCGGGCGGCGATGGACGCCGAGCGGTATCTCGAACGCCTCGGGGGGGCGTCGGCCCTGGCCGATGCCGCCGAAGCCCGAACGGGATGAGGGCCGTCGTCAAAGTCGACGACAATCCCGGCCCTTCCGGCACCGCTGTTCGTGAAATGCCCGTGCCCCGACCGGGGCCGGGCGAGGTCCGGCTCAAGGTGCGGGCGGCCGCGATCTGCGGGTCCGACCGTCACATCTGGCACTGGGATCCCTCGGTCCGCCACCTCGTTCATCCACCCCGGATCTACGGTCACGAGTTCTGCGGCGAGGTCGATGAGCTGGGTGCCGAAGCGGGACGGTCGGATCTAACGCCCGGGGACTACGTCTCGGCGGAGATGCACGTCACCTGCGGAACCTGCCGGCAGTGCCGGGCAGGCCAGGGGCACATCTGTCGCAACACCAGGATCATCGGCTTTCATCGGGACGGCTCGTTCGCGGAGTACGTGATCGTGCCGGCGCGGAACGTGGTCCGCCTGGACCCGGACGTCGTGCCCCTCAGAGTGGGCGCGTTCCTGGACGCGCTCGGCAACGCGGTCCACACGGTCCAGGATCACGATCTCGGAGGCGCGCGGTTGGCCGTCCTGGGGTATGGGCCGATCGGCGCCATGGCGACATCGATCGCGCACCACCTGGGGGCGGAGCGGATCTACGTGCTCGACGTGAGCCGTCGGGCGATCGAGCAGGCCGAGGCCTGGCGGGCGACGAAGGCGGCCAGGAGCGTCACCGTGCTCGAGACCGGGGGCGAGGTGACCGAGCGCGTGAACGAGCGGATCCTGGACGAGACGGAGGGTGGCGTGGACCTCGTGCTCGAGATGTCCGGCGCCGAGCCCGCCATCAACCAGGGGCTCACGATCGCGCGGATGGGCGGCACGATATCGATGCTGGGCATCCCCACCCGCGAGGCGATCACCATCCACCGCTTCGCCCGAAGCTTCATCTTCAAGGGGCTGACGCTCCGCGCGATCATCGGCCGGCGCATGTTCTCGACCTGGGAGCGCATGCTGGAGCTGCTGGCCGACGGACTCGATGTCGCCGCGCTCGTCTCCCACGAGTACGAGGGGCTCGAGGATTTCGAGGCGGGCATGGAGGCGTTCGACGCCCACGAGGCCCTCAAGGTGGTGTTCTATCCGCATGGGAACGGGAGGGCATGATCCTTTGGCTTGCACCGGCGCCGGACGATCCGAGATTCTCATGAACGCAGGGACAAGGGAGATCCGATGAAGCAGGCGAGCGCGGGATTGCTCGACGATTTGGAGCGGGAGCTGGCGGCCCTCCAGGAAGCCGGCACCTACAAGACCGAGCGCGAGCTGGAAGGGCCGCAGGGGGCGCGGGTGTCGGTCGAGGGTCGCCCCGTCATCATGCTGACCTCGAACAACTACCTCGGCCTCGCCGACCATCCGCGCATCGTCGCGGCGGCCCACCGGGCCCTGGACGAATGGGGCTTCGGCATGGCCTCGGTGCGGTTCATCTGCGGCACCCAGACCCTCCACCGACGCCTCGAGCGGAGGATCGCCGAGTTCTTCGAGGTCGACGACGCGGTCCTCTACACCTCCTGCTGGAACGCCAACGAGGCGCTGTTCGCCGCGGTGCTGGGGGAAGAGGACGCGGTCTACTCCGACGCGCTGAACCACGCCTCGATCATCGACGGGATCCGCCTCTGCAAGGCCCGCCGCCACCGCTTTCCGCACGCCGCCATGGAGGCGCTGGAGGAGCTGCTGGAGGCCGACGACGCGCGCCACCGGCTGGTGGTGACCGACGGGGTCTTCTCCATGGAGGGCGAGCTGGCGCGTCTCCCGGAGCTGATCGAGCTATGCCGCGCGCACGACGCTCTCTTCGTCGTCGACGACTCGCACGCCACCGGCGTGCTGGGGGAGCGCGGGCGGGGAACCGCCGAGGAGCTCGGCGTTCACGGGCGGGTCGACGTCATGACCGGCACGCTGGGGAAGGCACTGGGCGGGGCGGCGGGCGGGTTCGTCGCCGGTCCCGCCGCGCTCGTGGACATCCTCCGCCAGCGCTCGCGGCCCTACCTGTTCTCGAACTCGCTGCCGCCGCCTATCGTGAACGCCTCCCTCGAGGCCTTCGACCTGCTCGACGAATCGCCCGAGCTGGTCCTCCGGTTGCGCGAGAACACCCGGTTCTTCCGGGACGCGCTTCGGGAGCGCGGCTTCGACGTCCCCGAGGGCATCCATCCCATCGTGCCCATCATGGTCGGCGAGGCCGCGCTGGCCATCCAGATGTCGCGCGAGCTCTTGGAGGAAGGCGTGTACGTCTCGGGCTTCGGCTATCCCGTCGTCCCCCAGGGGGAGGCGCGGCTCAGGGCCCAGGTCTCGGCCGCACACGACCGGGAGGCGCTGTCCCTGGCCGTCGACGCCATCGTTCGCGTGGGGTCGCGCCACGGAGTCGTGACGTGAGCGCTCCCGAGCTCCGCGACGACATTCTGGTGGGAGACGCGGTCCGGGTATGGCGGTTCGTCTTGAACGACCTCCTCACCAACGGCTTTGTCGTCCAGGGGAGGGATGGAGACGCGCTGGCGGTGATCGACCCCGGCGACCGGGCCGAAGACCTGATCGCCGCCGCGGAGAAGTGGGGAGGCGACGTGCACTGGATCCTGGTGACCCACCTCCACGGCGACCACTGCGCGCAGGTGGGGGAGCTGGCGGAGGCCTTCCCCCGGGCGCAGGTGGCCGGCCCGCCGGGTGGGATGTTCCAGCCGGATCGACCGGTCAGCGGGGGCGAGTCGCTCCCGTTCGACGCCCAGTCGATCCAGGTCGTGGCCACGCCGGGACACTCGCCGGAGAGCGTGAGCTACGAGATCGCCGAACACGTCTTCGTGGGAGACTTCATCTTCCGGCTGGGGAGCGGACGCACCGATGGCGCGCGGTCCTCGACCGAGGCCCTCTTCGAGACCGTGCGCGAGGTCTTCGCGGCGATGCCTGGGAACGTGGTCCTGTGGTGCGGCCACGGGCCGGCGACGACGGTGGGCGAGGAGCGTGCGGGGAACGCCTTCTGGCGGATCGCCCTCGAAGGGGAGCCGGAGACGCCGGTCGACAAGGCCCTGTATCGCGGCCGGACGGTCCCGATCCTGGCCTGGGCCGACGATTACGACGGGGGCCGGAAGGCGCTCCTGGCGCTGGAGGATGGGCGTCGCGTGATCGTCCCCGGCTCACAGGTCGAGCGCAGCTGAGAACGGCCGCCATCTAAGGTCGCCGATCCACCACCACGGACTATCTTTCGTCCCCATGGACGACTCCCCTACGGGTAACGTCACCTTCCTGGCGACCGACATCCAGGGCAGCACCGAGATGTGGGAGCGGTTTCCCCGCGAGATGCCGCACGCCCTGGAGCGTCACGAACAGCTTCTGCGCGAGGCGATCGAGGGGCACGGCGGCAGGATCTTCAAGAATGTCGGGGACGGCCTGTTCACCGCCTTCTCCCAGGCTCCCGGGGCGGTCGAGGCCGCCCTCATCGGACAGCGGTCGCTCATCGGCGAGCCCTGGATCACCCCTGTGCCCGTCCGCGTGCGGATGGCGCTCCACAGCGGCCAGGCCGAGGAGCGCGGGGACGATTACTTCGGGCCCCCGATCAACCGGGTGGCGCGCATCCTCAGCGCCGGCCACGGCGGGCAGATCCTGCTCTCCCAGGCGGTCGAGCGGCTGGTCTCGGAGCGGTTCCCGGAAGGCGTGGCGCTGCGCGACCTCGGTGAGCGCTCGCTCAAGGACCTGACCCAGCCCGAGCGGATCTTCCAGCTCGTGTCGGAAGGCCTCCCGGTGGATTTTCCGCCGCTCAACACGCTCGACATCCGACCCCACAACCTGCCCGCCCAGCCGACGCCGATCGTGGGACGGGCGCGCGAGGTGGAGGAGGTCCGCCGCCTGATCCTGCGACCCGACGTGCGGCTGGTCACGCTGCTCGGTCCGAGCGGCGCCGGGAAATCGCGTCTCGGTCTTCAGGTCGCGGCCGAGGTCGTGGACGCCTTCCGGCACGGTGTCTTCCACGTCGAGATGGCGGTGGTCCACGAGCCCGCGCAGGTGCCGGAAGCCATCCTGAACGCGCTCGGCGTGCAGTCCGAGGGCAAGGCCAGCGACGAAGCGCTGTGCGAGCACCTCCGGGCGCGCCAGATCCTTCTCGTCCTCGATAACTTCGAGCAGGTCCTGGAGGCCGCGCCGTTGGTGGCCGAGTTGCTGCGTGCCGCGCCCGATCTCACCGTGCTGGTGACCAGCCAGGCGCCGCTCCGTCTGCGCGGCGAGCACGAGTATCTCGTGTCGACCCTGGCCGTCCCCGGCCCCCGCGGGACGCGCTCCATCGAGCGGCTGGCGAGCTACGATGCCGTGGCCCTTTTCACCGAGCGCGCCCAGGCGGTGGTCCCTTCGTTCCGCCTCGAACCGGGGAACGCCGAAGCGGTCACCGAGATCGTCCGCCAGCTCGACGGTCTGCCACTGGCGATCGAGCTGGCCGCCGCACGGCTCAAGCTCTTCCCCCCGGGAGCGATGGTCGGCCGGCTCGCGCGGCGCTTCGACTTCCTCAAAGGGGGTCGTCGTGACCTTCCGGACCGGCAGCGGACGCTGAGGAGCGCCCTGGAGTGGAGCTACAACCTGCTCGACGAGCACGAGCGGGCGCTCTTGCGCCGGCTGGCTGTCTTCGACGGCGGGTTCACGTTGGAGGACGCGGAAAGCGTGTGCGTGGCCGAGGAAGAGGACTTCGATGTGGTCGATGCGGTGGCCTCGCTCGTCGACAAGAGCCTGCTGCGCCCGGTTGCCGGAGCTGGCGGAGAGCCGCGCTTCGAAAGGCTGCGCTCGATTCGCGACTTCAGCCTGGAATTGCTGGAGGAATCGGGGGAGGCGGACCGCTGGCGGCGGCGGCACGCCGAGCACTTCGCCGAGCTATCGGACGGCGGCCGGGAGGTGACCCTGGGGGAGAGCACGGATCCGGGGAAGGAGCAGCACCGCGATACCCCGGGATGGCTGGGCCGGATCGACAGCGAGTACGAGAACATCCGGGCGGCCCTGACGTGGGCGCTGGACTCGAACGAGGCGGGGCTGGCGCTCAGGCTCTGCCTCGGGCTCCCTGCGATCTGGCTCCGGCGCGGGCTGCTGGACGAGGCTCGGCGCCTCGTCGATCGGTTGCAGTCGCTGACGTTCGCGGACGACGTCCAGCGCGCCCACGCGATCAACATCTCGGGGCGGGTAGCGCAGATCCAGGGCGAGAACACCCCGGAAGTCATCGCCAAGTTCGAGGAGGCGCTCGCGCTCTACCGGGCGGCCGGCCACAAGCCCGGGATCGCCCGGGCGCTCATGAACCTGGGAAACGTGCGCGCACGCCAGGGGGCGTTCGAGGCCGCCCGCCAGCTCTTCCGCGAAGCCTTGCCGCTCTACCGGGAGATCGGCAACGTGTTCGGGGAGTGCGGAGCCCTCATGAACCTGGGAGACACCTGGCTGGGCGAGGGGGATCTCGATCGGGCGGAGGAGATGTTCGCCGAGGCGCGCGACACCGCGCGCGCTCCGCACTCGTCCCTTCAGGGGATGAGATGGGAGATGTCGCCGGCGGTACGTGACGCCGCGCGCCCGAAGGAGGCCCCGATCGCCCTCGCCTTCGCGTTGCAGTACCTGGGGGTCGTGGCGCACCTTCGGGGCGACCTCGATAGCGCGGAGGTTCACTATCGCGACAGCAGGTCTCGCTTCGAGGCTTTCGGCGCGCGCCCGAACATCGCGTGGTCGGACTACTATCTGGGGACGGTGGCACGCGACCGGGGTGATCTCAACGGGGCGCGGCAGATGTTGTTGGACGCGATCGAGCGCTTCCGTGACCTCGACTACCGGCTGGGGATCGCGGCCGGTCTCCTCGGGATCGCGACGCTGGAGATCCGCGAGGGCCGCGAGGAGCGGGCGGCGCGCCTCCTGAGCGTCTCGCGGGCGATGAGCCGCGGCATCTCGGTGACGCGAGAGAGGCTCGATGCGATAGCCGCGCGGGAGGTGGACGAAGCGGGTCGGGCCGTGCTCGGGGACAACGGCTTCGAGCGGGCGTTGGCGGCTGGCAGGGGGCTCGACCTGGACGAAGCGTTGAGGCTCTCCCGAGGCGAAGGAGATCGTCAGCCCGCCGAGGCCGCGGAGACGAGGTGAGCCGCCGGTACGTCGTCGGCTTCCTTCTGCTCACATCTCTCCTTGTCCTCGGAACCCTCGGATGGCGATTCTATCGGTACCAGGCCAGTGCTCCTGAGCGAGAGGCCTGGGCCGCGATCACCGACCGCCTGCGCGTCGAAAAGTCGCACATCGACTCCCTCGAATCCGAGCTCACCGAGGGGCGTCAGCGGGTGGCGGCGCACCGCGCCCGGCTGGACAGCCTGGAGGGGGGCCTGGCGGCGTTCGAGGAACGCGCGGTCGACGGCCGGCTACCGCGACCCCAGCACCAGGCCTACATGACGGTGATCGAAGCGCAGAACGAAGCCGCCGCCGCGCACAACGAGGCGCTCGCCGAAGTCCAGTCGGTCTACGAGGTCTACGCCGGTCTCGTCCGCGCCCACAACGCGGTCATCGACAGCGCCAACCGCCTGCGCCGCGCGGCCGTCGAGGAGGGGATCAGGCTGGAGGAGGTGGAGCTCAGGTGAGGGGCCGCTAAGCGAGACCCCTCACTCGTACCTCAACGCCTCAATAGGATCCAGCGCGGCCGCCCTGGTCGCCGGATACAGCCCGAAGAAGATCCCGATTGCGACGCTGAACCCGACGCCGACGACGAACGACCAGGGCTCCAGCGCCACGGGGAAGCTGATGAGCTTCGACACCCCGGCCCCGAGCGCGCTGCCGATCGCCACCCCGAAGATGCCACCGATCCCGGTCAGCACGGCGGCCTCGACCAGGAACTGCCACAGGATATCGCGGCGCCGGGCGCCGATCGCCTTTCGGATCCCGATCTCGCGTGTCCGCTCGGTGACGCTGACCAGCATGATGTTCATGACCCCGATCCCGCCCACCATCAGCGCGATCGAGCTGATGACGATCATGGCCAGGAAGACCGAGCCCGTGATCTGGTCCCAGAGCTGGAGAAAGTCGGATTGGGTGATGATGTCGAAGTCGCTCTCCTCGCCGGGCCGGAGGTCGTGGCGGCGGCGCATGAGGAAGGTCACCTGGTCGCGCGCGTCGTCGACCGTGACGCTGTCCTCGGGAACGATGGCCGCCATCAGATCCATCGGTCCGCGCTGGCCGAAATCCCGGTGGAGGCTGGTGTAGGGGATGACGACCCGGGTATCCTTTGTCTGTCCCCACAGGAGGAGCACCCGCTCCTCGAACACGCCGACCACGTCGTAGGGAAGCCCGCCGATCCGGATCTCCTTGCCGATCGGGTCGATCTGCGGCAGGATGACGTCGACGATCCCCTGGCCGAGCACCACGACGCGGTTGCGGTTCCGGACCTCGCTGGCATTGAAGAACCTTCCCATCTCGATCTCGGACCCGTCGACGATGGGGAAGGCTTCGGTTGTCCCGAGGATATCGGCCTCGGTCTCGTTGTTCCGGCGCGAGAGGGTCTGGTGAACAGGGAAGGGGCCCGTTCCGAGATAGAGATCCACGGTGCGGATCGCGGGGATCTCGCGCGCGATCGCGCGAACGTCCGCCACGGTGATCTCGGGCCGTCGCTCGAGCCGCAGAAACTCGCGCTCCCCGGCCACGATCCGCCCGCCCCACTTGCGGAGATAGAGGTGGTTGGCGCCGATGCTCTCGATCTCGCCGGTGATCGACTTGTCGAGGCCGCGCACGAGCGCGGTCATGCCGACGATGGCGGTCACCCCGATGACGATGCCGAGGATGGTCAGGAAAGAGCGCAGCTTGTGGCTCCACAGGGTGTCCAGCCCCATGCGCGCACTCTCCATGAATTGACCGATGAGGGTCGATCGGCGGGCCCCGGCGGCGGTCACGGACGCCTCACTCGAACCTGAGGGCCACGATCGGATCCAGCCGGGCTGCCTTCGCCGCTGGGTAGATCCCGAAGACGATCCCGACCAGCGACGAGATGCCGATCCCGAGCGCGATCGACCACCACGTGAGCGAGTAGGGGAGCGGTGTCAGCTGCGACACGATGATGGCGATCGCGAAGCCGAAGATGACCCCGATCAGGCCGCCGATCGCGGACAGAATGACGGCCTCGGTCAGGAACTGTCGCAGGACGTCCCGGCGCCGGGCGCCGACGGCCTTGCGGATCCCGATCTCGCGCGTCCGCTCGGTGACCGCGACCAGCATGATGTTCATGACGACGATCCCGCCCACCACGAGCGAGATGGCGACGAGGCCGACGAGCGCCGAGTAGACCCCGGTCGTGACCCTCTGGTAGAGCTCGAGGAAATCCTGAGTGGTGGCAAAGCCGAAGTCGTCGGGCTCGGAGGGCCGCAGCTTGTGGCGGATTCGCATGAGCATCCGCGTCTCGTCGATCGCTGCCTGGATGTCGTTCGGATCGGCGGCCTTGATCGAGATGTCCACGTTGGCCCGGGCATCGAAGATCTTCTGCCAGGTGTCCAGCGAGATGACCACGAAATCGTCCTGGGTCACACCGAAGGTGGTTCCCTGGGGCTCGGCGATCCCGACGATCGTGAAGTGGCGTCCGCGGACGCGGACGCTCTCGCCGAGGGGATCAGAGGTCGGGAAGAGCTCCTCGGCAACATCATCGCCGATCACGGCGACCGGACGGCCACGCTCGATCTCGAGGGGGGTCAGCTGCCTGCCGCGGGCGATCTCATAGGTCGAGAGGAACGGGTATTCGGGGCCGACACCGCGGATGTCCATGTCCTCGACCCGGCGGCTTCCGCCCCAGACGTCCTCGCGCTGGTCCGCCTCGGCGGCGACGTAAAGGAGGTTCCGCCCATCCCGGGCCAGCGCCTCGGCGTCCTCGGCCGTCAGCTCGGGGCGGCGCATCGCCTCGATCATGGCCTGGGCGCTGAAGGCCTCGCTGGTCCCGATCCGGTCAAGGATGAAGACGTCGGCGCCGCGCCCGGTCACGAGCTCGGTGACCTTGGAGTTGAGCCCCTGGATGACGGTGACGACGGCGATGATCGAGGTCACGGCGACAATGATGCCGAGAAGCGTCAGGAAGGAGCGCAGCTTGTGGGCGCGGAGGGACCACAGGGCGGACGACAGGGCTTCCCAGAAGTTCATGGGCTAAGAGACTATCCCGTTTGCGGCAATGTTCAATGCGGCTGCGCCGGCACGTCTACCGCGGCCGGCGCTCCGCTGCGCGGAGCCTCCTCGCCGCTATGCGGCTGCGGGGTCTCCGCTTGCTCCGCGAGACGGCCGCGTACGACGTGTCGGCGCAGCCGCCCCATCAATGTCGCTAACGCGAACGTCTCCTTCCCTCAGAACGTCGTTCGTACCCGGTACGTGAGGACGGACTCCCCGCCCGATTCGACCGCGACCGACCAGCGGACGGTGTTGGCGTCGATGCGGTCGTGGGCCTGGCTCTCCTCGACGATCGTGGCGTCGCCGGAGAGGGGCTCGTAGACCTGGACCGTCCGGTCCTCGGCCGATCGGTTGCGGATCGTGATCCGCCAGGCGGACTCGTGGGTCCGCTCGTCGAGCCGGCGGAAGTCCGTCTGGACGCGCTCCGCGACCAGGTCGAAGGCGCGGCCGATCACGACGTCGATCCGCTCGCCGTCGGGGGTGTCGGGGATCGAGCCGTCCCCGGTGAACTGGAGCGCGCCGCTTTCGTCGCGACGGTAGGTGTGCAGGATGCCCCCCGGAAGCGGCTCCCCGGCACCCGCGAGGCCCTCGTTCCGGAAGTGAAGCCAGACCTCGGGGTTCTCCCGTGGCGGGAAGCCGGGGTGTTGGGACTGGTACCAGAAGCGCTGGCCCCGCAGAACGTACTCGCGCTCGATGTCGACGCTGGCATCCCGGAAGAGCGCGGCCCGGACCGTTTCCTCGGCGCCGACCGTCACCGGCTGTGAGAGCGTATAGAGGTGGACGTCGCCCAGCGCCTCGCGCTCGGGAAGGGCGGCCGCATCGGCATCGGCGACCCGCGCCTCGGCCATCGCGAAGCGCGGTTGGGGAGGAGGCGC
Source organism: Gemmatimonadota bacterium (assembly GCA_050732935.1). GTDB lineage: Bacteria > Gemmatimonadota > Gemmatimonadetes > JACCXV01 > JAHWKZ01 > DASRVA01. Next base: position 43,493 of record JBOHRW010000030.1, read on the forward strand.
GCCACCTCGCCGCACGTCGCCGGCCACGAGCTGGACCTGGGCATCGGGGTAGGCGAGGTCGGTCTGGTTGTCGATCGTGACGCTTCCCGTCAGCTCGATCGGCCCGGTCTCGTCCAGGATGGCCGTGTAGTCGGCCGACCAGGCGAGCCCGTCCGCGAGATAGCTCATCGTGAGGGGACCGGCACCGGACCCGGCGGCGCGCCAGCGGATCCCGCGCGCGAACGGGCCCGCTCCGTCCGTGGGGATCTCGACATGCCCCTGCCAGTCGAGGATCAGCCGATCCCCGGCCCGGAAGACGGGGGCCTCCGAGACGACCTCTGCAGGGATCTCGCGGCCATCCTGGGCCACCAGAACGACGGGTTGCCCCAGATGGGCGGCATACAGCGCCCGCGGCTGGGTCGCGTCCCCGCTCGCGACCCCCAGGAAGTCCGCGGGTACGCGATCCCCGTTACGGGTCAGGAAGATCGTGCCCGGATCGATGGAGGACGGAAATCCCGTCCACACGATCTCCCCACCGGGGACCGAGCGCGTGTCGCGGACCTGGGCGAACCCGGAGTAGACGGTGAGCCCCAGGGCGGTCCGGTCGGCCGGCGTGACAGGGGTCTGACCATGGGCGATTTCCGTGGGAGCCGAGAGTGCGACGGCCCAGAGAACCGTGATCGACAGAAGCGCGCGGACCACCGGTGTCGGCATGCGGAGCCATCCTTTCGGCATCGTTCGTCGATCGATCGGTGCGGAACCCGGGCATGGTAAACCCCGCGCGGCCGGGGGAGGTTCCGGTGGTCCCGCGCGGACGTTCCGGCGGTCGGCGGTCGGAGAGCCGCATTCCAGCGTCGGTCGATGGACGTTCCGGTGGTCGGCCGTCGGCGGGCAGGCGTAGAATCGCAGGATGCGTCTGGGAGCTCACATGTCTACTGCTGGCGGCCTCCATACCGCGTTCTCCCGCGGAGCGGAGCTGGGTTGTACGGCCATCCAGATCTTCATCTCGAGCCCGCGCCAGTGGCGTGGCCGGGAGCTCTCCGACGAGGACGCGAAGCGCTTCGCGGATGCCTGGGATGGCTCGGAAAGCGACACGTGCCTCGCGCACGATATCTACCTGACCCGGCTGGGAAGCCGGGACCGCACCATCCTCAGGAAGTCCAAGGCGGCGCTCGTCCAGGAACTCTCCGCCTGCCTGCGCCTCGGGCTCGACGGTCTGGTCGTCCACCCGGTCGGCGACGTGGATGCCGACGAGGATGCTGTCCTGGGCCGCGTGGCCGGGTCGCTGGACGCGGTGCTGGAGGAGGTGCCGGATCCGGCGGCGCGTATCCTGCTGGAGACCACCGCGGGACAGGGCGCCAACGTCGGCTACCGATTCGAGCAGCTGGCGGGGATCCTGGAGCGTGTCAGACAGCCGGACCGGCTGGGTATCTGCCTCGACACCTGCCACGTGTTCGCCGCCGGCTACGATCTCTCCACCAAGGAGGGATACAGATCGACGATGAAGAAGTTCGACGAGATCCTCGGGCTGGACCTCCTCGAGGCGATCCACCTGAACGACAGCCGGAAGCCCTGCGGCAGCCGGGTCGACCGGCACGCCCATATCGGCGAAGGGGAGATCGGCGAGACGGCGTTCGGACTCATCATGCGCGACCGGCGTCTGGCGCGGATCCCCAAGGTCATCGAGACCCCCAAGGAGGGGGACATGGACCGCGTGAACCTCTCGCGATTGCGCCGGCTGGCCGGGACCTCTTGACCGCGCGCGCGGGAGCCGGCCGGCTGGCCGTCGTGGCTGGCCTCGTCGTGGCGGGCCTGGCGGGCGCCCTTCTCTGGTGGAGCTGGCGAGGGCCGGCCGTGCATGAGCGCCCCGCTGACGATCCCGAGAGGTCGGCGCTGGTGGCGCGAGGCGGTGGTGTGCTCGTGGTGCGGGGCAACCCCGGCTGGGAGGCCCTTTCCCCGGAGGCCCGACAGCGGGCCGACACGCCCCTGTCCGCCGAGGCACGGAGCTGGCTCGCGGCCCAGCGCGAGACCGTGCGTCGCGTGGCGACCGACTTCGAGGTCTCTCCCGTCGCGCTGGGCGGCGTGGTGGCGGCCGAGAGGACGCTCCTCACCGGCCGCGTGGACGCCTTGGGGGAAGAGCTCTTCCGCGCCGTGCTGGGCTCGCTCCCGGAAGACGATCTCGAGCGCTGGGTCGACGAGCAGGAGCGGGCCTATCGCGATGCGGTGCCGGGCACCCAGCGGGGGATCCGGAACCCGTATCTGTGGACGCTCGGGCCGGCCCAGGTCTCGTTCCGGCTGGCGCTTCAGTACGAGCTCGTCGTGGCCGAGCGACTGGGGCGCTCGCCGCGGAACGTCAAACAGGTCCTCGACGCGGTCACGTCGGTGCCGGGAAATCTCGAGTACGCGGCGGCCCTGATCGCCGAAGCGCAGGCCGACTATCGCGACCTGGCGCGTTTCGACATCCGCGGCAACCCGGGCGTGCTGGCGACCCTCTATCAGCTCGGCTCACCAGCCGTGCGAGCGCGCCGGCTGGCCGACGAGAACAGGATGCGCCGGGCGCGCGGCGAGTCCGTCCAGCCGCCCCAGGTGAACGCCTACGGCGCCTTCGTGAACCGGCACGCGGGGGAGATCGCCACGATCCTGGGGGCCGGGGAACCTCCCGCGGAGCTGGGGGCCGGCCGCCGCTCGGCGTCACCGGCTAGGCCGTCCCGATACTCCTGGAAGTAACTACCTAGCAGCAGGGTGATGTCCCAACATGAATTCGGATCCCTCTGAAATGTCATGAGTCTTGCCGTTCGATAGCCGCGTCAGGCGAAGTACTTCGAAGACTTCTCTTTCGAGCGGGCCCCTCCCCAGCGTGACTATCATGTCGCGACCTTCACGTGATCGCGAGAACCGTCAGCTTGTTGACGGATTGATGCTGGCTGCTGAGGCGGGTGTGAGGTCTTGCGGGGGGTCACGCCTTTGCATATGCTTGTTGGCGACACTTTCTCCCCGCCCGCTGGAAGTCGTTCCCTTAGGGGACGGCTCTCCCCGGGCGGGTGTTATTTTAGGGGGAGGGAGTGAGGACCGTCGTCTTTTTCGGGTGTGTCCTAGGGGCCGGTGCTGCCGCCGCTGGCGGTCGCGCCCGCAGACTCTTCGGCCGAGGGTGAGAAGACCAGCAGCATGCGGTCCGCGAGATGCCGGCGTCCCTCCCAGAAGTCGGTGTGGTCGTCCTCGGGATTGCGGAGGAGGTCGTTCGACTCGGCGAGCTCGAACCCGCCCTCGTGGAAGTCATCGATCACCGTTTGCTCGCCCATGCGATGGGTCTCCATGTCGTGGCCCCGCTCCCGGCCCAGCCGCAGCTCGACGACGGCCACCCTGCCGTCGGGTGCCAGGGAGCGCCGCAGAGCGGCCATGAGATCCGACGGATTCTCGAACAGGTGGTAGCCGCGGATGATGAGAGCGGCGTCGAGCTCGCCGGTCGGGAGCTGGCTCAGGGAATCCACCAGGACCACGTTGCCGGCGTCGGCGAGATCACCCTGCTCGACGCGCGCCGCGAGACCCGGGCTGTAGCCCTGCGCATAGACCCGCCCCTCGGGGCCGACCCGCTCGCTCAGCAGATACGTGAAGTAGCCGCTCCCGGCGAAGATGTCGGCCACCCGGTCCCCCGGACGGATCCCGGCGACATCCATGAGCTGCTGAGGCTTCGACCCCGCATCCCGGGCAACCTCGGCGGAGCGGGTGGGTATCTCCTCCTGATGATCGTTACCGGCGGACCCAGCGGAGGATCCGGCCTCGGCGAGCCCGGTCGTATCGGCGGCTTCGGGGGGTGACTCGCCCGGCTCGCCCCGCTGGCACGCCAGCGCGGCGGACAGGAGCAAGGCCACGACGACGAACAGCGAACGACGACGCATCGCACCTCCTCGGAATGGCGGTGACCCGTGTGGCCGGCTAAGCTACCGCGCCGCGCCGTGGACCACCAAGCGAAATCACCTCGATCCCGGGGACGCCCGACGGGTCTGGAGCCGGTCCGGATCGACCGGCCGCGCCGGATCGCGGCCAAGTTTCTCGGCGGCTTCGTCCCCGCGGTCGCCTACCACTTCGGCGTCCTGGAGGTCCTCGAGGAACGCGGCTTCCGGCTTCGATCGGGCTTCCGCGAGCCCGGCGACGCGCGCGAGACCGGGCCCCCGGGGATCGACCTCGCGGTCGGGTCCTCGGCAGGGGCCTTCTTCGTCGTCGCCGCCTGCGCGGGCGTGGACCGGCGGGAGCTCGCCGGAACCATCGAGGGAGAGGCAGCGGAGGTCGCCGCTTTCCAGGCCCGCTACCTGGGGCAGGGGAAGGGCCTCGGCCGGAAGCTCTGGGATTACCTGCAGGATGGGGTCAAACCATCCTGGAAGGCCCGCCGGACCTGGAAGGCGTGGGCCGCCGAGTCCACCCTGAACGCGCTCTTCCCGCTATGGTCGATCGATCCCATCGCGAGCTATCTGCAGGAGGAGATCCTGGGCGGGCGGGACTGGGCGGATCTGCGCACCGAAGCCGCCATCCTGGCCGTGGATCTCAATCACCCCGTGACATACGTCCTCGGCGAGCACGAGTCGCCGATCCTCAAGCTCTTCCGCGAGCAACCGGTCCACCCCGAGGCCATCCACCAGATCCTGGGGTCCGAGGGGTACAAGATCTTCCACGAGTTCGTGGCCGCCGGGGTCGCCCCGGAGCATCCCGACCTGGCGCCGTTCCGCGCCGATCCGTCGGCCCGACACACGACCGTCTATGTCCGCGGCGTTCCGATGGCGCGAGCCGCCGCGGGCTCGATGGCGGCGTACCCGTTCTACGCGCCGGTGGACCTCGTGACGGCGCAAGGTCGGCCCTACCGGCTGGGCCACTACACGCCCATCGTCATCGACGGTGAGGACCGCGACCCGTTCACGACCGACGTGACCGAAGAGACCGGCGCCGACCTGGTGTTCATATCGTCGATCAGCACGCCCTACAAGTTCCTGCACTCGATGGGGTCACTGGCCGGAAAGGGTTTTCCCGAGCTGCACGCCCAGAAGGCGACCCAGAGCCGGGACGCGAAACAGGATAGCGCCGCACGGACGCACGCGACCTACCGGCGTCTCTTCGATGGGGCCCGGGAGGTCCTCGAAAGGTCGGGGTGTGGCGAGCAGGCCGTCCTCGAGCTGCACGAGGCCTTCAAGAGGATCGCCTGGGTCGATCACGTCCGGGTCCGCGTGACCCCCGATCCCGACGTGGCGATCGAGAGCCGGCTCCTCAGGCGGCTCGACCCCCTCGCGTTCACGCCCCAGGCGGTGGATCGGGCGTTCGACCTCGGAAGGCGGGTGGCGGAGAGGGTCTTGGGGCAGTACCGGTTCGAGTTCCTGTAAGTCCTCGCGCGCCTCGATCCGACCTTGTCATGAGCAGCCTCTCGGCTCTTCCCGGGTCGGGTTGGGGATGGTGGAGGGGGGCGGTAGATTTGTCCTGTGCCGCTCAAGGTCAACGAGATCTTTCACTCGATCCAGGGCGAGTCGTCGCACGCCGGGCGCCCGTGCGTCTTCGTGCGCCTCACCTACTGCAATCTGCGTTGCAGCTTCTGTGATACCGAGTACGCCTTCTTCGAGGGCCGCGAGCGGCCGCTGGAGGAGATCCTCGCCGAGGTCGCCAGCTACGACTGCCGGCTGGTCGAGGTGACCGGCGGCGAGCCCTTGATCCAGAAGGAGACGACGCTGCTCCTCGAGCGCCTGCTCGAGAACGGCCACGAGGTGCTGCTCGAGACGAGCGGGGCGTGGCCGGTCGAGAGCGTCCCCGACGGGGTCGAGATCATCATGGACCTGAAGACGCCCGGTAGCGGCATGGTGTCCAAGAACCGCTGGGAGAACCTGCGGCACCTGGACGGGGAGGACGAGATCAAGTTCGTGATCTGCGATCGCGCCGACTACGAGTGGGCGCGCGGGGTCGTCGACGAGCACGACCTGACGGCCCGGCACACGGTCCTCTTCTCACCCTCCTTCGGCCAGCTCGCGGCCGACGACCTTGCGGAGTGGATCCTGGCCGACCGACTGCCGGTCAGGCTCCAGCTCCAGATGCACAAGTTCATCTGGTCGCCCACCGCCCGCGGGGTCTGACATGAACTCCCCGCGAGCGGCCGCTCCGCGTGAGAAGGCCCGCCGGGAGGAGGCCGAGCGGCTGGACGTCGAGATCCTGAGCGCCATCGGGAGCGGCTGGGAGGACCCGCTCTCAGAGGACGAGTTCGACCGACTCGCGCGCGAGGTCTTCGCCCACCAGTTCCGCTTCATTCCCGCTTATCGACAGCTCTGCGAGCTGCGTGGGGTGAGCGCGCCGGCGGACGTCACCTCCTGGCCCGAGATCCCGCCCGTCCCCACCGGCGCCTTCAAGGTCGGCCGCTGGGCGACCTTCCCGCTCGAGGCCGAGGTCGTCGCGTTCCGAACGTCGGGGACGACGCAGGGAAGCTCGGGCGTCCATCGCCTGGACACCCTGGGACTCGCCAACACCGCGATCCTCAAGTCGGCCCGCCGCTACGTTCTCCCCGATCGCGAGCGGATCCGGAGTCTCTTTCTCAGCCCTCCTCCGTTGGTTGCCGCGCACAGCTCGCTGGTTCACATGTTCGCCGTCTACTTGGAGGCGTTCGGGGAGCCGGGGAGTGCGTTCCTGCTCGATCGACCGGGTCGCGGGACGGGTCCCGGGGCGGCCGCGTTGGAGGCGGCCCTTGTGAGCGGAGAGCCGGTGCTGGTGGCGGGGGCTGCCCTCGCGTGGCTCGGCGTGCTGGAATCGGCGGGTGCGTCGTGGACGCTGCCCGATGGGAGCCGCAGCCTGGTCACGGGTGGCTTCAAGGGAGCGCGGCGGCGGACGGGCCCTGACGAACTGGCCCAGGGGATCGAGCAGCGGCTCGGGATCCCGCGGTCCCATCAGGTCGAGGAATACGGGATGACCGAGCTTTCGTCGCAGTTCTACGACGCGGGCCTGAGACGCATGCTGGGTTTCGAAGACGCGCCAGGCGATGGCTTCCGGGTGCCGCCGTGGATGCGCGTCCGGCTGATCGATCCCGACACCGGCCGCGACGTCGAGCCCGGCGCGACGGGGGCCGTCGTCCACTATGACCTCGCCAACCGCGGGAGTGCGTTCGTCGTCCAGACGAGCGATCTCGGTCTGGTCGTGGATGGCGGGTTCCGCTTGGTCGGTCGCGAGCCGGGCGCCGAGGCCCGCGGCTGCTCGCTGGCGGCCGAGCTCTGGTTCGAGAGGGCCTGACCGTGTCTCCGCCGGATGGACCGACGACCACCTTGCGTCGGGGGACGGCCGAGCGCGTCCAAACGCTCGTCGCGGCGGGGGAGGCGCTGCGCGCGCGACCTGTCGGCGATGTGCTGGAGGTCGTTGCCGAAGCCTGCCGGAGGTGGCGCGAGCCAGGGCCGGATCGCGATGCGGGGGAGGAGGCGCTGGCCGCGCACTACGCCGTGCCGCGTCGCTCAATCGCCGGGATCCTCGACTCGGCGTTCGAGACGTGGACTTTCGAAAGCCTCCGCGACTGGATCGCCGCCGAGCTGGGTGATCCCGCCGTGCTGGATGGCTTCGTCTCGATCGGCGGTACGCATCGCCGCGCGTTCGGTCCACGTCTCGCGGTCTTTCTCGCGGCGCGCGGCGTTCCTACGACCCCGGTCTCCGATCTCGTCTCGACCCTCTGCGTCAAATCGCCCGTGTGGCTCAAGCCTCCCGGCGGCGCGGACGATCTGGCCGAGCGCTTCGCGCGCACTCTGGCGGACATCGACGCGGCGGTCGGGGATGCGGTGGTCGTGGAAGGTTGGGAGAGGGGTTCCCGCGAAGGCGACGCGATCCTCGCCTCAGCCGACCTGGTGGTCACGACCGGTGGTGCGGATACCGTCGGCGCGATCCAGCGGGAGGTCTCAGCCGACACGCGGCTGATCCTTCACGGGCCACGCCTTTCGGCCGCGATCGTATTACGAGAGGCCCTCGGGTCCGAAGCCGTCACGACTATCGACGCGCTCGCCCGGGACACCGCCTTCGCGGGGCAGATGGGGTGTCTCTCGCCGGTCGTCGCCTACGTCGAGGCCTCGCCGCCAGCGGTCGCGGAGCTTCTCGAGCCTCTCCATCGGGCGTGCTCCGAGCGCTGGCCGTGTTCTCCGCGCGGGCAGACCGGCATCGCGGAGCGGGCGGCTTTCGCCGAATGGCGGGGGACAGCCGGCCTCGAAGCCGCGAGCGGACGACTGTCATGGACCGGCGACATCGATTCCGCCTGGACCATCGTCACGCGCCGCGATGTCCATCCACCCGACCCGCCTCCCGTTCCGCGCATGCTTACGCTGGTTCCCGTCGAGGACGCGACGGAAACCCTCGAGCTCTTCGGTCGCCGGCGCGGAACGATCGCCACCGTCGGAGTGGCGGGCGTGGCCGGGCGCGTTGCAGATCTGGCGGAGCCGCTCGCCGCGGCGGGCGTCGAGCGCATCTGCCCGCTGGAGTCGATGCAAAGCCCGCCGGCGTCGTGGCGCAGGGATGGCCGGCCGACACTGGCCGATCTTGTTCGCTGGGTCGACGCAGGGGTATCAACTCCCCTGCGCCCTACAAGGTCGAAGTCAAAGGCTGGGGGCAGACAGTCGATTCCTTGACCAGCTTGCCTGCCGGTTCACACTCGCCAAGAAGCTCGAAGAACACCGAGAACTTGGCCCCGATTCCGGAGGAGCTGAAGCTAGAGGACGAGCTGGTGGCCAGCGACGAGTTAGATGCGCGCCGCTTCAACCCGGGTCTGGCTCAGTGATCGAATAGTGCCGACAGGCTCAGTCGAAAACCGGGCAGGACGTCCTCTCCTTCGATCGACGCTTCACCGGTCAGCAGCCGGATATCCGCTGGCGAACGGTAGACCGTGACGCTCCTGGAGCGGGGTTCCACCACCCACACGAGCCGGGTTCCGGCTTGGAGATAGTTCATCGCCTTCTCGTAAATCTCCGAGACGGTATTCGATGGGGAGACGATTTCGACCGCCAGATCGGGAGCGAGGGGGGCGAATCTCTCGGTGTCGAACGTCAACCTATCCCCGGCTACGAAGGCCACGTCGGGAGCACGGACTGTCGGCGGTTCGTCGAAAAGAATAAAACCACAATCCGCACCGGTGACCTCTCCGAGGCCACAATCATCGACGAAACGCTGCAGTAGGGAGGCGAGCCGCACGCCCAGGTTGCTATGCCTGAATCCCGCCGGCGGTTCCTTGATCACATGCCCGCGAACGAGTTCCCGCTGCCAACCATCATCGGGAAGTCGTTCGAACTCCTCAATCGTCATCAGCTCGGCCTGTACCGAGGCACCATCTTTCGGGTCCATCTTCATCTCTGTGAACGTATGCGAGGAGCAAGGACTGAGCCACCGCCTTCGAGAATCGGCGAGCAAAAAGGAGCCGGCCCAAGCGGGCCGGCTCCACGAGACCGACGCCATCGAGACGAGCTACCTCACTTGCCGTCCACCCGGGTGACGTTGACGGCTTGCGGTCCCTTGTTGCTCTGGGAGACCTGGAACTGGACCCGCTGACCTTCGCTGAGCGTGCGGAAGCCTTTGCCGACGATATCGCTGTAATGGACGAAGATATCGCTGCCGTCCGGGCGCTCGATGAAGCCGAATCCCTTTTGCGCGTCGAACCACTTGACCGCGCCCTGCTCGGATACCGGCTGCGCCTTGCCGAACAGATTCTTGAGCATGCGGCCGATCGAGAAACCACCGTTCGAACCCATTGCCGACCTCCGAAACCAACGAGAAAGAGGTTGAGGTAGAGACAATAAGCGGCTGGTACCACTTGTGTTGCACGATTGCACGCAATGCGATGGACGAGCCGCTCTCCCACAATCCAATATAGGAATCGGCGGGGATTCGGGCAAAGGCTTCGGCTGGATGGGGGGCGCGGACCGGCCTATACTGGTCGGCGATGGAGCTCACCGAGAAAGAGAAGGCTCGGCTCCGAGCTCTCGTGGAGCGGGCGCGCGTAGAGGATCCCGCCGACGAGGCGCTGGCCGGGCTGGCCGCCAAGCTGGCGGCCGGCGGCGGTCCCTCGTTCGCCAAGTACGCCGAGGTCCTGGAGCCCGGTATGGATCCCGATCCGAAGATCGCCGAGCGCGTCCGCAGCGCGGTGTCCGCGTCCAGCCGGCTGGCGATCAAGTACACGGCGCGCTCGACCGGCGAGACGACCGAACGCGTCATCCGTCCCTTCAACGTGCACTTCTACGATGGGTGCGAGTACCTGGAGGCTTTCTGCGAGCTGCGGGGCGCCGATCGCGTGTTCGCTCTCGGAAACATCGAGGAAGCCCGCGAGGTCTCGGAAGCCCGCGAGGTCTCGGAGGAGAAGGAAGCCGCCGGCGATCGTCCGTAAAGCGGCCGGAGGCCGATGCCTCGCCGGTGAGCGACGCGCTCAGCGCAGGTCGACCTTGACCGGCTCCCGCTCGGCGTCGTCACCCGTGGCGAAGAACTCGCGCGCGCGAAACCCCAGCAGTCCCGCGATCAGGTTGGTCGGGAAGGTCTGGATCCGCGTGTTGAAGACGCGCACGCTCTCGTTGTAGAACTCGCGGGTGGAGGCGATGCGGTCCTCCGTACCGGTGAGCTCATCCTGCAACCGCAGCACGTTCTCGTTCGCCTTGAGCTCCGGATAGTTCTCGACCACGGCAAAGAGTTGCCGCAAAGCGCCGGTCAGGACGTTCTCGGCTCGCGCCTGCTCGGCCGGACCGGTGGCCGACGTCGCCTGCGCCCGCGCCTCGGTGACCTTGGTCAGCACCTCCTGCTCGAACTGCATGTAGTCCTTGACCGCCTCGACCAGGTTGGGGATCAGGTCGTAGCGGCGCTTGAGCTGGACATCGATCTGCGCCCAGGCGTTCTCGAGCTGGTTGCGTAGCCCGACCAGGGCGTTGTAGGTGACGATCGCCCAGCCCGCGAGCACGACGACGAGGCCGACGAAGAGGAGCAGGATCAGTCCGATGCCGAGCTCGATCATGCGCGTCTCCGGTCAGAGGGAAGAGCCGGAAGCCACGCTATCGACGCTGGCCCGCGATGTCAACGACCGACGACGGCTGCGGGCTTGGGCGAAGGAGACCGAGGCGCCGACGGAGGACGAGGCCGAACAGGTGCCCGAAACGGTAGACGCCTTCGTGAAACAGGTTGAAGTGGCTCGGCCGGTTGTCCTCGCACGCGATGCTCAGCTCCTCGATCGTGAGCCCCTCGCGCCAAGCCTGGACCAGGACATCGATCACGTAGTTGCTGCCGCGTCCGATCAGGCTCTGGTGACGCTGCAGCAGCTCCCGGTGATAGGCCTTGGCCCCGATCGAGACATCGTGGAAGGGGACGCCGAGACCGTGCCGCATGACGAAGACGAAGAGGCCGCTCACCAGGACTCGCAGGAACGGTCGGTCCTGCTCGTCGGACCGCTTCGCGCCGACCACCACGTCGGCGCCTTCCTCCATCCGCCGGAGCGACTCTCCGATGAAGGCCAGGTCCATGGCCAGGTCCGCGTCGACGGCGACGATCCGCTCGTGGCGGAAATGCGGCAGCGCGGTACGCAGGGCGGAGCCGACGCCGCGCTCCGGTATCCGCAGGGCGACGATGCGGGGGTCCGCCGCGGCGAGGTCGTTCGCGACCGCCGTAGTCGCATCGGTGGACCCGTTGTCGACGATCACGAGCTGCACGTCGCGGGCTACGTCCTCGACCGAGCAGAGCAGCCGGCGTATCGTGTCGGCCAGGGTCGTCGCCTCGTTGTAGGCGGGGACGAAGAGGGAGACCGCACCGCTCATGACCGAATCTCCGGCGGTACCAGGTCGGCGTTCGAGCCCTCAGGTCGCTCGAGGCGCCCGCGGGCGGCCGCCAGCCAGTGCTCGGGCGTGAGCGGCGTGATGCGTGCCTCTTCCAGCGCTTGTAGCGCGCGACCTGCTTCGCCCCTGTCGGCATGGAGATCCGAGAGACGGATCAGCGCCTCGCCCCGGTAGGTCGAGACCGGGAAGCGGTGCAGGAAGATCCGGAGGCGCCGAAGCGCCGCGTCGTCGTCGCCGGCCTCCAGCGCGACCAAGGCCTGGTAGAAGGCGGCGTCGTCCCTGAGAGTGTGGGGCGTGTCGACGGAGAGCATCCGCCGAAAGATCTCGCCTGCCTCACTGAAGCGTCCGTCAGAAAGCCGACGTTGCCCTTCCGCCAGGAGCGCCGCGTAGTCGAGCGGGGGATGACGACGGAGCATGACCAGCGCCGTGGCGATCGCCAGGACCGAGAGCGCGGCGATCCCGACCCAGCCCGCCCGCCTCGCTTCGGGGAGCCGCCAGCCAGGCGGGCCCGGGTCCCTCCTCTGGCGCGTCACGCCGACGAGCAGCGCGAGGATGGTGAGCGCCGTCAGGACCACGCCCAGGCGTCCGGGCCAGCCGGCGCTCCACTCCAGCGTGAAGCTCCTCGATCGCGGGGTGACCAGCATCATCCCCGGCGCCACCAGGTCGATGACCGATCCGTCGGACGCCCTCCAGCCCGGATGATAGCCGACCTTGACGAGCAGGGGGTGGCCCGGCGCGTCGGTCTCGATCCGGATCGCCTGATCCAGGATCGTGGCGCTCACGCGGGGCCGGGTCGCGTACGGGATCCGCGGCAAACGGCGCGGGCGATAGCGATCGACCGAGGGCCACGCTCGACCCTCCCCGTCGTCCAGGACCAGCGGCACCTCGAGATCGGTGCCGGCTCGGAACCAGTCGTAGGCCTCCGCCCGCCAGTCGGGCCAGGTGTCCACCACCGGTTGCAGGCCGACCGGCTCGACCAGGGAGGGCGGCTCGACCAGCGCGAAGACCTCGTACACGCCCGATCGGGCGCGCTCTTGGAACTCCGCGGAGCGCTCCAGCGTGCGTGCGAGCGAGTCCGTGTAGGCGATCAGCTCGCTCGCTCCCAGGAGCTCGAGGTGCTCGACGGCCGCGGCCGGGTCGAAGCGCCCGCACTCGAACGCTGGAAGGGGGCACGAGGGGCGGAGGCTGATCTCGGACTGCAGATAGAAAATCGCCGGGGCCAGCACGGTGCTCTGGAAATAAAGTCCCTCGAGCGTGGCCCGTCCCGCGAACCAGGGGATCATCTCGAACGCGCGGATCGTGCCCGCTTCGTTGTGGTCGGGGTGGTGCTCCCAGGCGACCCGCGGCTCGTCGATATCGCCGGCGATCGCTCGCATCGCGCCATGGTAGTCCGGCCAGCCCGAGGTGCGCTCCATTCCGCTCATGTTCCAGCGGACCCACGAGGGCACGTACTCCACGGCCGCGACCGCGGCCGTCGAGACCAGGATGATGACGGCGGCGGCGAGGGCCGGGCGCCGGTCCGGCTTCGCCAAGGCGATCCAGGCGCCCAGCTCGTAGCACCCGGCGAGCAGGATCGCGCCGTGCATCATCGGCAGGAAGCGGACGTCGACGACGCCCAGGCTGAAGCCGAGCCGGTAGAAGACGAAGAGGACCGCCGCGAATCCCATGAGCCAGGCCTGGCCGGGGGCGAGGGCGGGTCGGTCGCGGGAGAGCAGCCGCCGGGCGACGCCCGCGATCAGGAGCACGCCCGCGATCGCGATCGCGGGAGGGAAGAGGGCGGCCATCCCGCCGATCTCCCACTGTTCACGGAAGCCGGTCGTCCAGGGCAGGTTCCAGAGCAACGGGACCAGCCACCACGCGAGCAGGCCGAACGCGACCAGGCCGATCCGCGCCACATGCCAGCCGCGCCGCCACCACAGGCGTGGATGGAGCGCCAGCAGACCGATCCCGAGCGCGGCGCAGACGAGCGCATAGCCGTGGGCCAGCCCGGCGAGAGCGAGGAGGACGGCTGCGGGCCACCATCCCGAGGCCCGGTCGCGGGTCTTCCACGCATGGGTCACGGCCAGCCAGGCCAGGGGGAAGCCCAGCGCGTAAGCGAACTCGCCGGCGAGAAGGCTCGCCAGGTTGCCGCCCCAGGTGGACTGCGTCTCGATGAGCAGGAAGGCGAGGGCTGCCACGGGAGCCAGCCAGCGCGCGGGGCGGGGCGCGTCCAGCCAGCGGAGTGACAGGTACCAGGCGACGGGCAGGAGCAGGGCGCCGGCCAGCGAGCCGATCTTCATGGCGACGGTTAGGGGAAGCGCCACGCTCAGGAGGACGAGCACCAGGAAGGCGAGCGGAAAATAGAAGAGGAAGAGCGGGAAGCCGGCATACTGGTCCATGCTCCACCCGTAGACCTGGCCCGAGGGGAGGAGGACCTCGCGGAGCTGATCGAGCGCGACGATGTGGCTGGCGTAGTCCCCGCCCGCGGGAGTCGTATCCAGGAGGAGGAGGTGCGGCGGAAAGATCATGAGGCCGGCGGTACCCAGGCAGAGCGCCGTGGCGAAGGCGGGAGCCGACGCGAGGAGCCGCGAGGGGCAGGTCGGGTGCGAAGACCGTCCAGCGCCGAGCCGGCTGCGCGCCCGAGTGGGAACCGCCGCTAAGCCCAGCCAGGCGATCAGACAGAGAACCGCCCAACCGGCGAGAAGCGGCAGGTCCGGTCGCCACAGGCTCCGGAAGGAGCGGGCGTCGATCCGGACCGAGACGACCTTTCCCGGAACCCCAGGGTCGTCCGGCAGCACGAGGAGGAAGCCGCTGGTCTCCCAGCCGGTGATGTCGGTCGCGGGCCGGAGCCGGCCTTCGATGATTGCGGTTCCGTCGTCGGACCGCCAGCGCTCGATGCCCTCGAGCTCGATCTCGACGGGGCTCCACCAGACCGCTCGCCCGCCGTCAGCCGTCTCTCGCCAGGCGACCTCGATACGGGGATCGTCCGGCCATGCCGGTCCCTCGACGGTGGCATCGGCTTCGGGCCCCACCACCGTGACGCTGCCGGCCCAGGTCCCGGCGACGTCGTGGTAGCGGATCCGGAGGGCGGCGATCTCCCGCATCTCCATTCGCCACCGTTCGGGATCCACCTCCCAGGCGATCTCAGCCCGTTCGCCGGGCCCCAGCTCGCCGATCACCGGTCGCGGGGCGGCGTCCACCCCCCGGAGCAAGGCCTTGACTTCGTAAGCCGGATCCTGGCCACGGTTGTGGATGATGCCGGTGATGTGGACGGATTGCGGAGAGCGACGGACGGTGAGAGAGAGCTCGAGCCGGATGGTCTGGGCGTGGAGGGACGGGGCGGTGGCGAGCAGGCAGAGCAG
>JBOHRW010000031.1:0-3180 GCA_050732935.1 Gemmatimonadota bacterium
ATTCTATGCCATCAAAATCTGCAACAAAAAGCGAGGCTCTGCCGGCGCGTGCGTTGCGCCAAACTTCCACACTTTCTTACACACTTTCGCAGAGTGCGACGCTAAGCTAAGTTATATCAACTAGTTACTATAAGGCCGCTAGGACTTCTACCGCGGGTTGCGGACTCGCGAACCGGGCGGTCAGATCGTCCGCCCCAGCAGGTCCTCCAGCGTGTCCCGTCTCCGCCGCGACAGCTTGAGCTCGGTGCCGTCTTCCAGGATCACCACGTAAGCGCCGTTGAAGTACGGCTGGAGCTCCTTGATCCGGTCGATGTTGACGATCACCCCGCGATGAATGCGGGCGAAGCTCTGCGGATCGAGCCGCTCCTCGAGGTTGGCGAGCGTCTCCCGGACCTCATGCACGTCGCCGCCGACGTGGATCCGGACCTTGTAGTTGGCCGCCTCGATGTAGTCGATCTCGTCGACCCGCTGGAAGAAGATCCGGTCACCCTTCCGGATCACGATGCGGTCGAGGCGCTGGGTCGGCGGATGCGAGCCTGTCATCGGCTCGATCGCGTCCCTGTCGACCAGCCAGTGCTCCCTGACCAGACGCAGCAGCTCGCCTCTGAGTCCCAGTGCGTCCTCGCTCCGGATGATCGCGCTGGCCCGCGCCAGCGTGCGCTCGAAGCGCTCGTTGTCGAACGGCTTGAGGAGGTAGTCGAGGGCGTTGTACTCGAACGCCTTGAGGGCGTGATCGGCGTAGGCGGTCACGAAGATCACGACCGGCGGGGTCTCCCGATCGAGCGTTCCCAGCAGCTCGAAGCCGTCCATCTCGGGCATCCTGATGTCCAGGAAGACGAGGTCCGGATCGAGCTCACGGATGGCCAGCATGCCGTCCCGGGCGCGGCCGAACTGACCCACGACCTCATAGCCGTCGCGGTCCTCCAGCAGCCGCGCGATCCGGTTCCTGGCCAGTGGTTCGTCGTCGATGATGACGGTGCGGATCGGTCTCATGATCATGTCACGCCTGCTGGAAGAGGTTCCAGGCTGGAAGACAGGCGGTAGGGCAGCACGAGCTGCACGCCGAATCCCCCCGTCTCCGGATGGAAGATGCTGAAATCCTGGTGTGCGCCATAAAGCTCCTCCAGGCGGTCGCGCACGTTGGACATCCCGATGCCGGCGCGTCCCTCGCTGGAAGTCCGAGCGTCCCCACCGGCACCGTTGTCGATGACCTGCAGCACCAGGGAATCGTCCTCCCGCCGCGCCTTGACCGTGACCCGTCCACCAGCCTGCAGAGGGGCCACGCCATGGCGGATCGCGTTCTCGACGAGAGGCTGCAGGATCAGGCTGGGGACGCTGGCGTCGAGAGCGTCCGGGTCGACCAGAAGCTCGATGTCGAGCTGATCCGGGAAGCGCACCCTTTCGATGTCGAGATAGAGCTCGGTGGATTCAAGCTCCTGCTGCAGGGAGACCTCGTGCTTGCCCTGGGTCTCCAGCGTCACGCGGAGAAGGTCACCGAGGCGCACGAGCATCCTCCGCGCCTGTTCCTTGTCCTCGTCCATCAGCGCGGTCACCGCGTGCAGCGTGTTGAACAGGAAGTGGGGCTGGAGCTGTACCCGAAGGGCGTCCAGGTGGGCCTGGGCGAGCTGGGCCTCGAGCTGGGCCGTGCGGAGCGCGTTGCTTCGGTATCGGGTGTAGTAATGCACCAGGTATCCCGCTCCCAGGATGGCCCAGTACAGCAGGAACTCGAACTCCAGGTAGGCGCCCACGAAGCTGCGATACGCCTGGAGCAGCGTGGACGGCGAGGGCTCCGGCGAGACCGCGCGCATGATCACGAGGGCGACGAAGAGATGAAAGGCGCCGGTGGCGAACGCGGCCAGCACGTGGAAGATCGCGTTCCTCCAGGCGCGCGGTTCGTCCAAAGGCCAGCGCGAGCCGAGCCACAGGACGAGCGGTGCGAGGAGCGCCCAGAGGTACCAGAACGGTGCGACGAACAGCAGGCTGTCCGTCCACGACCACGGCTTGCCCTCCTGAAGCTGGCGCACGTAGAAGACGACGCTGCCGATCGCGGCCGGGACGGAACAGGCCACGAGCAGGGCAAGCCACGAGCGACGGCTGCGAAGTGAAAGCTCGATCGTGCTCAGCTCTCCCCCTCGAACGTGGCGATGCAGGGCGGGACTGCAACCGCGAACGTTCGAAGCTGGGCCCCGAGGCTTCCATCGGGGCGCAGTGGATCGCGGGTATGCTGCTGCGAGCGGCCCGATGCAGGCGGTGAGCGGCGGGCTGGCTGGAGACCCGCGTCCACCTGCGGAGCCGACCGATCAGCGCGCGGCCTCCAGAGGCTCCAGCCGATCCAGGTTCACGAGCAGCGACCGGCGTACGCTCAGGAACTGGCGCGGGTCGAGGCGCCGCGCCAGATCGTCGAGACTTTC
This sequence comes from Gemmatimonadota bacterium, assembly GCA_050732935.1. Classification (GTDB taxonomy): domain Bacteria; phylum Gemmatimonadota; class Gemmatimonadetes; order JACCXV01; family JAHWKZ01; genus DASRVA01. The sequence goes on from JBOHRW010000031.1 coordinate 2,412, forward strand.
CGCGAGCAGATGGACACGGCCCCCCGCATGGACACGCGCCATTCCAACCCCGGCTTCGATGCGGTCGATGTCGTCGACCTTGAGAAAGCGGATGCGATCGCCTTCGCGGACGAGCAGGCGATCGGCATATCGGCGGGGCGCAACGGACCCGCGGGAGACACCTCCCTCGCTAATCTGCGGAAAGGCCGCCAGCAACCGCAGGTGGCGGCACGTGAGGCGGTCGCCCTGACCGAGATAGGCGCCGGCGCGGGTCAGCACACGGTCGAAACGCTGGCCATCGAAGGGCTTGAGCAGATTGTCGAAGGCGTGCAGATGGAGGAGCCGGGGGATCGGGTTCTCCTGCGCCGTGGTGAGGATGAGAACGGCCGCGGGATCCCGCTCGCGAAGCAGACGCGGATCGAAAGACACGGAATCGGTCAGGTCCTGATCCAGAATGACGATGTCCGGTCGCAGGCAGGGGATGGCATCGACGGCCTCGGCCGCGCTGCGGAGCTTGCCGACGACCCGAAAACCTGGACGCGCTTCCAGCATGCGCGCGATGTGGGCCCGCGCCAGTGGCTCGCCGTCGACGATCAGAACGCTGATCATGGCCTCGTCCTGTTGGACGCCACCGGGGTCTCTTGAGTTGGAACGCATATAGACCTACGACCTCTGGCTGGCCATGGTTTCAACTCACCCTCGAGCTCCATACGGTCGCGGCTGGTGACTCTCTAAACGGTGACGACGACCGAACCGATTAATCCGTTCAACATGTAGCCGTGCCGCAGGT
>JBOHRW010000032.1:0-32447 GCA_050732935.1 Gemmatimonadota bacterium
TCCGAGGTGCCCGTCATCTCGCACGACTGGTTCCCGACGATCGCCGAGATCGCGGGAATCGATCCCGACGTGGACGTCGACGGGGTGAGCATCGTCCGGGTCCTTCGCGGGACGGGTGCGCCGGAGAGGGACGCCCTCTACTGGCACTATCCCCATTACCACCATCTGGGCTACAAGCCGAGCGGCGCCATTCGCGAGGGCGAGTACAAGCTGATCGAGTGGTACGAGGAGAGCCTGGCGGGCGGCGACCATCCGGTCACGCTGTACCACATTGGCGAGGACATTGGCGAGAGCGTCGATCTGGCCGAGGCGATGCCCGAGAAGACGGCCGAGCTGCTGGCGAAGCTCCGTGGATGGCGGGAACGGGTGGGAGCCCAGGAGATGGCGCTCAACCCGGACTATGATCCCGAGCGCGCCCACTGGCGGTTCGAGAATCACCCAAGTGAAGAGACACCGGCGGCAGCGCGGTGAGAGCCGTGGTCCTGCCCGCGCTGCTTCTGCTCGCCGGCTCCGTCGGCGGGTTGCAGGAGGCACGCGCCCAGAGCGACACGAACCAGGTCGTGGCTTTGTGGCTCTTCGACGAGCCGCGCGGGCTCTATCCCAGCGCGGTGCTGAACGACGCCTCCGACAGCGACTACCCGCTGGTGCTGGGCTTGGGCGGTGAGATCGTAACGGGGATGTTCGGCAACGCGCTGGAAGTCAGGGCAGAACCCGCGACGATCGAACCTCTGACCGTCTCCGATTTTGGACGCCGCCCCGGCGAAGGTGACGTGCGCTTCGGCCTCGTCCAGCTGCCCGTTCCGCCGGGCCGAACGGTCGAACCGATGAGCTGGATGAACGCTCATTTCACGGCGCTCATGACGAGCGGCGAGAATCACCTCCGCAAGGAAGTCGGCTTTGTCAACCCGTCCGATACGCGCCTTAATCTCGGGGCCTTCGACTGGACGATCGAGTTCTGGTATCGCCCGACACGCGACCAGGCGACGGAGGGGGTCGTATTCGAGATCGGAGAAGGGCCGCGTGGGGAGAACGAACGGCTCACGCGGCTGGTCCTGAACGGCGATGGCAGCGGTTTCAGGCTCTTCAACAGGCCGAGCGGAACGAGCCTGGTGATCCCGTCGGATTCCACCGCGCTCGATTCGACAACCGGCCGCTGGCACCATCTGGCATTCGTGTACGCCGCCGAAGAGGCTCAGCTCCGGCACTATGTCGACGGCCAGCTTCAGCCGCTACCCGAACAAGCGCGATTCGAGCCGCTGTCCCATGGCGAGGAGGCGTACTTCACGATCGGGCGTGACGGTCGCTGGGGCCGCCCGCTCCCCGGGCAGATCGACGAGCTTCGGTTCGCTGCGGAGCGGATCTATGCCGACGAGTTCGAACCGCCGGAAAGCTTCGCCATAGCTCGGCGAGTGGCCGTGCAGCTTCCGCACGAAGCAGGGCTGCCTCTCCTCTTCGGCACCGGCGCGGAGCCCCACAATCCGGTGCCCCTCGGCGGTCGGAAGCACCTCTTTATCGACGCTGCCCTGGTGGGCCGCATGGAGCGGGTAACCTTCACCGTCAACCCTCCGCGCAAAGCGGAGATCGTCATTCCCGAGATCGAGGGCCCCTTCCGTAAACACTTGAGCGTGATCGAGGACGCGGAAGGATTGATCCGGATCTACAACGGGGTCGTGGACGATTACCTCGCCGTCCATACCTCGCGAGACGGTATCCACTTCGAGGCTCCGGACCTCGGGCGAGAGTACCAGGGCTATCGCAACATCGCGATCCCGGAACCGACTGCCGTGGGTTCGGTATTCATCGATCCCAACGCGCCGCCGGAGGATCGTTGGAAATACGTCTCCGGATATCATGATCGCGCCGTCTACGTCTATTCCTCGCCCGACGGCTGGCTCTTCGAACGGGCACCCACATCGGTCCTACCGATGAAGGCCGGCTCCCAGTCCAATGTGTTCTGGGACGGCCAACGGGAAAGCTACGTGGGGTACCATCGGAGCGACTGCCGCGCCTTCCCTTCGGGAGAGACGAAGCGGGAGTTCGTGATGACGGAAACGGAGGATCTGATCGACCCGTGGCCTTTCGAACCGGTAGCCAGGGCGGAGATCGGCCAGGCCGCCGATACGATGTTGCTGCGCGACCCGCAGCCCTGGTTCATGGACAACGGCCCGCTGTCGCCCGGCGGGTTCTGCCTGGAGTATCCCACGATCTTCGGTCCGGTCGATAGCCTCGACCCTCTGGGGACCGATATCTACGTGCCGAAAGCGGTCAAGTACCGTTGGGCGCCGGATACCTATCTGGCATTTCCTTCAGTGTACTTCCACTACTGGGAGGCGGGACCGAGGGCCCGGCAGACGCTCGGGCAGCTGGAGCGCGGCCTGGGATCGGGACCTATCGAGACACAATTGTCGGTGAGCCGGGACGGTACTCACTGGAAACGCTACCCCCGTCCGGCCTACGTCGGAATCGGTCGGCACGCGGACATGAACGTCGTCCAGGCGTACATGGCGCACGGAATGGTCCGACGCGGGAACGAGATCTGGCAGTACTACTACGGAACAGAGGAGTATCACTCGGCCTTTCAGGAGGATATGCCGCGGGGAGTCTTCCGGGTCGTCCAGCGGCTGGACGGCTTCGTCTCGGCGGATACCCCTTACGATACAACCGGTATCCTGGTCACGAAGCCGCTGAGCTTCGAGGGCAACCGGCTGGTCCTCAACATCGACACCGACGCGGCCGGCTATGCGCAGGTGGGCTTCCAGGACGAGGGCGGGAATCCGATCGAGGGCTTCTCGGTGGACGACTGCGTGTACATCAACGGCGATTTCATCGAGAAGGAGGTCGAGTGGCTGGGGAAAGGGTTCGATGTCTCGGAGCTCGAGGGGCGGACCGTGCGGCTCGTCTTCCGCATGCGGGGTTCGAAGCTCTACGCCATGCAGTTCGTGCGTCGTTGAAGGGCGCGCCCCGGCCCGAAGATCGACGCCGGCTTCGGTGGCTGGCCCCTGTCGTCCTCGTCGCGGCCTGTGTCCAGGCCTCGGGCCGCGGCGAGGTGGGGCCGGCATCCGACATCGGGCCCCGGACTGTGGAGATGGAGGAGAGCGCCTACGCGGAGATCCTCCACGTCTCTGTGGAGACGGGCTCGGACGAGGCTGGCGACGGCTCCGCGGAAAGCCCATGGAAGACGATCGGGCACGCCCTGCTGCAGATCGAGGGGAGCCCGGCGCGCCGGGTCGCCCTGCGGGTGGCCGCGGGCATCTATGCCGAGCCCACCCTCGCCCTCGAGGAGAAGGTGGACCTCTACGGCGGGTTCGAGCCCTCGGGATGGGTGCGGGACATCGCCGCCCATGCGACGATCCTGGATGGGGAGGGAGCCCACCGGATCGCGCTGGGTGCCGACGACGCGCGCGTGGACGGCTTCATCCTGAGAAACGGCACGGTTCAGGGCAAGGGTGGCGCGCTGCTGCTGGAAGGCGTCTCGCCTACCGTCTCGAACAACGTCTTTCTCGAGAACGCGACGCTGGCCCCCGACCCGTGGGATCCCCCCATCTGGCACGAGACCGCCAATGACGGCGGGGCGATCGCCTGCTTGAACGGCTGCTCGGCGGTGATCGAGAACAACCTGTTCATCCGAAACCGGACGGAGATCGGCCGTGGCGCCGGATTCGCGTGCGACAACGAGGCCGCCCGGGAAGCGACCGCCGCGCCCAGCGTGACGGGAAACGTCTTCCTCGGCAACGTCGCCAGCGCCGGAGCCGACACGATGCGCAGCGGCGACGGCGGGGCGATCTCGTTCTACGGCTACTGCGATGGCGAGATCGCCGACAACGTGGTGGCGGAGAACGAGGCCGCCAGCCGCAACGACGGGGGCGGCATCTTCGTCGCGCTGTGGTCCGCGCCGGCGGTCGTCGACAACGTGATCGTGGGGAACGTCTCCGGCGACGACGCCGGTGGGCTCTTCCTCGGCGGCCAGAAGCACCACTACGGAACGCCGATAGACCCCGTACCGCCGGCCGAGGAGTTCTTCGTCCGCGTCGAGCGGAACGTCTTCATGGGGAACCGCAATGGAGCGCCGTCCTCGGGAGCCTTCCGGGTGACGATGATGTCGCGGGGCGTCTTCCTGAACAACGTCAGCGCGGAGAATCCCGGCGGCGTCCACACCCAGCGGTCGGAGCTGACGCTGGTCCACAACACGTTCGCCGAGGACGTGCTCTACGAGGACGACGAGGGGACGGCCCCGGGGCCGACCGTCTACCGCAACAACATCATCCTGGGAGAGCGGAACTGGGCGGCTCCGGTGACCGAGGAGGGCACCTGCAGCGGGGGTCCGCGCTTCCTGGAGGATCGATTTACGGTGATCGCCCAGGAAGCGAGCTACGATCCGGCCGCTCACGTGACGCGGGTCCGCTTCGAGGGCCCCGGCCACGAGCCGGGTGCCCTGGCCAGGCGTGTCGTGCAGGCGGCGGACCGCTGGGGTGTCGTCCGCTCCAATGGCTCCGGGCAGATCGAGCTGTGGGGTGACTACGCCGGGCTGACGACGTTCGAGGTCCAGCCCTCGTATCATCTGCGCGAGGGCTCGCCCTGTGTCGACCTGGGCGTGACGACCGAGGTGGATGCGGACATGGACGGCGACCCGCGGCCGGTCGGCCCGGCAACCGACGCCGGCGCCGACGAGCTCGCCGGCGCGGCGTCCGGAAACGGATTATGAGGCGGGTGCGGGAGGTTGTCGGCTGGGGCGCAGCTCTTTGCATCCTGCTGGCAGGGGGGGCGCCCGCGCTCGCCCAGGAGCCGACGGCCGCGGCGGCTCCTGCGGCGGAGCGGGCGTACACGCCCGAACGAATCAACAAGGTGATCGAGCTGTGGGAAGCCGATCAGCCGGTCTACTACGCCGCCGGTAGCGGCGGCTACGAGGAGGGAAAGGCGCTCGCCCAGACCTGGGCCGACTACATCCTCTACAACATGGAGCACGGACCGTTCGACATCTCCCAGTTACGCGCCTTCATGCAGGGGCTGGTGGATGGCGGGCCCACACCCAGCGGCCACCGGACCCCGGCGGTCATCGTCACCCTCCCCGGTGTGGCGATCGACGAGGAGACCGCGCGCGCCAACGCCTGGATGGCGCAGCAGGCGCTCGCGATGGGAGTCCATGGAATCCACATCGTGCGCGCCCGCTCGCCAGAGGCTGTCGCCGCGTGGATCCGCGCCATCCGCTATCCGATCCACAAGCAGGCGATCGACGTGCTGGGCGAGGGCCTGCGCGGCTATGGGAGCCATCGCTTCGCGGCCGAGATCTGGGGCGTGGACGAAGAGGAGTACCTGCGGATCGCCGACGTCTGGCCTCTCAACCCGGAGGGGGAGATCATCGTCGGGGTCAAGATCGAGGACCCCCATGCCCTCGAGAACGCCGAGGAGACGACCATGGTGCCGGGGCTCGCCTTCGCCGAGCACGGTCCGCGCGACATGGGCCTCTCCTACGGCTACCTGGAAGGGCGAGCCGACCCGCCCGTGCCGCCCGAGGTCAAGGCCGCCGGGGAGCGCGTTCTCGCGGCCACGAGAGCGGCCGGGATCTTCTTCCTGGACAACGTGCTCCCCGACAACGTGTGCGAGCGGATCGGGGAGGGGGTGATGATTGGCGCCGGACGGGTCGAAGAGGCGGCCGAGGTCGGTCGCCGCTGCACCGGCCGGGAGATGCCTTGGTGACCTCCATGCGGAAGCGCTTCCATGGCGCCGTCGTTCCCATGGCGACCCCGTTCACCGCGGACGAGGCCCTGGACGAGCCGGCCGTCCGACGGATCCTCGACCATGTCCTCGAGGGCGGGGTCCGGGCGGTGCTGCTGCTGGGAACGACCGGAGAAGGGGCGTCCATGGATCCAGTCGCCCGCCGGCGGCTGGTCGAGATCGCGGTCGGTCATCTCGAGGGGAGGGCCACCACCTTCGCCAACGTCTCGTCCGACTCCCTCGCGGCCTCGATCGAGGAGGCGCGCGCGTTCCAGGAGATCGGCGTCGATGCCGTCGTGGCCCACCTCCCCGTCTACTATCCCCTCGCGCCGCCCGACATGGCACGCTGGTTCGAGCGGCTCGCGGACGACGTCCCGATGCCTCTCTTTTTGTACAACATCCCGATGACGACCGGCATGTCGATCCCGGTGGAGACGGTGGTCGCGCTCAGCGGGCACCCCAACATCGCCGGCATCAAGGACTCGGAATACGACGTCGATCGTATGGAGACGCTCCTGTCGAGGCTGGGAGATCGCGCCGACTTCGCGTACTTCGTCGGCCCCTCGGGCCACGCGCTGCAAGGGCTTTCGCGCGGGGCGGCGGGGTTCGTCCCGGGGGTCGGAAACCTCCTCCCCGGCGTCTGCCAGAGGCTCGTGGAGGCCGCCGAGCGCGGCGATCGGCAGACAGCGGCGCGGATGCAGGAGCGCATGAAACGGGTCGGCGACACCTATCAAGCCAACCGTACCGTGTACCAGGCGATTCCGCTGATCAAGGCCGGAATGAGCGCGCTCGGGCTCTGCGGGCCGACCGTGCTGCCCCCGCTCGCCGGATCCGACGATGCGGATCGGGAGGCGATGGTCGCCGCTCTTAACGAGCTCGCCCCCCGGGCCGCCTCCCGGGCCTGACATGGAAGCGCCCCGGATTGGCGTGACGTGCGGCGACCCCGCCGGGATCGGCCCCGAGTTGATGCTGCGACTGCTCGCCGAGCCCGGGGTGCTGGAGAGCTGCACTCCGGTGGTGTTCGCGGACGCGAGGGTCCTCATGCGGGTCGCCCGAGCGTGCGGGCTCGCCGAGCCGTCGTCCGTCGTCTCGCTCGAAGATTGGATCGGCGGCCCGACCGCAGGAGAGCCGATCGTCGTGGATTGCGCGGCCATCGACGCGGAAGAGGTATCTCCGGGGCGGGTGGACGACGCCTGCGGAAGAGCCGCGTACGTTTACATCGAGAAGGCCGTCAGGGCGGTGCTGGATGGCCGAGTGGACGCGATCGCGACGGGCCCGATTCACAAGGAGTCGCTCCACCGGGCCGGAATCCGGCAACCCGGTCACACCGAGATCCTGACCGACCTGACCGGCGCGCGACGGTCGTGCATGCTGCTTACCTCGGATCGCCTGTCGGTGAGCTTCGTGACCACCCATGTCGGCTACGCCGAGGTGCCTGCACTCATCTCCAGGGAGCGCGTCATGGACGTGATCGAGCTCACCGCCGAGGCGATGGGCGCCCTCAAGGACCGCCCGGCGCGGCTGGTGGTGTGTGGCCTGAACCCTCACGCGGGCGAGAACGGTCTCTTCGGCAACCGCGAGGAGGAACGGTACATCCTTCCCGCGATCGAGACGGCCAGAACAAGGGGGATGTCCGTCGAGGGCCCGGTCTCGGCCGATGCCGCGTTTCTTCCCCGTCGCATCGAGGCCCGCGACGCCGTCGTGTGCATGTACCACGATCAGGGCCACATCCCGTTCAAGCACGTGGCGTTCGACACCGGCGTGAACGTGACGCTCGGTCTGCCCATCATCCGCACGTCCGTCGACCACGGCACCGCGTTCGACATCGCGTGGCAGGGGGTGGCCGACCCGACGAGCCTCTTTCACGTCATCGCGCTGACGACCCGGCTCGTCCGACAGCGTCGAACGGCGGAGGGGCTGACGACATGATCGCGGTGGTGGCCGACGACTTCACCGGCGCGGCCGAGATCGGCGCCATCGGGTGCCGATACGGCTTGCGGGCCGAGGTGCAGACGGCATTCCGTCCCACCGGGGAGACCGATCTCGTCGTCATCGACACGCACACCCGGTCCTCGTCGAGCACAATGGCGGCACAGCGGGTGGGCGAGGAGATGGAGCGGCTCCGGGAAGCCGGGATCGAATGGGTCTACAAGAAGGTGGATTCGGTCCTGCGCGGTCACGTGGTCGCCGAGCTGTCGTCGGCGCTCGATCGGTCGGGATTGCGGAGAGCGCTGCTCGTGCCCGCGAACCCGTCCTTCGGGCAGGTCATCCGTCAAGGCCATTACCGGATCGACGGCCACCCCCTGAACGAGACGCGGTTCGCCCTCGACCCTGAGCATCCGGCCTGGACGGACGACGTGCTCGACCTGCTGGGCCGGATGGACGGCGTGGAGGTCGTCTACAGCGAGGATTGGAGCAACCTCCCCGAGACGGGCATCGTGGTGGCCGGGGTGGATGCTCGTCACGATCTCGTCGAGCTCGCCGGCCATCTGGACGCGCGCACCCTCGCGGCCGGTGGGGCCGAGTTCTTCGCGGCGGCGCTCGCGCGGCGCCTGGGGCGGGACGGAAGGGAGGCGGCTCGAGATGTCGGGCCGCGGCCGCCGAAGGCGCTGTTCGTCCTGGGCAGCCGATCCGAGCACGGTCGCGCGCTGCTAGCGCGGGCGCGGATGAACGGGGCACGGACGGTGCTCCTCGAGGCGGCCGCCGGGGAGGGGCGGACGGATGGGGAGCCCATCGTCGACCCGTGGGTCGAGGCGGCCCTCGATGGCCTGCGGGCGGGGGACGTCGTCGTGGTCGCCGTCGACCCGGACGGAATGAACCCGTCGCTCCCGTTGCCGGTCCATCGCCTCCCCCGCCGCCTCGCCTGCATCGCCGAGGCTGTGCTCAGGAGCTGGCCCGGGAACGACCTGCATCTTTTCGTCGAGGGCGGCACGACCGCTTCCACGATCGTTCGTCAGCTCGGGTGGAAGCGGCTCCGGGTCGTCGGGGAGCTCGAGAGCGGGGTCGTCACGCTGGCGGCTGTCGGTGGAGAGGAGCGGCTCCTCACCGTGAAGCCCGGCAACTACGCCTGGCCCGAATCCCTGCTGGGATGGTTCCGATGAGATCGGGCGGGAAGTGAACGCCACCGCCCTCGCCGTGGTCGTCGTGTATTTGGTGGGGGTCTCCCTGATGGGCCTCTGGTTCTCGCGGAGACAGGACTCGACGGAGCAGTACTTCCTGGGGAACCGATCCTTCCCGTGGTGGGCAGTAGCCTGGAGCCTGATCGGGACCATCATCGGAAGCACCACCTTCGTCGGCCATCCTGGCGAGGTGTTCCGCACGAACATGTGGAACGCCCCCCTCCACCTCATGCTGATCCCGGTCATCTTCCTGGTGGCGCGGTATCTGGTGGTCTTCTATCGCCGCACCCTCAAGATGAGCGTGTACGGGTTCCTCGAGAGCCGGTTCGGTTACCCGGCGAGGTTGTATGGCGGGCTCGCCTTCGTCTTCAGCCGGATCGTCGACATCAGCGCGACGCTCTACTTCCTGGCCGTCGCGGTAGCGCTCCTGACGAGCTGGGAGATACGGACCGTGATCGTCGTGATCGGGACCCTGACCGTGCTGTACACCTATCTCGGAGGCATCACCGCGGTCGTTTGGACCGACGGGGTTCAAGGCGTGGTCCTCGTCGGAGGTGCGCTGGCGTGCCTCGTGTTCATCTTGCTCGGTAGCACGGAGAGTGCCGGCGAGCTCGTATCGACTGCCTGGGAGGGAGGCAAGTTCAGCTGGGGGAGCTGGAGGTTGAGCCTGGTCGAGGACAACGTCTGGGTCCTCATGATCCTCGGACTCGTCTGGGCGCTTCAGCGGTACGCGACCGATCAGCACATGGTCCAGCGTTACCTGATCGCACGTAGCGACCGCGAGGCGCAGCGGGCCGCCTATTTCGGAGGGCTGTCCGCCCTGCCGATCTGGACCCTGTTCTGGCTGGTAGGGGCGCTGCTGTGGGCCCACTACGAAACGTCTCCGCGAGCGCTGCCCCCCGAGGTCCTGGCGGATCAGACCCGCATCTTGCCCTACTTCGTTCTCACGGAGTTCCCACCCGTGCTGCTCGGGCTGATCATCGCCGCGCTGGCGGCCGCGGCCATGTCCTCGCTGGACTCGGACATCAACGCCGTCGCCACGGTCGTGGTGGAGGACTACTACGACCACGTGCGCCCGGGAGCCACCGATCGCAAACGCCTCCGCGTGGGGAAATGGACGGTCGTGATCATGGGGACACTCTGCATTCTGGCGGCGCTCCAGTGGATCGGCGTACAGTCGGCGATCGGGTTCATGTTCGACCTGATCTCGGTCGCCACGGCGGGCGTGCTCGGCCTCTTCGCGCTGGGGATCCTCTTCCGCCGAGCCACGGCCCGCGGGGCGTTCACCGGCATCGTGGCTTGCGTGGTGTTCACGGCATGGGCGACGTTCACGGCGATCGAGCTGCCGGCGCTGGGCGGGACTCTCCTCGATCTAGGGCCGGCGAACTATCCGTGGAACACCAAGCTGATCGGGGTCTTCAGCAGCCTCGTGCTTCTGATCGTGGGTCTGGTGGCCAGCGTCGTCCTCGGCGGCAGCCGTCCCGAGCGGGCGTCCATGACCCTGTGGCGGCTCCAGGGTGAGACGGAGGACCGCATGACGCGATCTGGGGTGACTCCGACGGGAGCGGATGCATGAACTACGAGTTCCTCTCCGACACAGGCGTCATGGTTTCGCCCCTTGCCCTTGGGACGATGTCGTTCGGCGGCGACGCCGACGAGAAGACGGCGCGGGCGATCTTCGAGCGCTGCCGGGAGGCGGGCATCAACGTCTTTGACTGCGCCAACGTCTACGAGAACGGCCTCTCCGAGAAAATCCTCGGAGAGCTGGTGGCCGATTGTCGCGATGAGGTGCTCGTCACCAGCAAGGCCTTTTTTCCCACCGGTGAGGATCCCAACGCACGAGGCGCGTCGCGGCGTCATCTCCGGCAGGCCGTCGAAGCGAGCCTCGGGCGTCTCCGCACCGATCGTATCGACCTCTACTTCATTCACCGCTTCGACGACAGGACGGCGCTGGAGGAGACGCTTCGCGCCCTCGACGATCTCGTGCGCGAGGGGAAGATCCTGTACACGGCCGCCAGCAACTTCGCCGCCTGGCAGGTGGAGAAGGCGCTCGGGATCTCGGCGCTCGAGGGGCTCGTCCGCTTCAAGGCCATCCAGCCCATGTACAACCTGGTCAAGCGCCAGGCGGAGGTGGAGATCCTGCCGATGGCGGGAGCCGAGAACGTGGCCGTCTTCCCGTACAGTCCGCTCGGCGGCGGCCTCCTCACCGGGAAGTACGGGCGCTCGAAGCGGCCCGACTCCGGTAGGCTCATGGAAAACGCGATGTACCAGGTGCGCTACGGCGAGGACTGGGTCTACGAAACCGCCGAGCGCTTCACGGATTTCGCCCGCGAGCGCGGCTGGGAGCCGGCGGCGCTCGCCGTGGCATGGGTCGCCGGCCATCCGGCGGTCACGGCCCCGCTGATCGGCACCCGCAACCTGGAACAGCTGGAAGGCTCGCTCGCCGCGCTCGAGATCGACATGACCCCGGAGCTCCGCGCCGAGATCTCCGCGCTCTCGCCCGAGCCGCCGCCCGCCACCGACCGCGTCGACGAGCGGACAGAGAGCGGCTGGCTCACGCGCTGAGGAGCGGTCGGAACCGTGATCTGCTCGCCGGCGCGCTGGCCTGCGCTGCGTCGCCGGTCGGGCTCCGACACCTTCAGATGGAGGTGTTCCTTTGCGCGAGCGCCACCCAGGCGACCAGGGCCGCGAGCTTCTGGTCGGCCCGCCATGGTCCCTCGAGGGATCTCCCGAAGGCGGTAACCTTGCGCTTCAGCTCGTCCTGCGAGGTCTTCAGGACGTGGGCAGCTTCCGCGTAGGCGTCACGCTCGACGAGCGTCACCGGATCCAGGCCGTGAGTGGCCAGCGCGGCCCCGAGGACGGACCTGAAGAGCTGGCCCTCCAGGGCGTGCGCGCGAATGTGGGGATTCGTGATCCGTCCGGGATCGGTGAGGCTGCCCACCACGAGGCCGGCGGCGCGGATCCGGCGGCCGGCTTCGGCGTGCTCGTCGAGAAGCCGGGCTACCGATCTCGTGGTGACGCGGCGCACGATCCCTGCTCGTCTCCGGATCTCGGCGACCCCCTCCTCGAGGGCGCCTCGCGCGGCGTGATAGGGCTGGCGGGACTCCTCGATAGCCGGATCGGATAGGTCGAGGATCCGGCGTTCCAGCAGTGTAGGGGATCGGGCCGACCCACCCACTACGACCGTGGCGGCCCAGCCCGACCGAACGCGAAACCCCGCGGCGGTTTCCAAGGCGCTCACGGCGCCTCTTCAGACGCTCGAGATGCCCGGATCGACCAGGTTGCGCGCGTGCGCCATTCGCACCGCGCGGACGGCCTCGGCGACGGACGAGACCAGGATGATCACCGCCACGATCGCGATCACCGGCTTGAACGCGACGTCGAGCACGGTGAACGGCCCGTCCGCCACGATGGCGAGCGCGACGAATGCGCCGAAGGCGTCGATTGCGGCCTCGAGACCGTGGGCCAGCGGATCCTTGAAGCCGCGGATGATCAGCCACAGGTCGTGGAGGATCCCCCCGACGATCCACACATCGAGCCACGGCAGGAACGTCCGGTAGTTGGGATCGAGGACCGGGAAAGGACCCCATTCGTCACCGCGGATGATCAGGATGCCGAGCCACTCGGGGGCGAAGTGGAGGGCGATCAGGAAAAAGAGTCCGGCAACAATGCTGATCGTGCGCCCGATCCGCGAGACACGTCCGGGGCGGGGAAGCTCGGGGAGCTTGCGCGGATCCCAGGCTCGCTCGCCGGCCATGGCACCGAGCTCGTCCCGGCGCCGTCCCAGGCGTTCGATCGTGGCGAACACTACGACGAGAACGCCCAGGTTTGCCAGGGCTCCCATCAGTATGTCGTAGGCGCCGGTCATCTCCGTGAACTCGAATCGGAAGGGGATTACGTACATGGTCGTATGCACAGCGTCCAGCGTCCAGAGGATCGCGAGGACGGCGTAGATCCCGAGCACGATCGCAACGGCGGTCCGGAAGGCCGGGTAAAGAGCGGGCCCGATCAGATGCTCCGTGTCCGCTGAGTAGCGACGGGCCACGGAGGCCGGCTCCCCGAAGGCCGAGATCCGCTCGAGGGCGACTTCCTCCGGCGGGCGCCCGGGCTCGGCGGCAATCCGCTCCTCGATCTCGTCGATGAGGAGTGACCTGAGCTCCCCGGCCACGTCGGCCCGGGCGCTGCGGGGGAGCCGGCGCGCGACCTGTCGCACATAGCGTTCGATCCACTCCTGCCAGTTCGTCATCTCGAAAGTCCCTCCATGACCTCGTTCATCTCCCGCCATTCGGAAGCGAGCCGGCTGCGGACCTGCCGACCCGTCTCGGTGATCCGGTAGTATCGGCGCCGCCGACCGTCCTCGACGCGCCAGCGGCTGGAGAGGAGCCGCTGGTCCTCCAGTCGCCGGAGGAGGGGATAGAGCGTGCCCTCCTCGATCTCGAGGCCGCGCTCGGCCAGCTCCTTCCGGAGCGACCAGCCGTACTCCTCGCTCCCGAGCGCCCCCAGGACAGCCAGGACGATCCCCCCGCGGCGGATCTCCTGGAGCAGGGCGTCGAGAGCGTCGGGGCGCGAGCCGTCGGTTACCATGCGCTACATGGTACCATGCGGCACACAGTATGTCAAGAGCGTTGGTCGGGGCGGCGGCCACTCCTCCGGGCTATGCGCCAGTCTTGGGGTGGGTGTCCGATGAATGACGGCGACGTCGTGGCGTCGTTTGCATCCTGACAAGGCTGTCCCATAATTGGTGTGAAACACCTATCCGAGGAGGACTGGATCGTGAAGACGAGCAGGCATGCGACCGCCGTCACCGCCGAGGCGAGCGGGAGCTTCGAGTTGGGCGACCTCGACGTGCGCCGGCTCGGTTTCGGCGCCATGCGCATTACCGGCGTAGGTGTCTGGGGCGAACCCGAGGATCCGGAGGGCGTGAAGCGCGTCCTTCACCGCGTGTTGGATCTCGGCGTCAACCTCATCGACACGGCCGACAGCTACGGCCCCGAGGTCTCCGAACGGCTGATCGCCGAGACCCTCCATCCGTACCCGGAAGGGCTCGTCATCGCCACCAAGGGTGGCTTCACCCGGAGCGGGCCGGGCCAGTGGGATCCCGACGGGCGTCCGGACCGCCTCCTTGAGGCGTGCGAGGGGAGCCTCAAGCGGCTCAGGCTCGAGACCATCGACCTCTACCAGCTCCACACGATCGATCCGGATGTCCCACTCGAGGATTCGGTGGGAGCGATCAAGGACCTCCAGGACGAGGGGAAGATCCGCTACATCGGTGTTTCGAACGTCAGCGAGGAAGAGCTCGATATCGCGATGGAGATCGTCGACGTGGTGTCGGTCCAGAACCGCTACAACCTGGCCGACCGCGACTCCGAGGACATCCTCGACCGCTGTGAGGCGCTCGGGATCGGTTTCATCCCGTGGTTCCCGCTGGCGGCGGGTCGGTTGGTCGGCGGACGAGAAGCGCTCGACGAGTTCGCCCGCGCGCACGAAGCGACCGCTGCCCAGATCGCTTCGCCTGGCTCCTCGAGCGCTCGCCCGTCATGCTGCCGATCCCCGGGACCTCGAGCGTCGAGCACCTCGAGGAGAATGTGGCGGCGGCCTCGATCGAGCTGAGCGAGGAGGAGTTCGAAACGCTGGCGAGTCGATAGCGCTGGCTCCGTGCAGGGGATCCGTCCCGGAGCCTGTATACCCTCCCGGACATCCGGACCGAAACGAACGGGGAGCTGCGTGTGGACGCCCGGGAGACCCGGTTCTACGTAATCAGTAGTGATCTCGACAAGGCGGAGGGAGAGTTCGCCGTCGACTGGCGGGTGGAGGACGGCGCGCTCACGGGCCGCCTCGCACGTCTGCTCATCATCGTCACCAGTCGTCCGCTGTTCAACATCCTCCTGATCGCTGCCGCCATCGTATTCGTCCTGCTCCGGCGGGCGTGGAAGGGCTAGTGCTTCGCCGCGGGGCGTCCCCCGATCGCTTGCCGGCGGTCGGTGGCCGGATCAGTTTGGGCCCCGACCGCCACGATCCACACTCTTCTCGGGGGGAAGTCAGGCATGCGCTGGTGGAACGGCCTCTCGCCCGACAGGCTGGCTCTGCCCCTCTCGCTCGCCCTCCTGCTCGCCGGGTGCGCGGACGGATCGGACGCGCGCGCCGATGGCGACGCCACCACCGCCCTCGTCGGCGCGACGATCCTCGACGGCACGGGCGGCCCGGCGATCGACGACGGCGTCCTCCTCTTCTCCACCGACGGCATCGAGTGCGTGGGCAGTCGAGCCGACTGCCCGGTGCCCGACGGGGCCGAGATCCATTACGTGACCGGGAGGTACCTCACGCCGGGCCTGATCGACACGCACGTCCACTTCAGCCAGACGGGCTGGCTCGATGGCCGTCCCGACGGGCCGGATCTGCGCGACCGGTATCCCTACGACGAGCTCGTGGGGGACCTGCGAGCGAATCCCGATCGGTTCTTCGCGAGCTACCTGTGCGCCGGCGTCACGGGCGTCTTCGACGTGGGCGGGTTCCGCTGGACGATCGACATGGCGCGGGACGCGGCGGACGACCCGACGGCTCCTCATGTCCGCGCCGCTGGCCCTTTGATCTCGCACGCCGGCCGAGAGATCCTGAGCACTGGGAGCGACGGCAGTCAGTTCATCATGCTGACGAGCCCGGAAGCGGGACGGGAGGGCGTGCGGGAGCTGGCCGGCCTCGGTGCCGACGCGGTCAAGGTGTGGTATCTGTCGCCGCCCGACTCGATATGGGACGAGATCGAGGGTCGGTTTCGGGCCGTGGCCGACGAAGCGCGATCGGCCGGCCTCCTGTTGATCGTTCACGCCACGGAACTACGGGCCGCCAGGGTCGCCGTGGACGCCGGCGCGTTCATGCTCGTGCACTCGGTGGAGGACGAGGCTGTGGATCAGGAGTTCCTGGCGTTCATGAAGGAGCGGGGCACGATCTACGCCCCTACGCTGTTGGTGGGCCGGAACTGGGGCCGCGCCGTCGTGGCCGCCGTCACCGGCGACACGGTCCCCGAGTGGGACGACCCCCGGGGTTGCGTGGACGGGTGGACGGAGGAGAAGCTGCGGGCGGCGCCCGAGCTCCGGGAGCTCGTGTCCGACGAGGGCATCACGCCGGAGATGCTCGCGGCCGGCCGTGAGCGGGGTGCGCGGCGCCGGGAGGTCATGGCCGCCAACCTGCGGCGCGTGCACGCCGCGGGGATCCCCATCGTGCTGGCCACCGACGCCGGCAATCCCCTCACCCTGCACGGCGTCTCCGCTCACCAGGAGCTGGCCGCGATGGAGGCGGCCGGGATCCCGCCGGAGGATCTCCTGGTGATGGCCACCCGAAACGGCGCGCGGGCGCTGCGCCGCCCCGATCTGGGCACGCTGGAGGCGGGGCAGGTCGCCGACATCCTCGTTTTGTCGGAGGACCCACGCGAGAGTGCGGCTGCCTTCGGGGCGCTCGACGCCGTCATCCACCTGGGCGTGTGGACAGGTCGCGGAGAGTGACGGAAAGCTCATCGACGACATTCCCGTGACGACGGCGGCCTCCCTCATCGAGCGCCTGGGGCTCGTGCCGCTGCCGGACGAGGGGGGACATTACCGCGAGACGTGGCGGGCGGAGGAGACCGCTCCGGCCGACGCGCTTCCGGCCCGCTACCGCGGCGGGCGGGCGTTCGGCACCGCCATCCTCTATCTCCTCACGTCCGACCCCGATTCCTTCTCCGCCCTCCACCGCCTCCCGACCGACGAGGTCTACCACTTCTACCTCGGGGATCCCGCCGAGATGCTCCTGCTGAAGCCGGACGGGCGAAGCGAGATCGTGACGCTCGGTCCCGACGTGCTGGGAGAAGAGAAGGTGCAGTACGTCGTCCCGCGCGGCGTGTGGCAGGGCTCCCGCGTCGCGCCGGGCGGACGCTGGGCGCTCCTCGGGACGACGATGGCGCCTGGCTTCGAATTCGCCGACTACGAGGCGGGCGACCGCGACGAGCTCATCATGCGCTATCCGGAGGCCACCGAGCGGATCCAAAATCTCACCCGCCAGGCGTCGCCTGAGGATGGCTCTGCGTGAGCGCTTCGAAGGCCCCGCCGGTAGCCGAGCTTCTGACTCTCGGGGGCCGCGTGGCACTCGTTACGGGCAGCGGAAGCGGTCACGGTCGCGGCATCGCCTGCCGTTTCGCCGAGGCGGGCGCTGCCGTCGTCGTCCACTACCGGACGAGCGAGGGCGGAGCGCGCGAGGTGGTCGAGGCTATCGAGACCGCTGGGGGGCGCGGGCATGCCCTCCAAGCCGACCTCACCCGAGGTGAGGAGGTCGAGGGCCTGTTCGCCGCGGTCGGCGAGGTGTTCGGCCACGTGGACGTCCTCGTCAACAACGCGGGCAGCTACCCCCTCGCGTCACTGGTCGACATGACCGAAGGCGAGTGGGAGGCTGTCGTGGACGCGAACCTCAAGAGCGTCCACCTCTGCACCCAGGCCGCCGCCCGCCGGATGGAAGACGGGGGCGCGATCGTGAACGTGGCCTCGGTGGAAGCCCTGCAGCCGATGCCGAAGCACGCCCATTATGCCGCCGCCAAGGCGGGGATCCTCATGCACACGCGGGCGGCCGCGCTGGAGCTCGGGCCGCGCGGGATCCGTGTGAACGCCGTCTCGCCGGGGCTGATCGAACGCGAGGGGATCGAGGAGGCGTGGCCCGAGGGGGTCGAGGGGTGGCTCCGCATAGTGCCCCTCGGGCGGATGGGAACGCCCCAGGACGTGGCCGATGCCTGCCTCTTTCTCGCCTCCGAC
Organism: Gemmatimonadota bacterium; assembly: GCA_050732935.1. Classification (GTDB taxonomy): domain Bacteria; phylum Gemmatimonadota; class Gemmatimonadetes; order JACCXV01; family JAHWKZ01; genus DASRVA01. The sequence continues at coordinate 17,603 of JBOHRW010000032.1, forward strand.
GCCGCCCGCTGGATCACCGGAGCGAACCTCGTGGTGGACGGCGGGGGCGTCGTCGCCCGCCGCGCGTTCTGACTCTCTACACCTTTTTCGTCTTCCACTTCCCCCGCCGGAACACGAGCGCGCTGACCACGGCCAGCGACGACTCGGCCAGGGCGATCGCCACGAAGACGCCGACCGGACCCTGCCCGACACCGTGCGCCAGGAGCCAGGCGAGCGGCAGCTCGAACATCCAGAAGCAGCCGAGGTTGATGAAGGTCGGGGTCCACGCGTCTCCGGCCCCGTTGAACGACTGGACGAGGACCATCCCGAGGGCGTAGAACGGGAAGCCCACGCCCACGATCCTCAGGCAGAGGACACCCCAGCGCGTCGTCTCGGGGTCGCGGGAGAAAAAGCCCACCAGGGCCGGCGCCATCAAAATGAACAGGAGCCCGGTCAGGCCCAGCACGGCCATGTTGGCGACCCCCGCCAGCCGGACCGATCGCTCGGCGCGCTCGGGCTTTCCGGCCCCCAGCGACTGGCCGACCATGGTCGCTGCCGCGTTCGACAGCCCCCACGCCGGCATGAGCGCGAAGATGACGATCCGGAGGGCGACGGTATAGCCAGCAACCGGAAGCGTGCCGAAGCCGGCCAGAATGCGCGTCAGGACGATCCAGCTCGAGGTCGCCACAAAGATCTGGAGGACGCCGGTCCCGGACAACCGCACGAGCTGCGCGAGGAGCACCGGCCTGAACCGCAGGTGCCGGCGCCGGATCCGCAGGCGTCCGCTCGACCGGGCCAGCGTGGCGAACTGGACGAGCACCGCCACACCGCGACCTACGTTCGTCGCCACGGCGGCTCCATCCAGACCCATCTCGGGCAGCGGACCCCAGCCGAAGATGAGGGCCGGATCGAGCACGATGTTGATGCCGTTGGCGAGCCACAGGACTCGCATCGCGATGACCGCGTCTCCCGCTCCCCGGAACGCCGCGTTCAGGAGGAAGAGGAGCAGCACCGTGGCGTTGCCGACCAGCATGATCCGCGTGTAGCCGGACCCCGTGCGGACGACCTCGGCCGAGGCGCCCATGAGACCGAGGATCTCCTCTGCCCACAGGCCCCCCACAACCGCCAGGAGCGCAGCGACCCCCACGCCCAGGAGGATCGCATGGAAGGCGGTCCGGGCCGCGCCGTCCGGATCCTTCTCGCCGATTCTCCGGGCGACCATCGCGGTCACGCCGAAACCGAGGCCGATCCCGACCGTGTAGACGAGCGTGAGGACGGACTCCGTCAGGCCGACCGTCGCCACCGCTTCGGCACCCAGCCGGGAGACCCAGAACACGTCCGTGAGGGCGAACAGGGACTCCATGACGGTCTCGAGCACCATCGGGACCGCTAGCAGGAGGAGCGCCCGCCCGATCGGGCCCTCGGTGTAGTCCTGCTCCGTTCCGCGCACCGCGGCGCGCAGGTCCGAGAGAAGGCGCCGCCGCGGGGACGGATCCAAGGGCAAACCGGCCGGGGGCATGCCGCCGGGGAGAGTGTCCGGCCGCTGCGCGGCTTCGAATGAGTTCGACATGATGACCTCGCGCGCTGGCTCGTCCAGCGTGACGAAAACGGTTGAGGCGGGCGTTCGCGGGGACGTACCCGTGGAAGCGCATCGAAGGGCTTCCACGCGCATCGGGTGCAGTTCCCCTGAGAAGGGAGGTCAGGCTGTCAGACGGATCGGTTGTCGACCGTGAGCGCCCGCGCGCCTCAGACGATGGATCCCGTGGGAACGGGGAATCGCCGCGAGATGATGGCGGTTGCGCGCTGTCTCACGATTCGACCTTCCTGGAGGAAAGGTTCCTGGAAGAAACGGATGCCGATTATGGTGACCGGGCGAACGCGCGTCAAGGGGTCATTCGATCTCGAACGAATCGCTCGTCCTCTCCCCCTCCGGGATCGCCGGATCGCCCTGCTCGAACGAGATTCCGTCGAACACGATGCGGTAGGTCCCCGCCTCGAGGGTGACCGGGATCTCGATCGTCTCGACGACGGTCTCGCCGGCGGCCAGGATATAGAGCTCCAGCGTGCAGGCTTCGGGACGCGTCTCGGGGAGCTCGGTCCAGGATTCCCCCTCGCCCCGCTCGACCACCTTGGGACAGAGGTTGAACCCGATCGTCCGATCGGAGTGGTTCTCGAGCCGGATCTCCGCCGAGGACCCGGCGACGAGGGTCGGCTCGACGACGTCGAGGAGGAGGACGTCACGGTTCTCCTCGCCACCCGGCGCCATTTGGCAGGCGGCCAGCAGGAGCGAGAGCGTGACGAGGGAAAGGGATCGAAACATGGATACCTCCGGGAATGCGGACGAACAGCCCCTAAACCTCGAACCCCCGGCCGGCCGCCGCGGTTCCATCCTGGCCACGGCGATCGTGGTCGGGCTGGTGACCTTGGTGTCGGCCGCGTCGATGATCGCCCAGGAGCGTTCCGGGAGCGCCCGCCCGGCCGAGCGCCCTCAGACGCGCGCGGAGAGGACCGGCTATCGCGAAACCTCGCGTTACGCCGACGTGATGGCCTTTCTCGACTCCCTCGCCGCCGAAGCGCCGGCGATCCAGGTTCTCTCCTTCGGCTACTCGCATGAGGGGCGTTCGCTGCCGCTCGTGGTGTGGGGCGCGCGTCTGGAGGCGGGGCGCCCTCTCACGTCCGCGGCCATCGCGCGCAGCAGCCAGAACCGGGCTCGTGTGCTCGTCTTCGCGAACATCCACGCGGGGGAAGTGGAGGGGAAGGAGGCGTCGCTGATCCTTTTGCGAGAGCTCGTCGCCGGCGCCCACGCCGAATGGGCCGACTCGCTTCTCCTCTTCTTCGCCCCGATCTACAACGCCGATGGCAACGAGCGGATCGCGCTCGACAACCGCCCGCTCCAGCACGGACCGATCGGGGGCATGGGCCAGCGACCCAACACCCAGGGCTACGATCTCAACCGTGACTTCATGAAGCTGGACTCTCCCGAGGCGCGCTCGCTGGTGGCTTTGATCCGCGACGTCGATCCGCACGTCGTTATCGACCTGCACACGACGAACGGCACGCTGCACGCCTATCATCTGACCTACTCCCCGCCGCTCCATCCCAATACCGACCGGGAGATCGACAGCTATCTACGGGACACCTGGCTGCCCGCGGTCACCCGCCAGATGGCGGAGGGCGAGCCATCCTGGCTCGTGTACTACTACGGGAACCTGCCCGACGCAGGGGTGGACGGCGCCGACGACGCGTCCGTGCCGCGCGCCTGGTACACGTTCGATCATCGACCGCGCTTCAGCACCAGCTACGTGGGTCTCCGGAACCGCTTCGGCATCCTGTCGGAGGCCTTCGCCTACCTGCCCTTCGACGAGCGGATCGAGGTCACCAGGCGCTTCGTCGTGGAGAACCTGGACTTCGCCTGGCGTCACACGGCGGAGATCCGGCAGATCGCCGAGGCGGCCGACAGGCGCTCGCTGATCGGCGAGGAGCTCGGCCTCCGCGCCGAGCACGCGCTCACCGGCGAGGACGTCGAGATCCTGCTGGGGGAGGTGGAGGAGGAGCGCCATCCCTACACCGGCGAGCCGATGCTGCGGCGGTTGGACGTCGTTCGTCCCGAGCGGATGCCGGTGTATGGGGCGTTCCGCGCCACCGAGACCGAGCGCGTCCCGGCGGCGTATCTGATCCCGGTGGACCTGGGAGAGGTCATCGGGCGCCTGGAAGTCCACGGGGTCCGGTTCGAGCCGTTGGCTGCCGAGCGTGAGCTGGAGGTGGAGGCGTTCCGGATCACCGCGTCGCGTCAGGCGGAACGGGAATTCCAGCAACATCGTGAACGGACGCTGGAGGGTGCCTGGTCGACGACCCGACGCTCGGTTGCGGCGGGAACCCTCGTGGTCCCGATGGACCAGTCGCTCGCCCGACTGGCCTTCCTCCTCCTCGAGCCCCGCTCGGACGACGGCTTGGTGGACTGGAACGTGCTCGATCCCGCGCTCGAGGGCGCGGTCACTTATCCCATCTTGCGGACCTTCACGAGGCTCGGCGGCTCTTCCGGCGCCGGCGACTGAGCCACGAGCAGCTCGACAGTCACCTGGGGGGCGAGGCCATCAGCTCGCCTGCCGGAACTCCTTGTAGCGCTCCTCGAGGAAAGTCGGGTCCGGTCGATCCTCACCGCAACGCGGAACCACGAGGAGTCGGGAACCTTGTAGTCCTTGAAGTCCATGCTGGAGCATGGGGCCATCCGTCTCGTTGAGAATGTCAGATCGGATCTCGATGTGCAGATCGGGACGGATGCCGAGAATATTCCGGTCGTACGCGGCATGGTGGAGCTTGCAAAGAGAGAGCCCGTTCGAGACCAGGGGCTCGCCCTTCGGATGCCTGTCTGGGAGGATGTGGGTGGCGTCCAGGAGCTCCCGGTGACGAAGACGGCAGATCGCACAGCATTCCCGATACGCCTTCAGGACCCGCTCCCGAAAACGGCTCTGATGGATCCGATGGAGAGCGACCCTTGTCGCGTAAGCTCGTCGGATGTCGGCTGTCTGATCCTCTACGGCTGGCTCACCGCTCAAAGCGAGACTCTTCTCGTCGATCTCCACCGTGAAAGTCAAAGCCGCGGGGTCATCTCCCACCACATAGGCGGGCCAGACAGGCAGATACCTGCCTGGCACGATACCACGCAGGTAAATCAGCGGCACACGTCGGACCATAGCTTTGCGGAGGCCCACATTGTCGCGGTGTTTCGGATCCGTCCCTCGATAGCGATATCGGAGAAGCTCGTCTCCTTCTACTACATCGTCATAAGGCGGAGGCTTTCCCGGATTGGGCGGTGCGGTGGTTATGGTAAGAGGAAGTTCCGGGAGTACAGCCGGCTTGAAGATTCCTTGTGGCCCGAGAAGGGGAACTCGTTGCACTTCCCAGCTTGCTCGGATTTTCGGCCGAATCTATGTTGCCCAACGCTATGTCGCCCGAGCTGCACGACCCCGCCCGTCGTGTCTACGACAACGTCCTCGAGGCGCTCGACCTCACCCCGCTGATCCGGCTTCGCCGCGTAACCCGGGGCATCCGGACGCCCGTCTACGGCAAAGCCGAGCACCTGAGCCCGGGTGGAAGCGTGAAGGACCGAATCGGTGTCGCGATCATCGAGGCCGCCGAGGAGGAGGGCACGCTGAGCCCCGGCGGGACGGTGGTCGAGGCGACGGCGGGCAACACGGGCATGTCCCTGGCGATGGCGGCGACGATCAAGGGCTACCGTTGCGTGTTTGTCATGCCGGACAAGATGAGCCTGGAGAAGCAGCGGCTTCTCAAGGCCTTCGGGGCGCGCCTCGTGATCACCCCGACTGCGGTTCCTCCCGATCATCCCGATTACTATCTCAACACCGCCCGCAAGATCGCCGAGGATACGCCGAACGCGATCTTCGCCAACCAGTTCTACAACCGTGCCAATACGGAAGCTCACTATCGCCTCACCGCACCTGAGATCTGGGATCAGACCGGTGGCCGGATCGCGGCCTTCGTGGCGGGCATGGGAACCGGAGGCACGATCAGCGGCGTGGGCCGATACCTGAAAGAGAAGAACCCCGACATCCGGGTCGTGGGCGCCGACCCGTTCGGCTCGATCCTGAAGCACTACAAGGAGACGGGCGAAATTACCGAGGGCAAGACGTACATGGTCGAGGGGATCGGAATGGACAAGATCCCCGGCACCTTCGACATCGAGTTCGTGGACGAGATCCGGAACGTCACCGACAAACAGTCGTTCCAGATGGCGCGCCGCTTGACGCGCGAGGAGGCGCTCTTCGTCGGCGGTTCCTCGGGCACGATCGTCACAGTGGCCCTCGACGTGGCGCGCGAGCTGGACGATCCGGCAGGGGCGGTCGTGGCGATGCTCTGCGACGTCGGCGAGCGATACCTGTCGAAGTTCCACTCCGATGAATGGATGCGGGAGAACCGCATGCTGGAGGACGAGCGGATCGAGGTCGCCTACCTCCTCGAGCGCAAGGCGCGCGCCGACATACCGCCGCTGATCATGATCCGGGCCGACGCCACCGTGCGGGAAGCGCTGGGTCTGATGGAGAAGTACAATGTGAGCCAGCTGCCCGTGATCGAGGACGACCGGCAGATGGGAAGCCTCTCGGAGGGTACGCTGCTGAACCGGGTCCTCGCCGATCCCGGCGCGCTCGACCAGCCGCTGGACGGCTATCTGGAAGCTCCCTTCCCGACTGTCGAGGATACCGGGAGCATGAAGGACGTGATCGGTCACCTGACGGCTGGTGACAGCGCGCTTCTGGTGCGCAGGAGCGGACGCTACGTGGGGATCCTCACCAAGTTCGATGTGCTTCACTACTTGACCAATGGAGGCCAGCGATGACGCGCTTCTCGGTCGTGTTGATGCTGGCCGGAGCATGGGTCGCCCTGGCCGGCTGCAGCGGCAAGGACGGTCCCACGGGTCCGGTCGCGCCGTTTCTCGACTTCCAGATCCAGGCCCCGCGGGAGATCGAGACCAAGACGACGGTGGAGGTTCTCGTCACCGTCACCAGCGCGCGCGCGGTGGAGTTTCCGCTCGAGGTCCAGATCGAGAAGGCGAACGCGGGCCAGCCGTTTCTCCTGGAGGGGGTTGCGCGTCTGTTCGAGGGCGAGAGCACGGTCGCCTTCGTGACCGTCCCGCGTCAGGACCCCCGATACCGCCTCACCGTCACCGAGTCGGGGGAGCGGGGGCTCTTCATCCAGAAGATCGTCTCCGTGGAGGTCCTCGACTTCCCGTGACGCGGGATCGATCCCATCTCCTCACCGAGAAGATCAATCCCCGCACGACCGATCTCGACACGCTCGAAACGCGCCAGATCCTCGAACGCATCCATGCCGAGGACGGGCGCGCCCTGGAGGCCGTGGGGGAGGTGCTGGACGAGGTCGCCCTGGCGGTGGAGATGGTCGAGCAGGCGTTCCGGTCGGGGGGGCGGCTGATCTACGTCGGAGCCGGCACGAGCGGACGGCTCGGGGTCCTGGACGCCTCCGAGTGCCCGCCCACCTTCGGCACCGATCCCGAGATGGTCCAGGGAATCATCGCCGGGGGCAAGGACGCGCTCGTCCGGGCCATCGAAGGGGCGGAGGACGAGCCCGCCGACGGCGCGGCGGCCGTCGCCGGGTGCGGCGCAGGATCGTCCGACGTGATCCTGGGCATCGCCGCCGGCTCGACGACGCCATACGTGATCGGTGCCCTGCAGGAGGCCAGGCGGCGGGGCGCCCGGACCGTCCTTCTCGCCTGCGTGCCGGTCGAGGACATCGAGATCGCGGGTGAGGTGGATCTCGTGATCGCGCCGCTCACCGGTCCGGAGGTCGTCGCCGGCTCGACGCGCATGAAGGCGGGAACCGCGACCAAGCTCGTCCTCAACATGATCACCACCACGACCATGGTCCGGCTGGGGAAAACCTACGGCAACCTGATGGTGGACCTGCGGATCGGGTCGGAGAAGCTGGTCGACCGGAGTCGGCGGATCGTGCGGGAGCTGCTGGGTGTCTCCGAGACCGAGGCGGAGCGGCTTCTCGATGCGGCCGGCGGGAGCGTCAAGACGGCCCTCGTCATGGGCCGGAAAAACGTCGACCGCGTCGAGGCGGAGCGGCTCCTCGACGCGACCGACGGATTCCTCAGGCGGGCCTGGGCCGATTCCTAGCGCGCCTTCTTGCCGCTTTTGGGACGATTGGTGGCGACCTCGAAGGTGACCTTCGCGTTCACCCGGTAATGGGTCACCTTATTGTTCTTGACGACCGCGTGCAATTCCTTGATGTGTACGGACTTGATGCTGTCGACGGTCTCGGCGGCCTCGGCCACCGCCATCTGAGCGGCATCCTCCCATCCCTTGGACGACTGGGACAGAACCTCGATCACCTTGTGGACACCCATGGGTCGGCTCCTCGTCTGGAAGAAGGTGGATGGAGTCCCCCGCGGGGACCCTGGAACGGATGGCCGGCGTGATGCTATCCGGCGGGAGAAGGAGCCGCAAACCGGGGCGACCATGAATAGAGAAGGCCCCTCCAGTGGAGGGGCCTTCCGTTCACCACCGCCGTGGGGCCGCGGTTTCGTTCACGACGATGGCGGAACGGCTGTCGATACCCCGAGGCTGGGTCGGGGTTCCGCCCGTTCCGCCACGCCCCTTCGACCGGTGGGATCAGCCCTCGTCGCCCCCGTCCCCCTCGTCCGATTCCTCGGGGCACTCACCTTCGATGTCCCCGTGATCGAGGTGGGCCTGAAGGTCATCGGCGTCGATCGAGATCTCCCGCGCCTGATCGGGGTTCCCCGGCGGGATGTGGCAGACGAGCACCTTGTCGCCGTCGGCATCGTCCTCCTCGCCGTCGTCGTCCAGGTCTTCGTCGGTGGCGCCCTCGTCCCCGTCGCACTCACCCTCGAAGTCGCCGTGGTTCAGGTGCGCGGGAACGGCCGGGGCGCCGACCACGAGGGTGTGGGCGTTGTCGGGATTGCCCGGCGGGATGTGGCAGATCGTGACCTTGTCCTCGACGTCGTCCTGGCTGCCCACGACATCGACGTCGCCGCTGGCGGGTTGCCCCTCCACGCGGCCCCTGATGCGGATCCGAAACGAATCGTCGGGTTCGCCGTCCCCGTCGTTGTCACGGAAGATCTGGACATCGAGCTGGAACTTGCCGTTCGGCAGGACGTCGATCTTGCCCTCGGCGAACAGCGAGCCGCCGTCGGGAACATCGAGCGTGAACGAGAGCACCGACTCGTCGTCCACCAGGATGTTGACGGTGTAGGTGCCGGCCTCGACCTCGGCCGAGAACTCCCCCGAGTCGTTGGTCTCGGTGGTGGAGACCACGGTCCCGCCACCGTCCACGATCTCGACCGTGACGTTGCCCAGAGCCTCGTCGCCCACGAAATCGTCGGTCTGGGACAGGCCCAGGGATCGCGTGGCCAGGCCGGCCGACACGGCGGCCTCGGTGGCGGTGAGACGTCCGGCGATCAGCGTGGCCCCGTCTCCGGGATCGGGCCCGCTCGGCCCGTCGTCGGAGCATGCGGCGGTCAGCATGATTGGAAGGATGAATGTCGTGGCCCGATGGAGGGTCCTGCCCATAACTCCCCGTCTCCCTTCGGATGTCCAGTTCTGCCTTGCCGTCAGCAGAGGACTCAGGGAACCGCAAAGAAGATACCCACGCTCCACGTCAAGCGTAGCGTGCGGACAGGCCGATTTCCAGGCTCTCCCTGCCGATCGCGGTCGAAGCACGTCGTGCGGGGATCGCCGGTTCCTCGTCGAGGAACCGCGGGTTCCGCTTTCGAATACCGGTGCTTCCGAAATCGTGAGTCCCGGGTTCGACCCCTCAGGCGCCCGGGAAGGGCGCCCGACCGGGGGACCGTTGCACTTTGCTTCTCGCTGCCCCCCGGAGGCGCTGCTACCTTCGCGCCGCCATGGCGACGGTTTCCCAAAGCTTCCTCCTCCCTCCCGACGAGCCGGCGCTGGTGATCGGGCTCATATCGGGGACGTCGGCGGACGGGGTCGACGCGGCGGCCTGCCGCCTGCTCCACCCTCCGGAGGCGGTTCGGCTCGAGTGGGAGGTCCTGGGCACGGCGTTCCGATCCTACCCGGGGGAGCTGGCCGAGCGCCTGCTCCATCCGGGCCGTCTCGAAACGCCGGTGATCGCGGCGCTCGACTTCGAGATCGGTGAGCGGTTTGCTGAGGCGGCCCGAGAGGCGGCCCGCGCGGCGGGGCTCCCGCTCGCCGAGTTCTGTCTGATCGGCAGTCACGGTCAGACGGTCTGGCACGACCCGCGCGGCGAGCTGGGCGGGCATCCGGCGACCCTCCAGATCGGCGAGTCCGCCGTGATCGCGGAGCGCACGGGGCTCCCCGTGTGGTCCGACTTCCGCACCGCTGACGTGGCCGCGGGAGGAGAGGGCGCGCCCCTCGTGCCCTTTGTGGACCGGCTCCTCTTCGCCCGCGAGGACGGCTGGACGGTGTGCCTGAACCTGGGCGGGATCGCCAACCTGACCCTCCTCCCCCCGGGCGCCGGGCCGAACGACGTGATCGCCTTCGACACCGGCCCCGCCAACATGCTTCTGGACGCGCTGGCCGGGCGCCTGCTAGGGGAACGGCAGGACGAAGGGGGGCGGCGGGCGGCGGTGGGCCGGCCCGACGAGGTCCGCGTCCGGGAGGCGCTGGCCGATCCCTACTTCGCCCGACCCGCGCCCAAATCGACGGGACGGGAGCACTTCGGCCACGAGTGGCTGGAGCGGCACTTCTCTCCGCTCGTGGACCTGTCCGACCAGGAAGTGAGCGAACGGATGGCCTCGGCCGCGCTCGTCACGGTGGAGAGCGTCGCCCGCGCGATCGAGGGCGCGTGCGGCACTCCAGCGGTCCCCGCCGATGCCGAGGTGATCGTGGCGGGTGGCGGCCGCCGGAACCGGGCGCTCATGGAGGGGCTCGACCGTCGGCTCGCGCCGCGGGGGGTATTCCCCGTCGACACGCGCGGGCTGGACGGCGATTTCAAGGAGGCGGTGGCCTTCGCCATACTCGCCTACGAGAGCGCGCTGGGTTGCCCGGTCAACCTCCCGTCGGTGACGGGCGCCCGCCACCGGGTCCGGTGCGGGAAGCTTGCCTTCCCGCCTCCCCGCGCTCCGGGAGGCACGCGGTGAGCGCGAGGCCGCTGCCCGATCCGCCCTCGATGAGCCCGGCCGCGCTGGCGGGGCAGCTCGTCTGCGTGTCCCTGCGGGACTACGCGGGCGAGCGCGAGGCCCGGGCGCGGTTCCTGGCGGATGTCGAGCGCCACGGCTGGGGTGGCGTCATCGTCTTCGGGGGGGACCTCCCGGCGGTCCGGGATCTTCTCGCTGAAGCCGACGCCCGCTCTCGGGTGCCGCTTCTCGTCACCGGCGACTTCGAGCGCGGGCTCGGCCAGCAGTTTCCCGACGCGGGGACGACGTTTCCGCCGCTCATGGCCCTCGGGGCGGTGGGGGACGAGGATCTGGCCCGCGAGGTCGGCGCGGCGGTGGGCCGCGAGCTCCGGGCCGCGGGGATCCACGTCAGCTACGTGCCGGTGGCCGACCTGGCCGACGAGCCCGCCAACCCGATCGTGGCCACGCGGGCGGCGGGTGACGACCCCGCGGCCGTCGCGGCGATCGTTGCCGCGCTGGTCGAGGGGCTCCAAGGCGAAGGCGTGGCGGCCACGGTCAAGCACTTCCCCGGTCACGGCCGGACGACGCTCGACAGCCACGACGTCCTGCCGGTCGTGGAGGCCGGCCGCGACGAGCTGGCGGACCGCGACTGGGTTCCTTTCCGCGCGGGCCTGGAAGCCGGCGCCAGGCTCGTGATGTCGGCGCACGTCGCCTTCCCGGCCCTCGAGCCCGACGGCGAGCGCCGTCCGGCGACCTTCTCGCGCGCGGTCCTGACCGACCTGCTGCGGGAGGCGTGGGGATTCGCGGGCCTCGTCTGCAGCGACGCGCTGATGATGGGGGCAGTCGCCGGCGAGGGACCGGAGGTCGCGGCCCGGCGCGCGCTCGAGGCGGGCATCGACTGGCTTCTCTATCCGCCGGACGCGCCGGGCGTCCATGCCGAACTCCGGAGGGTTTTGGAGCGCGAGGAGATCGATCGCGGGCTCTGCGAGGCCGCCGTGGGCCGGCTCTTCGAGCTCAAATCCTGGGCGATCCGGGACGGGCCGGCCGCCTCGGCCGAAAGCGCGGCTCCGCTGGCCGAGGCCGTGGCGAGCGCCGCGTTGACGGCCGATCCCCTAGAGCCGCCACCGGGACCGGCGTGGCCTGATCGGGCGCGGTGGGTCGTGATCCTCGACGGCGCGATCGGGCCGGACGATATCGTCCTGGCGGACGAGCTCGCCGGCCAGGCCGCCCGTCGGATGATCGTCGTCGACACCACGGGGCCACCCGAACGGGTGGGCGAGCAGATCCGCGCCGTCCGCGAGGCCGCGACCGGGGAGCCGGTCGCGTGCGCCGTTTTCAGCCCGGTGCGTGCCTGGAAGGGCCGCGCCGGGCTCTCAGAGCGGGGAAGGGAGGCGGTGGAGGCGGCGTGCGGCGACGCCGGCGAGGCCTGCTTGCTGATCTTCTCCAACCCCCGTATCGTAGGCGACGTCGGGGCCCCATCCCGAGTCGTCTGGATGTACGGCGAGGACGCCGCCTGCCAGCGCGCGGCCGTCGCGTTCCTGCGCGGGGCCATCCCCGCCGCCGGGCGACTCCCGGTTCGTCTCGCCCCGTAGCGAGGTCGCTGGGGTCTAGAGCGATCTCTTGAACGGGGATCGAGTGGCCGGGGTTTTGCATATATAGAATCGACCGGCCAGCGGTGGTCGTCGATGTCCTCGACCCACAAGGAAGCGAATCCCATGTCCCGGAATTCCGTTCTCGTCTCCCTGACCATCACCTTCCTCCTCCAGCCGCTGGGTGTCGTCCCGCCCCTTCGCGCCCAACTCGATGCCGACGACCCGTTCGACGTGCCGATCGGGCTCGAGCGCGCGGTCGGCTTCTGGAAGAAGGTCTACAGCGAGTGGAGAGAAAACGAGGTCGTGTTCCACGACCGGAACGACCTGGGCGTCGTCTACCGCGTGATCGATCAGGAGAAGTCGGAGGACCGGGAGTCCTATCGCGCCAACGATGCCGAGCAGGAAGCCGTCGTGCGAAGGATCCGCGAGGTCCTGCTCGACCTCGCCGCCCGGAACCCCGACCCGCGGACGCTCTCGGGCGACTACGAGGAGATCTACGAGGCGTTCGGTCCGGGCGCGGGTCCCGAGATCTGGCGGAAGGCGGCGGACAACATACGCATTCAGCGTGGTTTGAAGGAGCGTTTCCTCACGGGGCTCCTCCACGCCGGCCAGTACCACGACCACATCGTCGAGGTTCTCGATGATGAGGGCGTGCCGGAAGAGATCGCCTGGCTGCCGATGGTCGAGTCTACCTTCAACCTGCAGGCCCGGTCTTCGGTCGGCGCGGCAGGGCCCTGGCAGTTCATGCCAGCGACGGGTCGCATCTACCTGCGCATGGATCGCTCGGTCGACGAGCGCTTCGATCCGATCCTGGCGGCCCGCGGCGCGGCCCGGTATCTGCGCCGGAGCTACGACGCCCTCGGGTCGTGGCCGCTCGCTATCACGTCGTACAATCACGGCTACTACGGCATGGTCCGCGCGGCGCGGGAGCTCGGCACCACCGACTACATGACCGTCCGCCGCCACTACGACGGCCCCGCTTTCGGCTTCGCCTCGAAGAACTTCTACGCGGAGTTCCTGGCCGCCCTGGACATCGCCGAGCACGCCAACGTATTCTTCGGCGAGATCGATCCCTTCGAGCCGCTGGAGTTCGACGTCGTCGAGCTCTCGAGCTCGATCGGCCTGCACGACATGGCCAACGCGCTGCGGGTGGATCCCGGCCGGCTCTGGCAGCTGAACCCCTCTCTCACCGATGCCGTCTGGGAGGGCCGACGGAACGTTCCGGCCGGCTTCGCCATGCGCCTGCCGCCCGGCTATGCCCACGAGGCCCCGGCGCAGCTCGCGGCGGCGCTGGCGGGCAAGAGCGAGCGCCGGGTGCGCATGGTCGAGGGCCCCCAGTACTACGTGGTCCAACGCGGCGACACGCTGATCTCGATCGCCGCGCGTCACGACACGACGGTGGCGGAACTGGTCGAGCTGAACGCCCTCAAGGACAGGAATACGATCCGGATCGGGCAGAGGTTGAAGATCTCGAGCTAGGAGAACGGTTCGTCGCTGGCGGGGGTATCGGCCCGCTCCTAGGTTGCGGAGCCGATGAGCGCCCTGGCCCGGTTCTTCGCCCAGCTTCATCCTCTCGATTGGGCCGTCCTCGCGATGTACTTCCTGTTCTCGCTCGCGGTCGGGCTGTACTTCGTTCGCCGCGCGGGCTCCTCCACCACCGAGTTCTTCGTCTCGGGTAGGAACCTCCCGTGGTGGCTCGCGGGGACGTCGATGGTGGCGACCTCGTTCTCCGTCGATACGCCGCTCTTCGTCACCGGTCTCGTCCGGACACAGGGGATCCAGGGGAACTGGATCTGGTGGTGCTTCGCGATCGGCGGCGTCCTGGCGGCCTTCTTCTTCGCCCAGCTCTGGCGCCGGACCGAGGTCGTGACCGACGTCGAGCTGGCGCAGCTCCGCTACGCGGGCCGTCCGGCCGCTGTCCTGAGGGGCTTTCGCGCCGGCTACATGACGCTGTACGCCAACTGCCTCACGATGGCGTGGGTCTGTCTCGCCATGGTCAAGGTGTTCGGCGCCGTCTTCGACGTAGGTCCGCTCGGCGCGACCGTCTTCGCTGCCGGCATCACGCTCGCCTACTCCATGCTGTCGGGGCTCTGGGGAGTGGTCGTGACCGATCTCGTCCAGTTCGTCCTGGCGATGGCGGGGGCCGTTCTCCTGGCCGTCTTCGCGGTCGAAGCGGCGGGCGGCCTCACGGCCATGCTGGCCGGCCTCCGGGAAGCGGGCCACGCGGACGCGCTCCGGTTCCTGCCCGGCTTGAGCGCCGAGGCGCCGCCCGGCGTGTGGGAGCACCCCCTCCTCGCCTGGTCAGCGACCGCCCTCGCCACATTCCTGGTCTTCATCGTGTTCCAGTGGTGGGCCAACAAGAACGCCGACGGCGGGGCGGTCGTGATCCAGCGGATGGCGGCCTCCAAGGACGAGCGGGAGGCGATCCTCGGGACCCTGTGGTTCCAGGTGGCCAACTATGCGCTTCGCCCCTGGCCGTGGGTGCTGGTGGCGCTCGCCTCGCTGCTCCTCTATCCGGCGGCCGAGGACCACGAGCTGGTGTACGCGCAGGCGATGGTCGACCTCCTTCCGGCTGGGCTCCTGGGGCTCATGCTGGCCTCGCTCGTGGCGGCCTTCATGTCGACCTTGACCTCCTACATCAACCTCTCGGCGGCGTATCTCGTGAACGACCTCTACC
>JBOHRW010000033.1:0-1564 GCA_050732935.1 Gemmatimonadota bacterium
GTCTGGCAACGCGGCATCGACGGCCGCTGGCGCATCTCGGTCGACACCTTCTCGCCGTCCCCGGAGGAGACGCCAATCAAGTCCGAACAAGGGCAAGATGCCCCCTGATGAGGGGCGCTCGACGACCAGCCGCCAGGTAGTGGGTCAGTTTGAACAAAGTCGGCCCGGCAGCTCCTAAGCTCCGGGCCGATCAGACGCCATGCATCCTAACATGGACCACGTCGTGTACCGCGTTTCGCCGGCTATCTCCGGTCGGGATTGCCACCCTTCGCCTTGGCTGTGCGCCGCTCGATCGCGATCGATGTGGCGAGCTGGATCACAGGAACGGCGCCCAGGGCGATCAGCGCCAACGAGCCGTCTGCATCGGTGCGATCCTCGACGAGGAGGATGGAGGCGACGACGCCGGCAGCGATCCCAGACGAGACCAAGGCCGCTATCGGGTAGCTACCGCGCGTGTCGTTGGCCACATGAACGCCGGCCGGGAGGAGCAGCGACTCGCCGACAACCGCCGCGACCGCCCCGTTAAACACTCCAGCGTCCTCGTTGGTGTTCGAGCCAATCGCGAGCCCCAAGAAGAGCCCGCCGAAGAAACCGATTGTCCCGCCGAGCGTCCCCCCGACCAAAAGCCGCGCGGTGCTACGCTCGGCGCTCGCATCCGTCGTGTCTCTCGCGATTGACACCGGAACCTGGTACCGCGCAAGCGTTCCGACAGGCCTCGAGCCGACCGAGGACCGTGAGAGTGCGCATCTCTTGGGCAAACCCGCTGGCCGGGAGAAGAAGGGTGACCGACAAGACGCAGGATAGCAGAATCCCCCTCATGCAAGGATGCTAAACGTATCACATGGTGGGCGCACGTGGATTCGAACCAGGGACCCCTGCTCAGACTGACCCACGACCAGCCGCCATGGTTGTAACCCACGCCGCACGGTAGCTTCGATGATCCCGGTGGATCAGGAGGAGGACTTCGACATGGCGATCGACGAGCGCTGGAAGGGTCATCCGCCCTTGCCCGACGACTTGGAGATGCGGCTGCCGGCCGTGGTGGCGCGGCTCCGGCGCGCGGGGGCGGATCTCGTCTACCGCTTCGGATCGACCACCGGCGGGAAGGAGCCCGTCGACGAGTCGAAGCGCCGGCCGGCGGATCTGGACCTCGCGATCTGGGGCCTGGAGGAGGACCCGTGGGGCGTCCGTGCGGACCTGGAGCAGATCCTGGGCACGGATCGGCTGGACCTCGTTCGCCTGGAGTCCGCCGACCCGGAGCTGCGGTTCCGGATCGTGTCCAGCGGTCAGCGGCTCTACGCGGAGAGCCCGCAGCGGGAGAATGAGGTGGAGCTTCGAATCCTGCGTGAGCACCAGGATCTGGGTCCTTTCCGCCGGGTTCAAAGACGATACCTGCGTGCCAGGCACGAGGTCGATGGTCCTTGACCGGGCCGTGGTCGAGCGCCGCCTCATGGAACTCGACCGGGTCCTCGCCGAGCTTCGATCCCAGGAAGAGCAGCCCCCCGAAATCGACGAGCTCGAGAGCGACTTGTCGCGGCGTTGGCGGCTGGAGCGCGGATTGCTC
>JBOHRW010000034.1:0-2426 GCA_050732935.1 Gemmatimonadota bacterium
GGCCCGCACCCACGGAGGGACGTCCTCGTTCAGGAGCAGCCGGCCCGGGATCGACGCGTGGTCGCCGAAAGAGTTCCTGAGCTGGAACGTGTTGAAGTTGGCCGCCTCGGCGGCCGCCTGGGGATCCATCCCGAACTCGACCACGTTGAGGAAGAACTGGAGCAGGTTCTGGTCCTGGGTGTCGCCACCCTGGACAGCGAAGGAGAGGAAGGGCTCGCCGTCCTTGAGCGCCAGCGAAGGCGTCAAGGTCGCCCGTGGGCGCTTCCCCGGCTCGATCACGTTGAACGGATTCTCGGCCGGGTCGAGGACGAAGCTCTGGGCGCGCTGGCTCATCCCGACACCGGTCCGCCCGGCAATCACGGCCGGGACCCAGCCGCCGCTCGGCGTCATCGAGACGACCCACCCCTCCTCGTCGGCGGTCTGGATGGTCGTCGTCCCCATGTAGAAGTCACCGAGGTCCGCGGCAGCCTGCTCGGTCTCCTCCCCCTCGGGGGGCCAGGCGGCCAGGTACTCGGTAAACGGGTTGGTCTCACCCTGGAACGGATAGGGGTCCCCGGGGCCGATGTCGGGATCGTTCCGCTCCCAGTCGATGTCCTCCATCCGCGACCTCGCGTACTCCTCGGAGAGAAGCCCCTCGATCGGCTCCTCGGGCGGGAAGTAGGGATCGCCGTAGTAGAAGTCGCGGTCCGCGAAGGCGCGGCTCATGACCTGATAGATCCCGTGGATGTAACGCGCCGAGTTGTAGCCCATCGCCGCGAGGTCGAGGCCCTCCAGCATGTTCAGCATCTGGAGCAGGACCGGTCCCTGGACCCAGTGGGTGAGTTTGTAGACCTCGATCCCCTTGTAGTCGACGTGGACCGGCTCCTCGATCCTGACCTCCCAGCCCGCCAGGTCCTCCATCGTGAAGAGCGCCCCCTCCTCGCGCGCCCCGCGGACGAACTCCTCGGCGATGTCGCCGCGGTAGAAGCGGTCGTAGGCGGCCTGGATCGCCTCTTCCCGGCTCCTGCCCTGATCCAGCGCCTGACGCTCGGCCTCGACCAGCTTCTTCAGCGTCGCCGCCAGGTCGGGCTGACTGAAGAGCTCACCGGGGTAGGGCGCCTCCCGCTCCTCGCCCAGGTGCGGCAGCATCACCTCGCGCGAGTACGTCCACTCGTTCAGCCGCTCCTTGTTGCGCTCGATCGAGTTGGCCGCCTGGGCCTCGATCGGGTAGCCGTCCTCGGCCATCCGGATCGCGGGCTCGAGGACTTCGGCCAGGCTCATGGTCCCGTACTCGGCCAGCATCGTCATGAGCCCGCCCGGGGTTCCGGGCGTGACCGCCGCGAGTGGACCGAACTCGGGCGGGTGGTCCATCCCCTGCTCGTGGAAGAACTCCGGCGTCGCGCCGGTCGGGGCGGCCCCCAGCGCGTTGATGGCGACGACTTCCCCCGAGCGTGGATCGTAGATCAGGGCCTGGGTCTCGCCGCCCCAGGAGAGGACGTCCCACATGGTCGACGTCGCGGCCAGCATCGCGCACGCAGCGTCGACGGCGTTCCCGCCCCGCTCGAAGATCAGCGCGCCGGTGGTCGCGGCGAGCGGCTTTCCGGTGATCGCGATCCAGTGTCGTCCGTGGAGGACCGGCTTGTTGGTCTCCTGTGCCGCCGCCACCGCGGGAAGCAGCGCCAGGACGAGCGCGAAGAGGGCCGGCCGGACCCTCACGGGCTGCCGAAGGGGTCCTGCGGGGTTTCGGTGATCGCCGTCTCGGCGCCTTCTCCGTGGGCGATCAGCTCGCTCGTGTATTCCCCGTCCGTGCTCCTGACCATGCCGAACGGCACGTCGCTCGAGAGCCAAGCCTCGGCTCCCGACTCCGTGTTGCGGTAGTGGTGTGTCTGGAGGGTACCGGCGGCCACAGTGACCGTCTCCTCGCCGGCGTCCTCCATCTTTCTGCACGCCTCGGCTATCGAGAGACCTGGATTGTCACCGATCGATTTCAGGATCGAGGACATCATCGGCCCGCCCATGTTCATGGCCGGATTGTCGCCGGCCTTCATGATGATCTCCTCCAGCCCCTCGGGCTCGAACGGGTAGCCGGGAACGAGGAGCTTCATGATCACGGGGTCGTCGTCATCCTCCGGCGTGATCGCCATCTCCAACCACTGCATCTCACGTCCCTCGCGCTGTTCCGTCCCGACGATGGCGAAACGCAGCCCGATTTCGGGCTCGCCTTCCTTGGAAACCTGGTACTCCGCCCAGCTTCCGACCGGCGGAGCGTGCATGTATCCGCCGCAGGCGTCCTGAGCGCGCAGGGCCGCCGGGGCCGCGACGATCAGGAGCAAAAGACCGAGTTGGTGGGTGCGCATGGACCTCCTGTGGTTGGGCGATTGACGGGGGTTCGGCTGTGATTCTAGACCAGCGCGGCCGGGCCAGCAAACGGCGGGACCAGGCAAAGC
>JBOHRW010000035.1:0-14099 GCA_050732935.1 Gemmatimonadota bacterium
ACGATCCACTGCTCATCTCCGTCGTCATGCCCGTCTACAATACCCCAGAGGATCTGCTCCGTGAGGCGATCGAGAGCGTGTGCGCTCAGATCTACGGTCGGTGGGAGCTTTGTATCGCGGACGATTACTCCACCGAGAGGCATGTCCGGAGGATACTGGAGGAATACTCTAGAGACGATCCGCGCATCAAGGTTGTGTACCGGGACGAAAACGGACACATCTCGCGCGCCACCAACTCCGCTTTCGAGCTCGCCTCTGGATCCTGGGTTGCGCTTCTGGACCATGATGATCTCCTGCGCCCCCACTCGCTGGCCGAAGTGGTGCTGGAGATCGCCAGCCATCCGGATGCCGAGCTGATCTATTCCGACGAGGACAAGATCGATGCCGAGGGCAGGCGCTACGACCCCTACTTCAAGCCGGAGTTCTCACGGGAGCTCTTCCGCTCGCAGAACTACCTGAACCACCTGACCGTTCACCGGGCGGAGAACATTCGCGCCGTCGGCGGGTGGCGGCCGAGCTTCGAGGGCAGCCAGGACTACGATCTCAATCTGCGGATCCTCGAGCGCATCGAAATGGCCAAAATACGGCACATCGCGAAGGTTCTATACCACTGGCGTGCTGTGGAAGGCTCCACTGCATCGGCCGGTGACGAGAAGAGCTACGCCTATATGGCAGGTCTGCGGGCCTTGAAAGAGCATGTTTCACGATGCCGACTTCCTGCGTGTGCCGAACCCGCGCCCGGTACTCAGTGCTATCGTTTGCGCTTTTCCGAGCCCGAATCACAGCCTCTTGTCAGCCTCATTATTCCGACACGCGATAAGGTAGAGCTTGTACGTGCCTGTGTGGAGTCTATCCGCAATAAAACGACTTACAGGAACTATGAGATCATTGTAGTGAACAATGGTTCAGTGGAAGGCGAAACGATTCGCTATCTCCACGAGATTGACCAGAGTGACGGCATCCATGTCTTACCCTACACAGATTCATTTAATTACTCGGCCATCAATAACTTTGCAGTAGCCCATGCGAACGGGACTATTATCGGCCTCATTAATAACGACATCGAAGTGATCTCGCCTGACTGGTTGAGCGAGATGGTATCCTGGGCAGTCCAGCCAGACGTTGGCTGCGTGGGCGCGAAGCTCTATTACGCCGATGGCTCAATTCAGCATGCCGGAGTAATTCTGGGACTAAACGGTGTGGCCGGACATTCACACCGAGCCTTCCCGCGCGATCATCATGGTTACTTCTTTCGCCTCAAGGTTATCCAGAACCTCTCAGCGGTAACGGCTGCCTGCATGATCGTCCGAAAGAACGTCTATGAGGCCGTTGGTGGCTTCAACGAGACCGATCTGCCGGTCGCGTTCAACGACGTTGATTTTTGCCTAAGAGTGCGTGAGACGGGCTACCTGAACGTCTGGACTCCCTATGCAGAGTTGTATCATTTGGAGAGCACTTCGCGAGGCGCCGAGGACAATCCAGAGAAACAAGCGCGTGCTGTCCGCGAGATCATGTACATGCAGGAGAAATGGGAGAGGCCACTTCAGAATGACCCGTACTACTCCCCACACCTTACGAAGCATGCGGAGAACTTTTCTTTGGCGATATGATACGAGTGGGCCCGAAAGTCGGCATGAAATAGTGTCTCGGAGTGTATTGTGAGAGTCCTGGTGATCGGGAAGGCGAAGACAGGTACGACGGCGCTTGTCTCGCTGATAAGACAAGCCCTCGAACCCTGCAAGCTGGTCATGGAGCCGAAGTCCGTTCTGGAGTTTGGCGCCGCAAGTCTCCAGAGGAGCAGTAATGAGGCGATCAAGATCATCTATGAACACTTCAGGAACCAGCCGCGACATTTGAACGCTCTAGTGCATCAGGAGTTTGGATTTAGCATTGACAAGGTTGTCTTCATTACTCGCGATATTAGAGATGAAGTGATCAGCCGGTTGCTTTACTTGCCTAAGGTCCTGCGCGATAAAGCGCTATCCAACGGTCGCAAAGAGCGTGAGTGGAAACGTTGGGTCTGCGTATTGGAAGAGAAAGAGCGCTGTCCGTCAGAAGTATCCTTCAAGGACCTCTGCAGTAGTTTTCAGGACATCTTCCAGGTTGATGCGTGGGCAGATGTGATCGACGCGATACGTCTTGGCCAAGCGTATGAACAATACATCTCATCAGGAGTAGTTCGAGACCGGTACGTGCAATCATATGAGGCGATGATTAGGAACGAGACCAGTGGACTTGCGAAGTATCTTGACTTGACGCTCCCCTCAGACGTCATGGCAGTTGAGTTGGGGGCATTCAAGTACACGAAGCGGAGTGGAGCCTCCGGCAACTGGAAGTCATTCTTTACCGAGCACGATGTAGCGCTACTGCGGCCAATGATAGAGAGCTCTTTAGGACACGGTATCTATGAAGACTGGGAATTGGAATCCGTCGCGCGCCTAGACTCTGCTGCATACTCAGGATACGTAAAAAGAGTAGCGATGGGATGATTGCATAGTAGATGCAACTGCCGACGACCGACAAGAGTCAGCTGGGTGCCAAGATGAGCACTTGCGACAAGATCTTCTTCCTCCACATACCCAAGACGGCAGGATCTGCGTTTAACGATATATTCAAGCCTTGCGTTCCTGAAGCTCGGTATTTCGAGCATATGGAGAGTCGCCGCGAGCTATTCGAAACGGTGAAGGGGCAAGATGCCCCCTTCTTCCTTTCTGAGCACTTCGCATTTGAGACCGCGCGTAGTCTGATCGAACGCACAGATGTGTTCTCGATTTCCATCGTTCGAGAACCGATCCCGCACCTTCTGTCCCATCTCAAATGGGTCAAATATGTTGGGAGTCCACAATACCCCAATCATGAGACAACTCCTGACCAGATCATGGATCTGGCTAGGTTGCTGGTTGACGTTTCACTTGGGGATGTCGTGGCCTTAGAGGAACTGCTGGATTCTCCCGCTGGTAGACTCCTCTTCGATAATCTGCAGGTGAGATATCTGGCGACTGTAACAGCAGACACCGTCACAAATGTGGACTTGGAGCGGGCCAGAGGCAATGCGCGGAGAATGAGCTTCGTATTCGCCCTTGAGGACATTGACAGAGCAGTGACGCGTTTGCGATGGCACTTCCCTAGAATCGTCGCCCTCGAGAGGTACAACCAGACACCTATTGACGAGCGGGTAGACTTTCACGACCCGCAAATCTGGAATTTCTACCGCGAGAGGACGGTTTATGACCGTGCTCTTTATGAGGACGTCCGCATGTGGTCACTCGCAAACCATCTTAGCCCGGCTTGAGAATCAGGCCATGAGCGCCTCCGAGCCCCCGCGTATCGTTGTCCTTGGCATGATGAGCGCCATGCCGTACGGCGGCGTGGTCTGGCAGACTCTTCACTATCTGGTGGGGTTGGAGCGCCTCGGCTTCGAGGCCTGGTACGTCGAGGCACACGCGCGAACCCCCTGCCACTTCATGGTGCACGTCGAGGACGACGGCTCGAGAGGCGCGGCCGGGTTCGTAGAGCGGATCCTCCGCCCGTTCGGCTTTGGCGATCGGTGGGCTTTCCACGCGGTCCATTCCGACGAGCGCTGCTACGGGATGAGCGAGTCGGAGCTGCATGGGCTCTATGATTCCGCCGAAGCCATCCTCAACCTGCATGCCGGCACGTGGCCTCGCGCCGAGCAGGAGCGTACCGGGAAGCTGGTCGCCGTCTTCACCGATCCGGTTCGGCTGGAGATCGAGCTCCACCAGGGTGTCGAGGATGCGATCCGCGTGTGCGAGGCGCACCCCGCGATCTTCAGCTTCGGCGAGAACTACGGACGGCCGGACTGCCTGCTCCCGGTCTCGGAGCGCTTCCGGATTCGCCCAACACGCCAGCCGGTCGTCCTCGATTTCTGGCCGGTGATGCCAGGCTCCGGACGTCCAGACTTCAGCACGATCGCGAACTGGTTCCAGCCCTGGCGGCAGCTTCATTACCGTGGCGAGACCTACCATTGGAGCAAGCACCTGGAGTTTCTGAAGTTCCTGGACCTGCCCCGAAGGACGGAGCAGCCGCTCGAGCTCGCTTTGAGCAGCTGCGAAGAGGAGCACAGAAAGCTGCTGGCCGAAAATGGCTGGCATGTGCGGGACTCGCTCGACTTCTCCGCCGATCGTGAGGCATACCGCGAATACATCACGACTTCCAGGGCCGAGTTCACCGTCGCCAAGGACCAGAACGTGCGCCTGAAGAGCGGCTGGTTCAGCGACCGCAGCGCCACCTACCTGGCGGCCGGTCGTCCGGTGGTCACCCAGGATACCGGTTTCGGCAACATCCTCCCGACGGGCAAAGGCCTGTTCTCGTTCATGACGATGGACGAGGCGCTATCGGCGATCGAGACGATCAACGCCGATTACGATCGACACCGGCGCGCGGCGCGCGAGATCGCGCGCGAGTACTTCGCCCACGACGTCGTGCTGGGACGACTCCTCGACGATCTCGGGATCGAACGCCCGAAAGGCCGCGCTCAGAGGACGCGCCAGGTGACTCTTCCCAGGGATCTGGTGCTGGTCCCCATCACACGCCGCCCGGTCGAGCTTCCTGCCACCTCGATTGCCAAGGCCCTCGGGAGGGCGATCCCGGATGCCGCCTTCGATGTGGCGGCGAACGGCAATGCCGCAGCGCCGCTGGCGAGCATCGTCGTTCCGACCTTCGACAACCTGATCTTCACCAGGCTCTGCATCGAAAGCGTGCTCGCCCATACCGAGTACCGGGCCTACGAACTCATCGTCGTCGATAACGGGTCCACCGACGGGACGCGGGAGTATCTGGAGAAGATGGCCACGGGACGATCCAACGTTCGTCTCCTGTTCAATGATGAGAACGGTGGATTCCCCCGCGCCTGCAATCAGGGTCTCGCGGCGGCCGGGGGCGATTTCCTCGTCCTGCTCAACAACGACGTCGTGGTGACGCCGGGCTGGCTCAAACGGCTGGTCGGTCACCTCGAGGATCCTCGAGTCGGGCTCCTCGGTCCGGTCACCAACCGGATCGCGAATGCCCAGGAGATCCGCACTTCGTATACGACGCTGGGGGAGATGCTCGACTTCGCGAGCACACGAGCGGAAGAACACCAGGACCGTGTCACGGAGCTCTCGATGGCGATGATGTTCTGTCTCGCCATGCGCCGGGATGTCTACGAGCGGCTCGGCCCCCTCGACGAGCGTTTCGGGACCGGTCTCATGGAGGACGACGACTATTCCATGCGTGCCCGCGATGCCCGCTACCGGATCGCCTGCGCCGAGGATGTCTTCGTTCACCATTTCAGCGAGGCCTCGTTCGGGAAGCTTGCCCCCTCAGGAGATTACACTCGGCTCCTGGACGCCAACCGGGAGCGGTTCGAGAAGAAGTGGGGGGTCGAGTGGCGTCCCCACGAGCGGCGCCACGACCCGGAGTACGAGCAAATGATCGAGCGCATCCGCAAGGTGGTGCTGGACCGACTGCCCCCCCAATCGACCGTCCTCGTGGTCAGCCGCGGCGACGACGCCCTTCTTGAGCTGAACGGTCGTCGGGCCTGGCACTTCCCACAGGGCACAGACGGCGTCTGGGCGGGTCACCATCCGCGGGACAGCCGGGAGGCGATCGCCCACCTGAAGGAGCTCGCGACCCGTGGCGGTGAGTTTCTTCTCTTTCCCAGGACGGGGCTCTGGTGGCTCGATCACTACGATGCTTTTCGCGACTACCTCGACCGGAACGAGTCACTCGTCGTGTGCGAGGAGGACACGTGCGCGATCTATGCGCTCGGGGCCGAGCCATGATCGTCGCCGGTTCCCTCGCTCAGCGGCCGTTCCATGGCGGTCATGCCTGGGTGCTCACGAACCTTGTTCGCGGTCTCGCTCGGCTCGGCCGCGACGTGGTCTTCGTCGACCGCCTGGAGCCCTCCATGTACGTCGACCGGGCGGGTCGCCGTGCGGAGCTCCCGACACTCAATGTGGCTTATTTCGAACGAGTGATGCGGAGCTTCGAAGTCTCCCGCTACTGCCTGCTGGATGCGAAAGGTGGTGTCCTGGCCGGCATGGACCGTAAGCAGCTGCTACGCATAGCAGACCGCTCTGACGCGGTGATCGACATCATGGGCTTCCTGAGGGATCCGGAGGTTCTCGACCGGGTCGACCGGAGGGTCTTCTTCGACATCGATCCCGGGTTCTGGCAGATGTGGCGGGAGAACGGCCACCCCATCCGGTTCGAGGACCACGACACCTTCGTGACAATCGGGGAGAACATCGGGGAACCTGGTTGCACGATTCCGACGTGCCACCTGCCTTGGGTCACCACGCCTCTAGCTGTAGTCCTCGACGATTGGGAGCCTATACCGGACCCTGGCAAAGCGTTCACGAGTGTCGTCTCGTGGCGGGGTCCCTTCGGCCCCATCGAGCACAACGGGCGGACCTATGGGCTCCGAGTTCACGAGTTCCGAAAGTTCTTTGAGCTTCCACAACGAACCGGTGAGCACTTCGAGCTCGCCCTCGAGATCGATCCAGAGGACGAGCGGGATCGGGCGGTTCTCGAAACCAACGGTTGGGTTCTCACAGACCCAGTCCGTGAGGCTGGTGATCCCTGGCGTTACCGCGAATACATCCGCCGCTCGAAGGCGGAGTTCATGGTCGCAAAGAACATCTACGTCGACACCCTCAGCGGCTGGTTCAGTGACAGGAGCATCTGTTACCTGGCAAGCGGCAAGCCAGTTCTGGCTCAGGATACCGGACTACGGGATCGATATCCCAACGGAGAGGGGCTCCTGTTCTTTTCCACCCTCGACGAGGCGGCGGAGGCTGTCGAGGACATCGCCAGCGACTACGCCCGGCACTCTCGCGCCGCTCGGGCCATTGCGGAGGAGAACTTCGACTCCGACAAGGTCCTGAGCCGCCTTTTGGACCGGTTGGAGATCGGCTCGTCGTGACCACTATTGTCGTCAGCGGTGCCCTTGCGAACAAGCCGCGCAACGGGGGCGAGGCGTGGGTGCGGATGACATGGGTGGCGGGACTTCGCCGCCTTGGATTCGACGTCTGGTTTGTCGAGCAGATCAGCCGGGATCTGCTCGATCAGGACGCAACTACTGACAACACACCCGGGAATGCGCCACATCTGGCGTTCTTCCAGGAGGTCGCCAAACGATTCGGGCTGGAGGATCGCTGCAGCCTTGTAGACGAGAACGGCGCTTGCATCGCAGGTCGAAGCCTCAAGGACCTCGCGGAAGTCGCCTCCGAGGCCGCGCTCCTGGTCAACATAAGCGGAAATCTCTCCCTCGAGCCCCTCTTCGATCGCTTCCGTTGCAAGGCGTTCATCGATCTGGACCCAGGTTTCACGCAATTCTGGCACGCGGCTGCGACAAACGGGGCTCGTCTCTCGGGCCACGATCATTATTTCACGGTCGGTCTGAATGTGGGCCGGGCGTCCTCCCCTGTCCCCACCTGCGGAATTCACTGGCATCCTCTTGCCCCGCCAGTCCTTCTTTCGGAATGGCCCATCTGCGAGGGCGACCGCGAGACCCTGACCACCATCGCCTCGTGGCGCGGATCCTTCGGCGCGATCGAGCACGAAGGGCGCACCTACGGGTTGAAGGTGCACGAGTTCCGGAGATTCATCGACCTTCCGGAGCGAGTTCCGCAGCGACTCGAGATCGCCCTCGACATCCATCCGGCTGACAACACCGACCTGAATGCACTGCGAGACCGGGGATGGAACATCGTCGATCCGCGCAGAGCGGTACCGGACCCCGATGCCTACCGTCGCTACATCCAAGGGTCGGGGGCCGAGTTCTCTGTCGCACAAGGTATCTACGTAGAGACACACAGCGGCTGGTTCAGCGACCGGACGGTGCAGTATCTGGCCTCCGGAAAGCCCACTCTGGTACAGGAAACGGGATTCAGCCGGACTCTTCCTTCGGGGGAGGGTCTGGTGGGGTTCCGGACCTTCGAGGAAGCGGTTGCGGGGGCGCGGAGCATCGCCTCCGACTATGAGCTCCACAACCGCGCAGCGCGGTGTATCGCCGAGGAGTACTTCGACAGCGACAAGGTCCTTGGACATTTCCTCGAGGAAGTCGAGGTCGCGGCTTGAGCCTCAGGATCATCCTCAGCGCCATGGTCGCGGGCGTTCCCCGCCAAGGAGGGATCGCCTGGATCGCGCTCCAGTACGCGCTCGGTCTACGTCGCCTCGGACACCAGGTGCTGCTCGTCGAACAGGTCGACGAGGGGAGCGTGCGACCGTCGGCCGTCCAGCTGGCGAAGAGCGAGAATGCCACCTACTTCGACGAGGTCGTCCGACGGTTCGGGCTCGAAAGCCAGGCCGCGATGCTGCTCTCCGGTTCGCGTGAGACGGCAGGGCTCCCCTATAACCATATCCGGAATTGGGCGCGCGGCGCAGACCTTCTGGTCAACATCGGCGGGAGCCTTGCCGACCAGGAACTTCTCGAGACGATCCCGCTGCGCCTCTACCTGGACTTGGATCCCGCGTTCACCCAGCTCTGGCATGCGGCTGACGGAATCGATATGCGCTTCAGCGGCCACACACACTTCGCCACAGTGGGCCTCATCCTCGGTCAGCCCGGGTGCCCGGTGCCGACTTGCGACATCGACTGGATTTCTACCGTGCCGCCCGTCGTCCTGGAGGAATGGCCCTATGCCAACGGGATCGAGCGCGACGCGCTGACGGCGATCGCCAACTGGCGGGGCTACGGATCGGTCGAAGCAGACGGCGTCTTCTACGGCCAGAAGGCGCATTCCTTTCGGCGCTTCATCGACCTGCCACGACATATCGACCGGCGCTTCGATCTCGCCCTCGCGATCGACCGGGGCGAGCCGCGCGACCTCTCAGCGCTCCAAGCGAACGGCTGGAACCTGATCGACCCGCTGACGGTCACGGGCACCCCCGACCAGTATCGCGATTTCATCCAGGGCTCTCGCGGGGAATTCGGTATCGCAAAAAGCGGCTACGTGGAAGCCCGCTGCGGATGGTTCAGCGATCGCAGTGTCTGCTATCTGGCCTCGGGACGGCCGGTGATCGCGCAGGACACCGGGTTCGGGGCGGCGCTGCCGACGGGCGAGGGCCTGTTCGCCTTCCAGTCGGCCGAGGATGTCGAGAAAGCGGTCGATGAGATGTCGCGCGATTATGAAAGGCAGCGTCGTGCCGCACGCGCGATCGCTGAGGAGTTCCTCGATTCCGACGTGGTGTTGCGGAGACTTTTATCCAGAGTAGGTGTCGAAGCATGAGCGCGCATGGAAGCCCGGCAGAGACCGCCGATCTCGCCAGCGCGCTCGGTGCCACCATAGTGACGCGCCGTCCCTTTCCGTATCGCTCGACCTTTCCGCTCGAGGAGTTGTCGGTTCGTATGCCCGACGGCGTCGAGCGTTGGCTCGTCTTCAAGGACCTGAGCCGCGAGGGACCGATGGACCCGATCTGGCAGATCAAAGCGCCCTTCCTGCACGATCCGCTGCGCGAGATCGAGGTCTACCGGGATGTGCTGGGGCCAGGCGGGCTGTCCGCTCCCGCATGCGTGAAGGTTGTCTGCGAGGCGGACCGGGGCCGCTACTGGCTCTTTTTGGAGAAGGTGGAGGGAGATCTCCTCTGGCAGATCGGCGATATGGATGTCTGGCAATGTGCGGCCGAGTGGCTCGCCGACCTGCACGCGCGTTTCGCCGATCGAACGCGTGGGCTGCCCTTGCGTCTGCTTGTCCTCGACAGGGACTACCACCGGCGTTGGATCGAGCGTGCGAAGAGCTTCGCTGGCCGATCGGGGACATCCAACGGGAACGGGCGCGAGTTGGATTGGCTCGCGGAGCGCTGCCAGCAGGCCGTCGACTGGTTGATGGGGCAGCCGGTGACCTTTCTCCATGGCGAGTTCTATCCATCGAACATCATCGTCGAAAGCACTGTCGGCGGAGTCCGCATCCGCCCGGTCGATTGGGAGATGGCCGCGACGGGACCAGGCATCGTCGACCTCGCGGCGCTGGCCTCTGGTGCATGGGACGAGACGAAGCGCGAGAAGATCGCCTCGGCTTACCTTGGAGCTTTACCCGCTGAGTTCCGCCCATCGCCCGAGGCCCTGAAAGAGGGTCTCGATCGTTGCCGGCTCCTGCTGGCCGTTCAGTGGCTCGGCTGGTCCAATGACTGGACCCCACCCGCCGAGCACACCCACGATTGGATGGCTACGGCGATCGAACTGGCGGAAGCGCTCAGGCCATGATCCAGAGACTCAACTGGGGATGCGGGGGAGCCGGAGTGCCCGGCTGGATCAACTCCGATATCAGGGAAGGGCCGCGGATCGACATCAACTCGGACATCCGTGCGGGCCTTCCGCTCGAGAGTGATACGATCGACTATGCGGTGAGTGTTCACGCGTTGCAAGAGATCCCTTATCCGGATCTCGTGCCGGTGCTGCAGGAGCTTAGACGCGTTCTCCTCAAGGGCGGGGTCCTCCGCCTCGTGGTGCCCGACCTGGAGCGGGCGATTCATGCCTACCTGAATGGAGATCGAGGCTACTTCCTCGTCCCGGACAGTGACGCGGAAAGCCTTGGCGGGAAGCTGGTCACCCAGATCATGTGGTACGGTTACTCGCGGACACCCTTCACGTTCGATTTCCTGCAGGAAGCCCTTCATAAAGCGGGCTTCCGCTCGGTCGTCCGCTGTGGATTCCGGGAAACCGCGAGCCGGTTTCCGAAGATCGTCGAACTCGACAACCGGGAAGCGGAGAGCCTCTTCGTAGAGGCGGTCAAATGAGTGACCGCCGCTATCTCGTAGTCAACGCCGACGACTTTGGGATGAGCCGGGCGGTCAACTGCGGGGTCATCGAGGCCCATGAGCGTGGCATCGTCACGAGCGCGAGCCTGCTGGTCTGCTGGCCGGGGGCAAAAGAAGCCGCTGCTTACGCCGTGCGGCGACCGGAGCTCGGCCTGGGGCTCCACGTGGACCTGGGAGAGTGGGCGTGGGATGGCTCGGAATGGCGGCCCGTCTATGAGCACGTGTGTCTCGACGACCCGTCCGCCACCGCGGACGAGGTTGAACGGCAACTCGATGTATTCCGGGAGCTCGTGGGTCGGGAACCAACGCACCTCGATTCCCACCAGCATGTCCATAGACGGGAGCCCACGTGCGGCGTGGTCCTTGCATTCTCGAAGGCTCTTGGAGTTCCTTTGCGGGGCTGCACCGAGGGTATCCGCTACCAGGGGGCTTTTTATGGTCAATCCACCTACGGCGAGCCACTGCCGGGCATGATCACGGTGGAAGCCCTGCTCGGTCTTCTCGAAGACTTGGCACCGGGGACCACGGAGATGGGGTGCCATCCGGGAGCCAGCGATGGTCCGGGGGTCGGCTATCGGGCAGAGCGGGCCTCTGAGACCATGACCCTCTGCGACGGGCGCGTCCGGGCTGCTATCGCAGAGCGCGGGATCACTCTCTGCAGCTTCGCCGATCGGAGAATCCTACCATGAGCGGACGGCAAGAGCATGTAAGGCTCGCGGTATCGATCGCTTGTGTCGCGATCGTCATAGCGAGCTTCGCGACGCTCGTCCTTCCGTCGATCGCGAGCGCCCAGCAGAATGCCCGCCTATACACGATCCAGGCCGTTGCACGCTCGACCCCCGCACAGGCGGAGGAGCAGGCCCTGGAGATCGCCCGTCTCCTCGGCCCGCACGCCGACGTCAGGGTCGAGCATCATCCACCCTATCACACAGTGCGTGTCGGGTATTTCGACACCGCCGACCAGGCGCGGCAGATTCTGTCCCGCATCTGGGACATGGGATACAACGATGCGTGGATCGCGCGGATCCTGGTATCAGCTCTGGACGCGAGGCGGACCGAGCCGGGGTTGATCGCCGATCCCGGGCGCGCGTCGGTCGATCCAGCCGTCGCCGTCCAGCGCGATACTCTCCCCAAACAAGTGGAGGTTGCGCCGGAACCGGCACAGCCGTCCGGTCGCAAACGGCTCGTCGCCTCGTCCTTCCAGGGCGAGCCACCCACGGTCGATGGGCGACTGGACGAAGATGTCTGGAAGTCGGCGACGTTCCTATCGGATTTTGAACAGAAGGGACACAGGCGTGGCTTCCCGGCTCGTGAGCGGACGGAGATCGCGTTCGTCTACGACGAGGAGGCACTCTATGTTGGAGCTCGGATGCACATCGAGGACCGGTCATTTCTCCGCGCGCCGCGGAGCCGGCGGGATGACCCGGCCAACTCCGACCGCATTGTCGTCTCGCTGGACACCTACAGGAACCGCCAGACCGCCTACAGCTTCGGTGTCACCGCTGGCGGGACACGGCTCGATTACTTCCAGCCCGAGGACGTCTTCGCGGTCCGCGACATCAGCTACGATCCGGTGTGGGAAGCGCAGACGAAGGTCTATGCCACGGGCTGGACCGCCGAGATGCGGATCCCCTTCTCGCAACTCCAGTTCCATGCCGCCGATTCCCTAGTCTGGGGCGTCAACATCCAGCGGCAGAATCCTGCCCAACACCTGAACGTCTTCTGGGTCGTCGTTCCCGCGAACGAGACCGGATGGGCCAGCCGCTTCGGGGACCTCGTAGGGATGACAGGCGTACGTGCCTCCCGAAGATTTGCGATCATCCCCTACCTGACGGGCCAGGGCGTTTTCTCCGACTTCGAGCCGTCGCCCGACGATCCCTTCGCCAGGGAAGACGGTGAGATGCGTTGGCGCTACGGCGGCGACCTCCGGTTCGACCTGACACCGAGTCTGTCTTTCGAGGCGACCTTCAACCCCGACTTCGGGCAGATCGAGGCCGATCCGGCGGTCGTGAACCTGACCGCGTACGAGACCTTCTTTCCCGAAAGGCGACCCTTCTTTCTGGAGGGGAGTGCGCTTTTCGAGGGGCAGGGCCCGCGTTACTTCTACTCGCGGCGGATCGGGGCGCCACCGCATGGCGATGTCAAGGCCCAGTTCCGCGAGGAACCTGTAGGCACCACGATTCTGGGGGGGGCAAAGCTGATCGGTCGCACACCCGGGGGTGTTTCCGTTGGCGCGTTGGCCGCGCTGAGCGATCAGGAGCGGGCCCGCACCTTCGACCCTGAGACCGGGACCTTCGACGGTGTGCCGGTCGAGCCGCAGACCTTCTTCGGTGTGAGCCGGATCCAGAAAGACCTCGGAGCGGGTTCGACACTCGGGGTAGTGGGAACCGCCGTCCGACGGAGCGTCACCGATGGGGAGGCGCTGGCCAATCTACTTCCCGAGCAGGCGTACGCGGGAGGGGTGGACTGGAGCGTCCGCTTTGCCGACCAGAGCCACGAGTTCGGCGGCTTCGCCGGCGCCAGCGTCGTCGAGGGTGATTCGATCGTCATCCGACGGCTTCAGCGCTCGAGTGCCCGCTACTACCAGCGCCCCGACGCCGACCACGTCGAGTTCGATCCTGGGCGGACCCAGCTGGCGGGCTACACGGGAGGTCTCCACCTGTCGCGGATAGAAGGGGCGCTGAACTGGAGCCTGAGCGGAGAGATGCGCTCACCAGGGTTCGAGATCAACGACGCCGGAGCCATGGCGACGGCTGACGACCTGGTGGCGTTCGGCCGGCTGGCCTATGAATTCCACACGCGGGCCGGTCCATGGCGGAGAGCCGATATCTCGGGCTCGATGTCGAGCGGATGGAACTTCGGGGGAGTCCGGCAGTTCACCACCCCGAGCGCCTACCTGGGTCTTACCTGGGAGAACTTCTGGCGGACGTATTCGCGGGTCGAGTTCGACACCCGGGCGCTGAGCGACGACCTCACGCGCGGTGGGCCGCTCATGGGGACGGGCCGGGCCGTTCGCACTTCGTTTGGCCTGGCGCCGAACCATGCCAACCGTCACCAATGGTCGATCGACGGCTACTACTCGAATGACGAGTTCGGAGGCTGGAGCTACAGCCTGGCGCCGAGTCTGTCGCTACGACCCAACGAGCACTTCGAGCTCTCCATGGGCCCTGGGTACGAGCGAGCCCTGGACGCCCGCCAGTTCTATGGCTCGCTTCCCGACGGACGGGCGGAAACGTTCGGTCGGCGCTACCTCTTCGCCTCGCTCGATCGCAGCACCCTATATGTGCGCGTCCGGGCAGGCATCGCGATCACCCCCGACGTGGGCTTCGAGTTCTACG
>JBOHRW010000036.1:0-4715 GCA_050732935.1 Gemmatimonadota bacterium
CTGCTGGGCTTCGGCCAGGATCTGGCCATACCGTCCGGGCTCCACCTCTGCGAGGTGGCTGAGGAGCCGAGCCTTGAGGGTGTGGGCCACGGCGATCCACTTGGCGGCGTCGCCTCCGAAAGAGAGATCCACCCCCCCGACCGGGATGGGGCCCGCGGGACTCTGCAGGTTCCCGATGGCTTCGTCGAGCAGCGCCAGGAGCGCCGCGTAGACCTCGAGCTGGTTGTCCAGCTGGGGCTCGGTGATCTCCAGATCTGCCGCCTGAGAGTAGGGGATGTCCCCCCACACGCTGGCCCCGATACCGAACAGCATCGCCTGATGGATCTTGACGATCCCCGCATAGTGCGGGTGCGTCTGGAGCCGCTCGCCGGCCAGGATCCGCTTCAGGTCGATCAAGCCGCCTCCGATGTAGAGCGTGTTGAACTCGCTATCGGCTGCCTCCTGCGTGATGACGTACTGCCCGATGATGGCGAACTGCCGTTCGTTGCCCGCCATCTGCTGCATCCACATTGCGGTGTAGCGGCTGATCGCGCCCTCGGCGTGGAACCACGTGTTGAGCTGAACCCCGGTGAAAAGCTGGTCGACCGAGGCATCTGCGATCTGGTTCGGGTCCGCGCTCGTCGGCTCGACGAAGTCACAGGCCGCAAAGGAGCCGGAGGCGAGAAGCCCGACGGCCAGCGCACGGTGCAGGCGCCTAGCGATTCCCATCTGCATCCTCTCCTCCCTTCCTAACGGTTGAACCGCAGGGTGAAGACCCACGAGCGCGTCCGCGGGTTGTTGAAGTAATCCAGCCCGCGACCCGTCGACTGATCGGTCAGGTTGGCCTCCGGATCGATCCCGGTGTAGTCCGTCCACGTGTACAGGTTACGGCCGCTCACCTTTGCGTCGAGCGAGCTGAACCCGATCGTCTGGAGGAACTGCTGGTCGAACGTGTAGCTGACCGAGACGTCGCGGAGGCGCCAGAAGGTGCCGTCTTCGATGAACTGGGAGGCGGGCCCCGTGAAGCCGCTCCCGAGCCCGCCAACGAACCAGTTGGCCCAGTTGAGCGTCACCGGCTGTCCCGCTCCGGGTCCGGCCGCGGCCACGTCCTGGTTCAATACCTGACTCATGTACTGCTGGAAGGAGTCGAACGAACACCCTGTACCGTGGCATGCCTCGGTGTCCGCGTGGGTCCCGAAGAAGAACAACGCCCCCTTGGTGCCGTTCCAGATGTCCCGTCCCTGCTCGGTGTCGAGGAGTGCCGAAATCCGGAGCTTGTTGAAGAGGGTAACCGTATTGCGGATACCCGCGGTCCAGTCCGGGTTGGCGTTGCCGGTGACCCGGTTGGACGGGTCGTTCAGCGGCAGACCGTCTTCGGCAATGTAAAGGGCGCCGTCGGGGGCATCGGGGAAGGCTTCGTCGATGTTGACCCCGTCGACCTGGAAGTCCCGCCCGAAGCGAACGAAGTCGCCTCCATAGTGCACGCCGAAGGGATGGCACCGGTCCGGGTCCGGCGTGTCCGGTACGCCGTCCCCGTCGGTGTCCACCAGCTCCGGCTGGACGACCGCCACAAGCGAGCCCGTGAACCCGGCCAGCGCGACGCTCTCGGCACCTTCCAGATCCGACACGCAGCTCTCGTTCCGGGCCCACTGAGCGCTCACGTCCCACTGGAAGTTCGACTGCTGCAGGGGCCGGACGTCGAGGGTCGCCTCCCAGCCGATATTCTCAAACTCGGCCCCGTTCCTGGGCAGCTCGAGGAACCCGGTGCTCGGCGCGACCGGCACGTCCAGAATCGCCGCATCGGTCTCCCGCCAGTACCGGACGACGCTCATCCCGACCCGGTTCTCGACGAAGGCGAGGTCCAGGCCGATCTCCCACTCGCGAGTGAGCTCCGGCTCGATCTCCGTGTTGCCGAGGGTCTCGTCCCGCACGACGCCATCCAGGCCGGCGTAGATGGAGCGAAGACCGTTCGGGGACAGCCAGCCGTCGGTGATCGTCTCGACCTCGAAGCCGCTGACGTTGTCGAATACGGTCGGCGCCTTGCCGACCTCCCCGTACGCGAGCCGGGCTTTCCCGTAGTTCAGCCAGTCCAGGTTCTGCATCCGCGGGTGGGCGCTGAACTCCCAGGCCACGCTCCCGCTCGGATAGTAGAACCGCTCGTCGCGGCCGAACGTCGAGCTCTTGTCACCGCGGATCCCCGCGTTCAGGAAGAGCTGGTCGTAGAGGTCGGCGTTGGCCTGGGCGAAGTAGCCCTCGATCCGGACCTCGGACCGAAACTCGTTGGGAACGTTCTGGATCGCGAAGTCCAGCTGGTCGGTGCCGAAGATCACGTTCGTACCCTCGACCTCGGTCTGCCTGAACTCCTCGTGGTTCAGGTTCTGGCCCAGCGTGAGGCTCCCCGAGAAGTCGGGGCTGAACTCGCGCGTCAAGGTGGCCAGCAGGCTCGAGTCGACGATCAGGTTGAAGTAGTCGGCCCGGATGAGCTTCCCGACAGGAAAGTCAGAGGAACTCTTGGGGCGAAGCGTCAGCCGGTCGTCGGCCCAGTAGTCGGTCCCCAGCGTATAGTTGACCTGCATCCAGTTCAAAGGCTGCCAGTCCACGTCCACGTTGCCGAATGTCCGGTTGACATCGGAGGTGTTCGGCATCTCGAAGGCGATCCAGAATGGGTTGTCGTAGCCGCGCCCCTGCTCCAGCGACGTCGGGTTTGGGTTCCGGTAGCTGAAATGGAGCCCCTCCGGGGTCAGGTAGCAGTCGAAGGGGTCGGGCTTGCAGTTGTCGAACTCGGGCGGCGAGCGCAGCGCGGCGAGCTGGATGCCGCTGATGTTCGACCCCTTCTGGATCGCGTCCATGAAGGCGTCGGTGTAGGCGAAGTTCCCGCCGATCGTCAGGTTGTCGCGGAAGTCGTGCGCGCCCTTGAGCCGCACCGACGTCTTCTCGTACTCCGAGTGACCGACGATCACGCCCGCCTGGTCGGTACGGCCGAGCGACATGAAGTAGGTGGTCCTATCGCCCCCGCCCGAGAGCTGGATGTCGTGGTCGTAGGTGTGACCGGTCCGGTAGAGCTCGTCGGCATGGTCGAACGTGGGGGTTCCGCCGAGGGGCAGTCCCCAGCTGGTCGTGTTGGTCGCCGAGGCGAGTTGGTTCGGGTCGTCGAGGTCGATGAGCCCACGCCCGAACGACCGCTGGAGCGGAACGGTGGAGGTCACCTCGTCATAGGTGGCCGAGATCTTGTAGCTGACCCGGGCGTCGGCCCCCCGTTGACCGCTCTTCGTCGTCACGACCACGACCCCGTTGGCGCCCCGGGCGCCGTAGACCGCGGCCGCGGCCCCGCCCTTCAGGATCTCGACCGACTCGATGTCCTCGGGGTTCAGGTCGGCCAGCCGGTTCGATTCGACGACCCCCGCGGTCTGACCCTCGAGGGGGATCGACGAGTTGTCGACCGGCACGCCGTCCACGATGAACAGGGGCTGGGCCCCGCCCAGCGTGTTGAGGCCGCGGATGTTGATGTAGGCCCCGGCTCCCGGCTCGCCGCTCGACTCGGTGACGATCACGTTGGGGGCTTTCCCGGCCAACGCGGCCACCAGGTTCGTCTCCTGCGTGGCGTTGATCTCATCGGCCGTCACGGTGTTGACGGTCGCGCCGATCGTCTCACGCCGGCGCTCGAGGCCCTGCCCGACCGCCACGATCGCATCGACCTCGAGCGGGTCGAGCTCCATCACGAAGTCCTGGGCCTGGTCGCCCATCGTGAGGTTGATCGAGTGGGTCGATACCCGATAGCCCAGCAGGCGGGCGCCGATCTCGGCGCGCCCGCCCGTCAGACGCGATTCGGGGATGATCAGTGTGTAGTTGCCCGAATTGTCGGCCACGGTTCCGATCTGGAACCGCTGGATGTAGACCTCGGCACCCGCGAGCGGCGCGCCGGCTTCGTCCGTGACCCGTCCGGTCACAGTCGACTGGGCGAACGCGGAGCTCGGCGCGGTCAGCGCGGACAGCCCGGCGAACACGGCCATGAAGGACGCGACGGCGAGCAAGCGGGTTGTCGAGGAGCGTCTCACACTCCTCTGTTTCATTGTACCTCCTGAAGCGTCTCTGTGCTTGGTGTGGCTGGCGGGAGGGAAGTCCAGCCTGAGGCTCGGGCGCGTTCAGATCCCCAAACCGGAACGCTGCCGGTGAGATCCCTTGTGACGGGAAGACCGGTTCGTGGGGGAGAGCGCAACCTGCTGAGCGTCTCCTGCTTAGGGACTCGCCCTTTCTTTCATCGTAAACCGGGGAAGGGGTCCTTGTCAACCGTTAGCAGCGCGAAACTTGCCGTTTACAGCACGCAGAAGACCATTCGCCGCTCCAGACCGACCGCTTGGTTTCCGCGCTACTGGACCCTCTCGGTCGCCCGGCCCTCCGCCGGTTGGGCGGGCTCGGGCTCCCCGCGGACCGCCTCGATCCCCGGCTGGCGGTCGAGACCCGCCTTGATGGCGATCCGGATGACTCCCCCTGCGGCCTTCTCGCCGTAGCGCGAGACTCCGAAGAGACCGGGCATGATCTCGACCCGCTCGATGTCCTCGGAGTTGATCATGGTGAGCTCGCAGGCGCTCAGCAGGGGAGTCCCCTCGACCACGACGAGCGGAGCCCGGAAGGGAGAGGGAGCCGCCCGCGCCGCGCCCTGCGAAAGGGTCAGGGTGTTGGCCGCCGAGACCGAGCCCGGCACGCGGAAGATCGGCACCTTGCAGCCGGTGGCGGGG
>JBOHRW010000037.1:0-5231 GCA_050732935.1 Gemmatimonadota bacterium
GAACTGTCCCGACCAGCGCAGCGTGTAGCCGGCGGGGAGGTCGAGCTCACGATCGAGAAGCTCCCGCGCCTCCTCGACATAGGAGCCGATATCCCGGCCGCGCACATCGATATAGACGAGCGAGTTGAGACGCGCATCCTCGCTCTTCACCATGTTCGGCCCCTCGGTGAACCGGATGTCGGCGAGCTGGGCGAGAGGCACCTGAACGCCTATCGGCGTGGAGGCGCGGCACATCCGGATAGTCAGCTCATCGAAAATCGAGCCGCCGGGGTCACCCGTTCACGTCACGACTATCTTGGGAATCGCGGCTGCGGATCTGACAGAGCGACCCGTCCGCGCATGCGAAAATGTTCGCAAACTCGATCCGGCTCAGGCCGGCGGAGGAGGAGAGCGATGTCAGTGAAGGATCCCATCTGCGGGATGGAGATCGAGGAGGAGGACGCTGTCGCGATCTCGGAGCACGAGGAGGAGACCTACTACTTCTGCAGCATGGACTGCAAGGAGGAGTTCGACCAGAACCCCGCGGACTACGTCTAGCAGGATGGCGGCTCTCGGAGCAGCCCTGACGGTCTTCCTCGCGGGCACAATGGGGCTCCTCGCGATCCGATGGGCGGATGACGCCCTCCACCCGCCGGAAGAATTCGAGCCGGCCAGGATTCCCTACCTCGGGGGTGGCACGCTGGATACGCACGCCTGGAACCGCTACCACGTGCGGTACTATGCGATGGCGCTCCTCTTCCTGGCGTTCGACATGGAGATGGTCTTCATGTACCCGTGGGCCGTCGTCTTCATCGAGGAGGGGATCGTGGCGTTCGTGGAGATGCTGATGTTCATCGTGATCCTCGTCCTCGGCATCCTCTACACGTGGCGCGAGCGGGCGCTCGAGTGGGCGTGAAACCGACGATGCGAGCCCAGGCGTGAGGGACGCCCTCGCGCGGCTCGCCGCCCGCGCGCCGGCGCGGGTGTACCCGGTAGTCGGAGGCGGCGCGCGCCTCGCGGTGGAGAGTCTCCGGCTCCTCGACACGGTCGAGCTCGTCGACTCGCCGCGCTCGGCCGACATCCTCCTCGTCGCGGGAGTCCTGCCCCCGGCGCTCCTCAAGCCGGCGATCCGGATCCACGATCAGATCGCCCCGCCCCGGGCAACGGTCCTCTGGCGGCCGCCCGCGATCGCGAGGGACGCGGGGCCCCCGTGGCGACTGTTTCCCACCGCCGTCGAGGTCGCCGGCGAGGAGGACCTCGGGGCGGCGATCGCCAAGGCGCGCGGCGACTTCCTGTCGGGCCGTCGCTCCTCCGAGCCGCCGATCCAGCCCGATCACCCCCCCGCTCGCTGGAGGGGGATCGGCCCATACGGACACGGCGGCAAGGGCATGACCGGTGGTAGGCCGTATGGTCGTCCGCTTCCCCAGCGGGGGGACGCCCGGGACGGCTTGACGCTCGACCGACTGTCGATCCGCATGGGGCCTTTCTTTCCGCCCTCCCCGCCGGGGCTCGCCCTCGACATCGTGCTGCAAGGGGACGTCCTGCAGGAGGTCGCGATCGCCCCCAACCCGTTCGCGCCCGGCGCCGCCGGGCCGCTGGGAACCCGGACGCCTCCGAAGAGTGTCCCCGCTGGGGACGCACCGCCGACGATTCGCGAAATCGAGCTCGACCGGGCGCGGAGCCACCTGCGCTGGCTCGCCCACGCGCTCCGGATCCAGGGGCTTGCGGCGCTGGGGCGCCGCGCCCTCGGCCTGGCTGCGATGCTCCAACCCGGCGACCCGCGCCCGATCCTGCGCCTCCGCGATCTCCTCGAGAGGACGCGTGCCCTCGGCTGGGCGACGCGCGGCGTGGCAACGATCGGCGCGGAGACCGCCGATCCCGGCTGGGGCCCGATCGCCCGGGCGGCGGGGATCGACGCCGACGCACGAGCCGACGACCCCGCCTACGAGGCCCTCGGCTTCGCTCCGGTCGTCCACCGGGAAGGCGATGCCCGCGCCCGCTGGCGCCAGCGGCTCGCCGAAGCGATCCAAGCGGTCGAGCTGGCCGGCCGGGCTGGCGACCGACCCCCCCGGTTGGCCGTGATCGAGGGGCCGCGAGGCCCTTATGGCCCCGGGGCGCCGGAGGTCCCGCCGCCTTCGGCCGCGCTTCCCGATCTCCTGACCGGCCTCGAGTGGGGCGACGCCGTGACGGCGATCGTCAGCCTCGACCTGGATCTCGAGGAGGAGGCCTCGCGTTGAGCGGGATCCTCGAAGGCGCAGCCGCTGCTGCCGCGATCGGCGCCGCGCTGGCCGGCGGGGCCTATGCTGCCGCCGTGCTCGACGGCGCGATCGGGGGGGCGGTGGCGGGCGAGGGATTCCGCTGGCGGCGGGCGCTGGTCCTCCCGGCTGCGCGGACGGCTACCCTCCTCCTCGAGCGCCGCGCGATGACGGAGCGGCCCGACGCCCTGACGTGGGCGCTCGCGCCCGCGCTCCTCGGCGGGTTCGCCGCCGCCGGGCTCGCCGCCGTCCCCCTCGCTCCCGCCGTGGCGGTGGCAGACGTGCCCGACGGCATCGTCCTCTTCGGCGCCGCCATGGCGCTCGTCATGGTGGCCGTCTTCCTGCACGGCTGGTCGGCCAACTCGCCGCTCGCCCTGGTCGGTGGCTTTCGTTTCATCGCGCAGGCGCTCTCCTACGAGATGCCGCTCGCGCTCGTCCTGATCGCCGCCGCGCTTCCAGCCGAGTCGCTGTCGGTCGGGGAGATCGTGGAGTCGCAGAGCGGCCTCTGGAACGTCGTCCGCCAGCCGCTCGGCCTGCCCCTCTTCCTCATCGCCGGGCTGGGGCTCGCGTTCTGGGGTCCGCTCGCGCTGCCGGACGGGACGGACCTGGCGGGGGGCACAGCGGCCGAGACCTCTGGCGTCCAGCTGCTCCTGTGGCGCCTCGCCCAGCACGCCGTCCTCGCCGCCGTGGCGGCGATGGCGGCGGCGTGCTTCCTCGGCGGCTGGCTCGGACCGGCCCTGCCGGGACCCCTATGGATGGGCAGCGCCCTCTGGATGGGGCTCAAGACGCTGGCCCTCCTAGCGGTTCTCGTCGCGGCCGGCCATCTCGTCTCGCGGGCCAGGATCGAGCGGTTCGTCGTCGTGGCCTGGGTCATCCTCATCCCGCTGGCCCTCCTCGACGTCTTCGTCTCGGGCGCGCTGGCGCTGGCGGGGAAGTGAGCACGACCGCTGTCCTCTTCTGGACCGTGGCGGTCTTCGGTGTCTTCTCGGCCTGGCGGGTCTTCCGGACCGACTCGATGGTCCGCGCGGCGTACTGGCTCCTGGCGGCGTTCGTTGCAGTCGGGGTTGCCCTCACCATGCTCGGCGCCGCCTTCCTCGGCCTCGTTCTGATCCTGATGATGGCCGGGGAGATGACGATCATGGCGATGTTCATGGTCGCCTTCATGATGAACCCGGCCGGGCTCAATCCGATGATGATGGTCCACCAGCACCGAATCGCGATCGCCGCCGGGTGCATCTCCTTCGCCGGACTGAGCGCGGTCGCGCTGTGGGGCCGGTTCCCCGAGCGTCCGGCTGCCGCCGGGGCGCCCTTCACCGCCGAGCTCGGCTTCGAGCTCCTGGGCGACTCGATGCTCATCTTCGAGACCGCCGGGGTCGCGCTCCTGGCGACGATGATCGGCGCTATTGCGCTGGCGAGCCGCCGGGGCCGGTTCGGCGACGCGGACGAGGGGTCCGTGCCTCCCGGCGGACTGGAACCGAACGAAGCCGGCGAGGCAGACCATGCCCGGCCCGGCGGTCACGATCACGAGGGCGCGGAATGACGCTCGAGGCCGTCCTCCTCGTGTCCGCCGCGCTCGTCGGGATCGGCGTCTATGGGGCGCTCAGCCAGCAGGCCTTCGTCATGATCATGATGGGCTTCGAGCTGATCCTCGCTGGGGCGATCCTGGCGGGCGGCGGGCTCTGGGCGTGGGCCGGAGCAGGGAACCCCAAGGGCCAGCTTCTCGTCGTCGTGCTGATGACGGTGATGGCGGTGGAGACCGCGCTCGGCTTCGGTCTCATCATCGCCGTGTACCGCGTCCGCAAGGCGGACATCACCGAGAAGGTGAAGCGGCTCAAGCGATGAGCTTCCTCGCCGCGCTCCCACTCCTCCCGCTGGCCGGTTCGGCGTCGCTCCTCGCGCTGCGCCGGCGGGAGCGGCTCCTCGGACCCCTTGCGGTGGGGGCGATGGCGGTCACCTTCATTGTCGCGCTCGTCGCGGCGGCCGCTCAGCCGACGGCAGCTTGGCCGTGGGGAGCCGGGATCGAACTCCGGCTAGCGGCGACGGGCCCTGCACGCGTCGTCGCGCCGCTCGTCGCCTTCATCGCCGCGCCGATCCTTCTCTACGCGGCGGCCCACCAAAGCGAGGGCGTTCCGCGGCTCCTCGCGTGGATGTGCGCGTTCGTCGGCGCGATGGAGGTCCTCGTCCTCGCGGCCGACCTCCTCACCCTCCTCGTCGGCTTCGAGCTCGTCGCGGTCTGCTCGTGGGTGCTAATCGCCCATGACTGGCGCGACCCTTCCGACGGTCGGGACGCCGCCCGCGCGTTCCTGACCGTACGCTTCGGCGACCTGGCTCTCTACCTCGCGGCCGGCCTCGTCTTCGCCGCCACCGGCTCGTTCGCCTTCGAGGCGCTGACCGCCCTTCCACGGCCCCTCCTCGACGTCGTCGCGCTGGGGGTACTCGTCGCCGCGGCGGCGAAATCGGCTCAGCTGCCCTTCTCGCCCTGGCTGTTCGCCGCCATGGCCGGTCCGACGCCCGTCTCGGCGCTCCTCCACTCGGCGACGATGGTCTCGGCCGGCGCGTACGCGCTCATGCGGCTCGCACCCGCCTTCGAGCCGACGGGGTGGTTCTCGCCGGCGGTCGCTCTGCTCGGCCTCGCGACCGCACTCGCGGCCGGCGGCGTCGCCGCGCTCCACCCGCACGTCAAGAAGACCCTCGCCGCTTCGACATCGGCCCAGTATGGCCTCGTGTTTCTCGCCGTAGGGGCCGGATCGACGGCGGCCGCCGGAGCACATCTCGTCGCCCATGCCGCCTTCAAGGCGCTCCTCTTCCTCGGGGCGGGAGTGGCCATCCACGCGGCCGGCACGAAGCGGCTCGACCGCATGGGGCTCGGAACGGCGCTGCCGCGCGCCGCGTGGCTCTTCGCTGCCGGCGCGCTCGCGCTCGCCGCCGTCCCGCCGCTCGGCGGCGCGTGGACGAAGGAGGAGATCGTCCGCGCGGCGGGCGAGACGAGCCCCTGGC
>JBOHRW010000038.1:0-3912 GCA_050732935.1 Gemmatimonadota bacterium
TAACGCTCCAGAGCATAATCCCGAAAGAACGCCTCGAACTCGGGATGGCGGAACTCCCGCCCTGAGAGGTCTGGTGCTTCCTGCCAGAAGAAGTTGGGCGTCACGGCATACCGCCCAGGCAGGCGAGCCCGCCGATGGTCAGTACCGCGATCCCCGGTCGACCGGCGAGTCGGTCCAGAAGACCGAAGGGAACTCGCGCGTAGAGCGCGTCCAGCAGTCGGGGCAGGGGAGTGAGCGAGCTCCGGGAGCTGGAAGCTGTGCCAGTCATTTCAGAGGCGTGGGGCACCTAACCCGCCGTCATCCGGTTGGCTGCCTTGATCCCGTGGAAGTTCTCCAGCACCCGGTAGTTTCTGGTGAAGCGGCTGACGGTCTCGCCAAGCTGGTCGACGCGATCCTCGGCGAGGTTGCCCAGGAAGGCGTCCGCCTCCTGGAGGTAGCGGACGCGGACCGGGTCGACGCTCATGAGCCTCGCGCAGGTCGCGTCGACGGCCACGGGGTCCTCGCCGAACACCAGGACGCCGCTCGGGACGGGCTCCCCCTGGATCGGGCCGTTGCCCTCCAT
The DNA here is from genome assembly GCA_050732935.1 of Gemmatimonadota bacterium. Taxonomy (GTDB): domain Bacteria; phylum Gemmatimonadota; class Gemmatimonadetes; order JACCXV01; family JAHWKZ01; genus DASRVA01. Next base: position 563 of record JBOHRW010000038.1, read on the forward strand.
TCCCACGATGCCATCGACGATGTTGAAGCGCGGCATCGGCAGGATGGCGTTCAGGTCGAGGATGCTCTCGTGGATCCCCGCCCAGTGGAGCGGGTTCTTGGGCCAACCGTAGATGGAGCCGGGGACGATGCCGAAGAGGTTCTTCATCGAGAGGGTCAGCCCGGCCCAGTGGTGGGTCTTCATCTTGGGCATCGACACGAAGAGATCCGCGGACATGACGCTCTCGGGAAGATAGAGCTCACCGAACTCGGTGAAACGGCTCCGAAGGCGGACCTTCCGTACAGCGTCGTTGTTGAGGTCCACGAACCGCGCCCCCGTCTCGCGCAGCACGTCGCCGATCCCGGTGGCGGTGAGCAGGTACTCGTTGTCCCGGCGGTGTCCCGCGCCCTCGCCCACGATGACTTCGGCGCCGAGGCTCCGAAAGGCCTCGATGGCCGCCGCGACGACGGCCGGATGGGTGTTGATGACGCCGCCCGGGTCGACCTCGACGAAGTTCGGCTTGAGGAGGACGCGCCGTCCCTGGAGCGGCAGGTCGAAGAGCTCGACGCCGCGCCGGACGACGTCTTCGAGAGGCTGCTGATAGTCTCCCGCCGACAGGACGGCGACGCGGGAGCGGCTTGGCTTGCGGCGGGCCGAAGGGGACCATTTCGGCTCGTCGGAGCAGCCGGGCAGCGCGGCCAGGACGGCTGCTCCCGCCGTGGCCTTGAGGAAATCCCGGCGGTCAAGCATGGGTGAATCCAAAGCTCTTGCTCGAATTCAGGGCCAGCGCGGCCAGGGCCAGCGCCCGGGTGTCCGTCCATTCGGGGCCATGGTCGAGCCGGGAGTGGAGGCGCTCCCCAAGGCCGGAATCGTCATGGCCGAAGGCACGGAAGCAGAGGAGCCCCAAGGACGTGGCCAGCACGGAGTGGTTTTCATCCAGCATTTGGCTGAGCGCCGAGAGCCCCGCTGACACCTCGGGGAGCTCCGGCCGGTCCTGGAGGGCGATCAGTGCGAGGGCCGTCGTGTCGGGATAGGGCCACAGCTCCTCGTCATAGACACGCGAGTTTCCATAGTTCCAGCCGCCCCCGGCACAGGATCGATCGAGGATCATCTGCTCGGCTTCCCGGATCCGCGCCGCGGTCGGCTCGGGAGGCAAATCCGCGCGCACGGTCTTGAGCGCGATGAGCGCACAGGCGGTAGGCTCGACCCAGCTGAACGTGTCGTGAAACCAGGCCCATCCCGTGAGGCCGGCGTCCAGGTCGATCACGTCCCGGCTCGGGAAGAGGCGGAAGAAGAGCCGGGTCAGCCACGGGTAGCCGCGGCCCTCCTGTTCGAGAAGCCAGCGGGCTCCGGCCAGGGCCCGCTGTCGATCGGATCTTGAGTCCGCGAGGGCGATGACGGCCAGCGAGGTCATCCAGCCGCTCGTCGAAACGGCATCGGTGGCCGACCAGCCACCGTCCTTCCGCTGACGGGCTCGAAGCCACGCAAGGCCCCGCCGTTCGCGGGCCAACACGGCGGGGTCGCCCAAACCGCGCATGGCCAGGGTGGCCAGGGACGTGATCTCGGTCGTGCTGGGACGATCGGCCGATGCGCCCCAGCCACCGTCCGGATTCTGGCTCTGGATGAGGCTGCCCGCGGCGCGGCGGGTGGCCGCCGGGTCGGGGATCACGCGGGCCCCTCGGCCGTGAGGCCCGGCAGAGCTTCGCGGTCACTGGCTCTCGGGCGAGAGAGCCAGCGCCAGCAAGCGACCGCGAGGAGGACGCCCGCGACGATGTCGATGACGTAGTGTTCGCCGGAGTAGACGAGGGCCATGCCCATCGAGGCCGCATAGGCCGACCCGGCGATACGGGGCCAGCGCCCCAACCTCCAGGAACTCAGGGCGATCACGCACGAGATCGCCATGTGCAGCGACGGCATCGCGGCCACCGGATTGGTTCCCGCCACCGCGTAAGCGTAGTCGTACGCGCCAGGACTCGCGCCAGTCAGGATGTCCTCGACGATCCTGTAGACGTGCGGGAGGTCCCCCGTTTGACCCGCGAGCCACGGTGGCGCGGTCGGAAGGAGGGCGCTGGTCAAGAGGGCCACGTAGTACGTCGCCAGCCCGGCACAGACGTAGCGATGGAAGAGACGGCCGTCCCGCCGCCACAGGACCAGCGCGAAGAGAGGTGGCAGGAAGAAATACGTGAAGTGGAGGAAGACGCAAGAGTAATCCCAGGCCGAAGGATTACCCAGGACATGGAAGCGCTCCTGCAGCCACACGGTGGGGACGTGGCCGAGGAACAGGGCTCGATCGAGTGCGATGACGTAGTCGTAGCGAACGAGCAGGTTGGTCTCGTCCGCGAGACCTCTCAGGTACGCGAACATGACGAACCCCAGAATGTATGCGAGCCAGACAGTGCGGTCGGCCCGGTCCCTGACCCCGAGGGCGAGCGTAGCGGAGGGGAGGGCGACCGCGAGGATGAACAGGTAGGACGGGACGAGCCAGCCCGATACGAGGAAGATGGCGACGAGGCCGAAGATCAGGCAGAAGAGGGCCAGGAAGTTGCGGGACAGGCGCCAGAACCGGCCCCAGAACGTGGAGCCGCGGGGATCGAGGAGCGCCTCGGGCCGGGTGCTCATCGGGCTCGGGCGCCGGGGGAAAGCGTGCGAGCGGGGGCGTCCTCGGGCCGGGAAGCCGCTTGAGGTGCCATCTCGTAAAGGTAGAGAGACACCCGATCGGCCTCAAATGAACGGAGGCCTCTGCCCGCCCGATTCAGGATCGGGGATACGATGTGGAAGCCGGCCCCATCATGGAAGCGCAACAGGTTGACGGACGAGAACAGGAACCAGGTCCGGCCACCGCCTTCGGCACGCATGATCTCGGACGCATAATTGTCGCGTGTGTACTTGACTCTGCGGCCGGGGATCACCTCCATGTCCTCGAGGCCGTAGCGAGGCGCGTAATAGAGAAAGACCGCCGTGGAGTTCCATTGGGTGTAGATCCGATCGCCGCTCCGGCGATGTTCGCTCAGATGAGCGAGAGCGGGGCTGTGATCGACCCGGCGAACGGGGAGCACGGAGAGCGAAACCAGGAGCTGGAGAACGATCAAGAGAAAGAGCGCCCTGCCGGCAAGTCTCGGCGCCATCCCCGGGTGAGTCATCAGACGCCACACCCCATAGGTGACCAGCAAGATGAGGCTTGGAACGAGGAAGAGCACCGGTCGTGAGGCGAAGACGGTAATGGCCTTCGGGCTGCCAAGAGGATAGAGCGAAAGCATCGAGGCCAGGATCGTCACGACGATCGGAGCCAGGAGCAGGCTCCACTGCTGCTGGCGTCGGGCCCTCGTCAAGCACCATAGCCCGGTGGCAAAGGCCGCCAGCCCTACACCGGG
>JBOHRW010000039.1:0-2641 GCA_050732935.1 Gemmatimonadota bacterium
GTCGCGGACGATCGAGATGGCGGTCCGCCCGCCGTTCGGCCAGTCGGTCCTCTGCGTCGCCGACGCCGGCTAGCCCAATCCGCTGCCGGCGACGGGCTGAGCGTTGTCGCGCTCGCGCTCGGCGAACCAGTCCACCGTCTTCCGCATTCCCTCGAGGAGCGAATGGGCGGGCTCGAAGCCGAGGAGCGCGCGGGCGCGCTCGGGCTTCGCGAACGTCCGCTCGATCTCACCGCGGCGAGGAGACTCGTACAGAATGGGCGTGTCGGCCGCGTCGGTCAGCTCGAGGACGAGGCGGGCGAGCCGCTCGATCGACGTTTCCTCTCCGGAAGCGAGGTGGAGAACGTCGTCCTCGAGGGGCGCGTCCGTCGCGGCGCAGATTCCCTCGCAGAGGTCGTCGACGTAGAGGTAGTCGCGCGTCGCGCTCCCGTCTCCGTAGATCACGAGCGGCTCACGGCGAAGCGCACGCGCGATGAACGTCGTGACGGCGCCCTTCTTGTGCTCGGCGCCCGGCCCGTAGACGTTCGCAAAGCGGAGCGCGACGACGGGGAGCCCGAACGAGCCCGCAAACGCGTGGCAATACGCCTCGCCGCAGAGCTTGCTCGCCCCGTAGGGCGAGATCGGCCAGGGAAGGGTCGCCTCGTCGACCGGCGGCGGCGTGTTCCCCATGATCGCGCCGCCGGTGGAAGCGAACACGACCTTCTCGACCCCGGCCGCCGCGCACGCGCGAAGGAGGACGAGCGTGCCCCGCACGTTGACGTCGAAGTTCTCGAACGGCTCTTCGACGGACTCCGCGACGGACCCGTACGCGGCGAGGTGGATGACGGTGTCGACCCCGCTGAGGGCGCGGGTGACGGCGTCGGAGTCGCGGACGTCGCCCTCGAGCACCTCGACGTCGAGGTTGGCGAGGTTCGCGCGGCTCCCGCGTGAGAGATTGTCGAGCGCACGGACCTCGATGCCGCGGGCGAGCAGCTTCGGGAGCAGATTGGCGCCGATGAATCCGCAGGCACCGGTGACGAGAGCTCGAGCGGGCATGTCGTCTCTTCGTGGCAGTCCGTCAGCGCCGAGTCCCGGCCGGCGGAGCTCGCTAGCCCGGGGACGAGGAGTAGCGCTCTCCGATGACGACGGCGCCGCCGTCGACCACCTCGCCGTCCGCGCCGTAGGCTCCAGCCACGGTCTTCGAGGCCGCCCGGTCCGCCTGGGACCGCGTCCAGAACGATCGACAGGGGATCTTGTCGCGGTCGCACCGGTACGCGTACTTCTCCGCGATCTCGGCGACCTCGTTCAAGAGACCGTCCTCGAGCGTGATCGGAACGAGCCCGAGGTCGAGGAGCTGTCGGTTCTCGACGTACAGGTCGTTCTCGGCCGCCTCGTTGCGCGGGTTCTCGACGAAGTCGATCTCCGAGCCCGTAAGCCGGGAGACGAGCTCCGCGAGGTCGATGAGGCGGTGAGTCTCGGTCATCTGGTTGAAGATCTGAACCCTCTCGCCGGGCGCCGGCGGGTTCTCCACGGCCAGCTCGATGCAGCGGACGCTGTCCTGGAGGTGAATGAAGGCGCGGGTCTGCCGGCCGGTTCCGTGCACCGTGAGCGGGTAGCCGATCGCGGCCTGCATGAGGAAGCGGTTCAGGACCGTCCCGTAGTCGCCGTCGTAGTCGAAGCGGTTGATGAGCCGCTCGTCGAGGCGCGTCTCGGTCGTCTGCGTCCCCCACACGATCCCCTGGTGGAGATCGGTCACGCGGACCTGGTCGTTCTTGTTGTAGTAGGCGAAGAGGAGCTGATCCTGCGTCTTCGTCATGTGGTAGACGCTGCCCGGGTTGGGCGGGAAGAGGATCTCCTGCTCGACGTCGGTGCCGTCGTCGCGCTCGATCTTCACGCGGAGGTAGCCCTCGGGAATCTTCACGCCCGCGGCTCCGTAGCCGTAGACGCCCATCGTCCCGAGGTGGACGACGTGGACGTCGACGCCCGACTCGACGATCGCGGCGAGAAGGTTGTGGGTCGCGTTGAGGTTGTTGTTGACCGTGTAGCGCTTGTGCCACGAGCTCTTCATCGAGTACGGCGCGGCGCGCTGCTCCGCGAAGTGAACGACGGCGTCCGGCCGCAGCTCCGTGAGGAGGTCGAGGAGCTCACGGTAGTCCTCCGCAACGTTCAGCCGGTGGAATCCGATCTCACGGCCGGTCAGCTCGCGCCACGCGTCCAGCCTCGTACCGAGAGCTGCGATCGGCGTCAGCGAGGACGCCTCGAGCTCGATGTCCGCGTTCCGACGGGCGAAGTTGTCGACGATGACGACGTCGTGGCCGCGCTGCGAGAGGTGAAGTGAAGTGGGCCACCCGCAGAACCCGTCTCCGCCCAAGATCAAGACACGCACGCGAACCTCCGGTGCCTGGCTGACAGCTGAAATCGCGCGCTCCCGCGCGCGGCGGCCGATACTAGCAAAACGGGTTGACACGCCAGACACCGGAACAGCCGAGGGTCTCAACCCGTGGGCAGCAGGGCCTCGCTGCCCCTGTAGAGTCAGCGCCATCCCGACACCTCGCGAACCAGAGCAACCGGAGTCAGTCGTGGTCATCCGCCCGTCGCTGTTCGACCTCCGCACGTGCAGAGCAAGCTGACCCCTCGGCGTTCTTGGCAGCGAGCGTGATTCACG
>JBOHRW010000040.1:0-11949 GCA_050732935.1 Gemmatimonadota bacterium
AGATGTTCCGGAAGCTTTTGGACGAGGCCCAGGCGGGGGACAACGTGGGGCTGCTGTTGCGGGGGGTGGACAAGGACGAGGTGCAGCGCGGCATGGTGATCGCCAAGCCGGGGTCGATCACGCCGCACACGGAGTTCGAGGGCGAGGTGTACGTGTTGACGAAGGAGGAGGGCGGCCGTCACACGCCGTTTTTCCCGGGCTATCGTCCTCAGTTCTACTTCCGGACGACAGACGTGACGGGATCGATCGAGCTGCCGGAAGGTGTGGAGATGGTAATGCCGGGGGACAACATCACGTTGAAGGGCCAGCTGATCACACCGGTGGCGATGGACGAGGGGCTCCGGTTCGCGATCCGCGAGGGCGGGCGGACGGTCGGCGCCGGCGTCGTAACCAAGATCCTCGAGTAGGCGGCTGAAGATGGCGGCGATTCGCGACAAGATCACGCTCGCGTGCTCCGAATGTAAGGAGCGGAACTACCACGTGACCAAGAATCGCCGGAAGCATCCGGATCGTGTCGAGTTCCGCAAGTACTGCCGGCGCTGCAACTCGCACACGATGCACAAGGAGACGAAGTAGTTCGGAGGATAACAGGGGGACTGGCATCCAGGACAGCCCACAGGGGTGTAGCTCAGTTTGGGAGAGCAGCGGACTCCAAATCCGCAGGTCGCAGGTTCGAGTCCTGTCACCCCTGCCATCGACGACATCGACGACTGACGGTCGGTGAACATGCTGGAGAAGATTCGACAGTTCCTGCGCGAGGTCCGGGCCGAGATGGAGAAGGTCACGTGGCCCGGACGGCAGGAGGTCCAGGCGGCCACGATCGTGATCATCGCCCTCGTGATCCTGCTGGCGGCGTTCATCGGGGCCGTGGATTTCGTCGTGAGCCGGGTGCTCGGCCTGTTCTTCAGGCTCTAGATGGGATGCTCGGGAGACGAACGGGAAGGGACCGATGACTGACGAGACAGCGAAGAGCGGAGACGAGGCGCAGCAGGCGACGGCGACCGAGCAGGGCAAGTGGTACGCCCTGCAGGTCTACTCCGGCCATGAGAACAAGGTCCGCACCCTGCTCGAGAAGCGGATCGCCGAGAGCAACGATCCCAACGTGATCATCCATCAGGTCCTGGTGCCGACTCAGGAGGTGATGGAGATCAAGGGCGGCAAGAAGACCAAGGTGACTCGCAACCTCTATCCGGGGTACATCCTCGTCGAGGCGGTGATGAACGAGGACACCCAGTACTTCATCAACCGGGTGAGCGGGATCATCAAGTTTCTTGGGGCCGGAGCGACGCCGCAGCCGCTCCGCGAGCGAGAGGTCAACAAGATCCTCGGTCGCATCGACGAGGTGAAGGAGCCCGTCGAGGTGGAGGAGATCCCGTTCGATATCGGGGACCCGGTGGATGTCGTGGAGGGCCCCTTCGGCGATTTCAGCGGCGTGGTCGAGGAGGTCTATCCCGAGAAGGGCAAGGTCAAGGTGACGGTCAGCCTCTTCGGGCGGCCGACCGCGGTCGAGCTCGATTATCTGCAGCTCAAGAAGACGTCGTAGCGGAATGCGCGGCGGCGGGGGCCGAAAGCGGCGCCCCGGCACACGGAGAGAGGAAGATGGCAAAGAAGGTCATAACGCAGATCAAGCTCCAGATCCCGGCGGGGCAGGCCAACCCGGCTCCTCCCGTTGGGCCGGCGCTCGGCCAGCACAGCGTCAACATCATGGAGTTCTGCAAGGCGTTCAACGCGAAGACCGCCCAGCAGGTGGGGCTGATCATCCCGGTGGTGATCACGGTGTACGCCGACCGGTCGTTCACATTTATCACTAAGACCCCGCCCGCGGCCGTTCTGCTGAAGAAGGCCGCGGGGCTCGACAAGGGATCGGCGGAGCCCAATCGCACGAAGGTAGCCCAGGTCTCGCGGGATCAGTGCCGGGAGATCGCCCGGACCAAGCTCCCGGATCTGAACGCGAGCGACATCGAGTCGGCGACCAACATGATCGCCGGGACGGCGCGTTCGATGGGAATCGAGGTGGTCGCATGACCCGGCTGGCGGCGAGAAGCCGACGCTATCGCGAGGCCGCTGCCGGGCTCGAGGCCGGACGGGCTTACGACGTGCGAGACGCGGTCCACGCATTGAAGGAGATGCCGGCCGCCGGTTTCGAGGAGACGGTGGATCTCGCCGCGCGGCTCGGGGTGGATCCCCGGCACGCCGACCAGATCGTCCGCGGAACGGTCGTTCTTCCGCATGGCACGGGACGGTCGGTGCACGTGACGGTCATCGCGCAGGGAGAGAAGCAGAAGGAAGCCACGGAGGCCGGAGCGGACGTGGTCGGTGGAAAGGACGTCGTCCAGAAGATCCAGGACGGCTGGTTGGAGACGGGTGTCATTCTCGCGACGCCGGACATGATGAGCGAGGTCGGCAAGCTCGGACGCCTGCTCGGCCCGCGCGGCCTCATGCCCAACCCGAAGAGCGGCACCGTGACCTTCGACATCGGGCGGGCGGTCCGTGAGGTCAAGGCCGGGAAGATCGAATTCCGCACCGACAAGACCGGCAACATCCACGTGCCGGTCGGCCGCCGCTCGTTCAGCGAGGATCAGCTGGTGGAGAACGTCGACGCGTTCATGGAAACCATCATGAGGGCCAAGCCGGCCGCCGCCAAGGGTCAATACGTCCGCAGCGTGGCGATCTCCAGCACCATGGGCCCGAGCGTATCGATCGATCCGAACCTGTATCGCCGCGCGTAAAGAGGAGCCGATGCCGACCGCTCAGAAGGAACTCAAGGTAAGCCGGCTCCGGGAACGGCTGGAAGGTGCCAAGTGTCTGTATGTCACCGACTTCACCGGGCTGGACGTGGCCATGATGACCGAGCTCCGTGCGCGTCTGACGGACGCCAGCGTCGAATACGTCGTAGTGAAGAACACGCTCGCGCGGCGCGCGCTGGCCGACGGTCCGTACGCCGAGCTTGTCGAGCACATGACGGGACCCAACGCGTTCGCGGTCTCGCGCGAGGACGTGGTGAGCGCGGCCAAGATCCTCACCGAGTTCGCCAGGGAACGTGAGCGGCCGCAGATCACGGCCGGTGCCATCGAGGGGCAGGTCGTGTCCCTCGAGGAGATCCGGCGGATCGCTTCTCTGCCGCCGCGGGACCAGCTGCTGGCCGAGGTGGTGGGCCATGCCCGCGCCCCGATCTCCGGCCTGGTGTTCGTTCTGCACGGCCTGATGGCGAAGTTCGTCCGCACGGTCGAGGCCGTGCGCGCGCAGCGCGAAGCCGAGGGGGGCGGTGCCCCGCCTGCCGCATCGGCGGAGGCGGAGGAGACTGTGGCGCCCGCCACGTCAGCGGAGGCGGAGGAAACGGCCGCGCCCGACGAGTCCCCGGGGGCCGAGGAAACGGCCGCGCCCGACGAGTCCGCTCCGGACACTCCGGAACAACCGGACGCTTGACCATAAGTAGACCGTAACCGCAAGGAGAGCACGATGGCGAAGGCGACGATGTCGAAGGACGAGATCATCGAGGCGATCGGCAACATGAGCGTACTCGATCTGGCCGAGATGGTGAAGGAGATGGAGGACAAATTCGGCGTGACGGCCGCGGCTCCCATGATGGCGGCGCCGGCCGCGGGCGCCCCCGCCGCGGTGGAGGAGGAGAAGGACTCCTTCGACGTCATCCTGGCGGCGGTCGGGGACAAGAAGATCCAGGTCATCAAGGTGGTTCGCGAGATCACCTCGCTCGGCCTGAAGGAGGCGAAGGACCTCGTCGACGGGGCTCCGAAGCCGGTAAGGGAAGGCGTCGGCAAGCCCGAGGCCGAGGACATCCAGAAGAAGCTTCAGGAGGCCGGCGCGACGGTCGAGGTCAAGTAGACCAGCGCGCGGGAGATCGGGCGGGACGGACGCGCCGGCGGCCGTCCCGCGCCTTTTCGGCGCCTCGTCCGGCAGCGGCTCAGCGACAAGGAGAGCGATTTGAGATCCAATAGCGGCAACGGGACCAAACACCATTCCTTCGGCAAGCTCGGCGTGTCCATGGACATGCCGGATCTGCTGGCCGTTCAGAAGGAATCGTTCGCCAAGCTCCTCCAGATCGAGGTGCCCGCAGAAGAGCGGGTCAGCGATGGCCTGCAGGCCGTCTTCCAGGACGTGTTCCCGATCACCGACGTCAAGGAGAACTACTCGCTCGAGTTCGTCCGCTACGCGATCGGCGAGCCGAAGTACGGCGTCGAGGAGTGCCAGGAGCGCGACATGACCTATGCGGCTCCGCTCAAGGCCACGCTCCGCCTCGTCATGAAGGAGGACGTCGACGGCGAGAAGAAGATCAAGGCGGTGACCGAGAAAGAGGTTTTCCTCGGGGAGATCCCGTTGCTGACCGACCTGGGGACGTTCGTCATCAACGGGGCCGAGCGCGTGATCGTGAGCCAGCTCCACCGTTCGCCGGGCGTCGTGTTCGAGGAGAACATCCATCCCAACGGCACCAAGCTCCACAGCGCCCGCATCATCCCGTTCCGCGGATCGTGGGTGGAGTTCACCGTGGACATACACGACATCGTGTACGTCCACATCGACAAGAAGAAAAAGTTCCCGGTCACGGCGCTCCTGCGCGCGTTCGGCTACGCGACGAACGGGGAGATTCTGGAACAGTTCTACGAGGTTCGGAAGATCGACCTCGCCGACGCTAAGGATCGTGACGTGCGCCGCGAGCTGCTCGGCGCCCCGCTGGCCGAGGACGTCGTCGACGAGGAAACCGGCGAGGTGTTCGTCGAGAGGAACACCGAGATCACCGCGGACATCTACAAGAAGCTGAGGAAGGCGGGCGTCGACGAGATCGAGATCTACGCCAGCGGCCTCGATCTGCCGCGCGCCGAGGCGTACCTGGTGGCCAACACGCTCCGCAAGGATCCGACCGAGGACCAGAACGACGCGCTGATGAAGATCTACAGCCTGATGCGCTCGGGGGAGGCGCCGAACCTGACGATCGCCCGCGACCACCTGGAGCGGTTGTTCTTCGACCCCAAGCGCTACGACTTGGGCCGGGTCGGTCGCTACAAGCTGAACCAGCGTCTCGAGATCGAGGCTCCGCCGGATATCACGATCCTGCGGCGCGAGGACTTCGTCGAGATCATCAAGTATCTGGTCAAGCTTCGTAACGGGCTCGGCTATGTGGACGATATCGATCACCTGGGGAACCGCCGGGTGCGCTCGATCGGGGAGCTGATCGCCAACCAGTTCTCGCTCGGCCTGTCGCGCATGGCCCGGCTGGTCCGTGAGCGGATGACGACCCAGGACCCCGAGAAGATGGCGCTCGACGACCTGGTGAACGCGCGCACGGTGAGTGCCGTCATCAACGCCTTCTTCGGCTCGAGCCAGCTGTCGCAGTTCATGGATCAGACCAACCCGCTGGCCGAGATGACCCACAAGCGGCGCCTGTCGGCGCTGGGTCCGGGTGGCCTGACGCGCGAGCGGGCGGGCTTCGAAGTCCGCGACGTCCACTATTCGCACTACGGCCGGATGTGTCCGATCGAGACGCCCGAGGGGCCGAACATCGGGCTCATCACGAGCCTTTCCACGTACGCGCGCATCAACGACCTGGGCTTCATCGAGACCCCGTACCGGAAGGTCGAGAAGGGGCGCGTCACGGGGGAGATCGTCTACCTCTCCGCGAGCCAGGAAGATCCGTTCGTGATCGCGCAGGCAAGCGCGCCCCTCGATGAGAAGGGCCGCTTTCTGAACGAGTACGTCCTGTGCCGGCTGCACGACAACTTCCCGCTCGTGAAGCCCGAAGAGGTCGACTTCATGGACGTCTCGCCGGAACAGCTGGTCTCGATCGCCGCGGCGCTGATTCCGTTCCTCGAGCACGACGACGCCAATCGCGCGCTGATGGGCTCGAACATGCAGCGACAGGCGGTGCCGCTTCTCCAGCCGCAGGTGCCGATCATCAGCACCGGCCTCGAGGGTCGCGTGGCGATCGACTCGGGCGCCGTCGTGGTTGCCAGACGGGACGGGGTCGTCGAGAGCGTCACCAGCGATCGGGTGATCGTGCGGCGCAAGGGAAAGAGTCCCGCCGAGGACGAAGGGAAGATCGACTTCGCCAACGCCGACGTCTACGAGCTGATGAAGTTCCGGCGCACGAACCAGGACACAGCCATCAACCAGCGCCCGCTGGTCCGTCGCGGCGACAAGGTGAAGGCCGGGCAGGTCCTGGCCGACGGCGCCGCCACGGCCGACGGCAAGCTGGCCCTCGGCGTCAACACGCTGGTGGCCTTCATGCCGTGGTACGGCTCGAACTTCGAGGACGCGATCATCCTCAGCGAGCGACTGGTCAAGGACGATACGTTCACGTCGGTCCACATCCAGGAGCTCGAGCTGCACGTCCGGGACACCAAGCGCGGCCAGGAGGAGATCACCCACGAGATCCCTAACGTCGCCGAGGAGGCGCTCGTCAACCTCGACGATCGCGGCATCGTCCGCATCGGCGCCAGCATCAAGCCGGGTGACATCCTGGTTGGCAAGGTCAGTCCCAAGGGCGAGAAGGAGCTCTCGCCCGAGGAGCGGCTCCTGACCGCCATCTTCGGCGAGAAGGCCAAGGACGTGAAGGACACCTCGCTCAAGGCACCGCCCGGCCTCGAGGGCGTCATCATCGACGTCAAGGTGTTCAGCCGCATGCACGACGACGTCCTCACCGAGCGCGACAAGGAGCTCGAGGAGGGGAAGTCGAAGCGCCACGAGGAGCGCGAGATCGCGAAGGTGCTCGCCAGCCGCAACGAGCAGCTCGCCGAGATCCTGAAGGGGGCCAGCGTCGAGACGCTCAAGTACGACCCCGAGGACCGCGTGAACGTCCAGCCGATCGGCACCAAGCTGACGGCCAAGATGGTCGAGGAGATCGATCTCTCGAAGATCGACTGGAAGAGCGTGGAGCTGAAGGAGGAGAAGGCGAACGCGAAGCTGCACGAGATCCTGGCGGCGGCCAGGGAGAAGATCTCGGGCATCCGCGAGAAGACCAAGGAGCGGATCGAGAAGATCCATCAGCCCGACGATCTCCCGCCGGGCGTGGTGCAGCTCGTCAAGGTCTACATCGCCCAGAAGCGGAAGGTCGCGGTCGGGGACAAGATGGCCGGACGCCACGGCAACAAGGGTATCGTGGCGCGGATCGTACCCGAGGAGGACATGCCGTTCCTGCCGGACGGGACACCGGTGGAGATCGTCCTCAATCCGCTCGGGGTGCCGAGCCGGATGAACGTGGGGCAGATCCTGGAGACTCATCTCGGATGGGCGGCCAAGCTGCTCGGATTCACGGTGGAGACGCCGGTCTTTCACGGTGCGACCGAGGCCGAGATCGACAAGTGGCTGGCCGAGGCCGATCTGCCCGAGGGCGGCAAGTCCGTGCTGTACGACGGGACGAGCGGACAACCGTTCGACGAGAAGGTGACGGTGGGGTACATCTACATGCTGAAGCTTTCCCACCTGGTGGACGACAAGATCCACGCTCGCTCGATCGGCCCCTACTCGCTGGTCACCCAGCAGCCGCTGGCCGGGAAGGCCCAGTTCGGCGGGCAGCGCTTCGGCGAGATGGAGGTGTGGGCTCTGGAGGCCTACGGCGCCGCCCACACGCTGCAGGAGATCCTGACCGTCAAGTCGGACGACGTTCAGGGCCGCTCGCGTGTCTACGAGGCGATCGTCAAGGGCGACAACCTGCCCGAGCCGGGCGTCCCCGAGTCGTTCCGCGTGCTGGTGAAGGAGCTGCAGTCTCTGGGGCTCAGCGTCGAGCTCGGGACGGACGGAGAATCGGCCAAATGATGGAGAAGCGGATTGATGGATTTCTGCCACATGGCGTACAACGGGTAGAGGAGGCAGCAGGACAGTGATTGACTTTCGCAGCCAGCGCGACGATCGGACCGCCAACTTCGAGTTCATCCGCGTCGGGATCGCCTCCCCGGAGCAAATCCGGGAGTGGTCCTATGGCGAGGTGACGAAACCGGAGACGATCAACTACCGGTCGTTCAAGCCGGAGAAGGACGGTCTGTTCTGCGAGAAGATCTTCGGTCCGGTCAAGGACTGGGAGTGCCACTGCGGCAAGTACAAGCGGATCCGCTATCGTGGCGTGATCTGCGACCGCTGCGGCGTGGAGGTGACGCTGTCGAAGGTCCGCCGGGAGCGGATGGGCCACATCGAGCTGGCCGTCCCGGTTGCCCACATCTGGTTCTTCAAGACGCTACCGAGCCGGATGGGCTATCTGCTCGACATGACCCTCCGCGACCTGGAGAAGGTCATCTACTACGCCAATTACGTGGTGGTCGAGCCTGGCAATACCGAGTTCGAAAAGAAGCAGCTCGTCACCGAGGACGAGTACCTGGACACGCTGGAGTCCGGAGCCGAGGGCTTCAGCGCCAAGATAGGCGCCGAGGCGGTGCGTGATCTCCTGGCCGAGATCGACATCGAGGACCTCTCGGAAGAGCTGCGCGCACGGGCCAAGATCGAGACCTCGGTCCACCGGAAGAAGAACATCCTCAAGCGCCTCAAGGTGATCGAGGCGTTGCGGCAGTCGAGCAACCGGCCCGAGTGGATGATCATGACCGTGATCCCGGTCCTGCCCCCGGATCTGCGGCCGCTGGTGCCGCTGGAGGGTGGGCGCTTCGCCACCTCGGACCTGAACGACCTTTATCGTCGGGTCATCAACCGCAACAACCGGCTCAAGAAGCTGATCGAGATGCGCGCTCCGGAGGTCATCCTCCGCAACGAGAAGCGCATGCTGCAGGAGGCGGTGGACGCGCTCTTCGACAACGGTCGTCGGTCGCGCGCCGTGCGCGGCCGCGGCAAGCGTCCGCTCAAGTCGCTCTCCGACATGCTCAAGGGGAAGCAGGGCCGGTTCCGCCAGAACCTGCTGGGGAAGCGCGTCGACTACTCGGGACGCTCGGTCATCGTGGTCGGACCCGAGCTCAAGTTGCATCAGTGCGGTCTGCCGAAGACGATGGCGCTCGAACTCTTCAAGCCGTTCATCATTCGCAAGCTCGAAGAGCGGGGCCACGTCCAGACGGTGAAGAGCGCCAAGAAGATGGTCGAGGCCGAAGAGCCGGTCGTGTGGGACATCCTGGAGGAGGTCATCCGCGATCATCCGGTCATGCTCAACCGGGCGCCGACGCTTCACCGGCTGGGGATCCAGGCGTTCGAGCCGATCCTCGTCGAGGGCAAGGCGATCAAGATCCACCCGCTGGTGTGTCAGGCGTTCAACGCCGACTTCGACGGGGACCAGATGGCGGTCCACGTGCCGCTGTCGTACGAGGCGCAGCTCGAAGGGCGAGTGCTGATGCTGTCGGCCAACAACATCCTGAAGCCGGCCGACGGGAAGCCGATCGCCAGCCCGTCGCAGGACATCGTGCTCGGTTGCTACTATCTGACCCGCGAGCCCCGGGACTGGAAGCCGACCCGTGAGGTCGGCGACGAGACGATTCCCAACGTGCGCCTCTTCGCCGACGACGACGAGGTGCAGATGGCGCATGCCGGGGGGGACATCGGCCTCCACGACAAGATCCGGATCCGCAAGGACGGCCGGATGATCGACACCACCGTGGGTCGGGTGCTCTTCAACGGGATCGTGCCGCGCGAGCCGCGGGAGGACGGTACCGAGGTCGACATCCCCTTCCAGAACAAGCCCATGGACAAGGGCGAGCTGAACCAGCTCGTGTCGATGGTCTACAACCGGGCCGGCCTCAGGCGGTGTGTCGAGTTCCTCGACAACCTGAAGGACCTCGGTTTCGGCTACGCGACCCACTCCGGCTCCTCGGTGGGGATCAAGGACATGGTGATCCCCGAGGAGAAGCGGGAGATCCTGGCCCGGGCGGACGAGGCCGTCGAGAAGATCACCACCCAGTACCAGAAGGGCGTGATCACCGACGGCGAGCGGTACAACAAGGTCATCGACGTCTGGACCCATGCCAACACCGACGTCTCGCAGGCCATGTTCGAGTCCCTGCAGCGGGACCAGGGCGGGTTCAACCCGATCTTCATGATGGCCGATTCGGGCTCGCGCGGTTCGCGCGACCAGATCCGGCAGCTCGCCGGAATGCGCGGCCTGATGGCGAAGCCGCAGAAGAAGATCACCGGCCAGATCGGCGAGATCATCGAGAGCCCGATCAAGTCGAACTTCCGCGAGGGACTGTCGGTGCTGGAGTACTTCATCTCCACGCACGGCGCCCGCAAGGGCCTCGCCGATACGGCGCTGAAGACCGCCGACGCCGGCTATCTGACCCGCCGCCTGGTGGACGTGGCGCAGGACGTCACGATCACCGAGGAGGACTGCGGCACGATCCTCGGCCTCGAGGTCATGGCGCTGAAGGAGGGCGAGGAGGTCATCGAGCCACTCCGGGACCGCATCGTGGGATCGGTGGCCCTCGACGACGTCATCGACCCGATCCAGGACGAGGTCCTGATCGAGGCGGGCGACGAGATCAGCGAGGACTCCGCCCAGGCTATCGAGGATGCTGGCATCGAGAAGGTGCGGATCCGCTCGGTCCTCACCTGTGAGGCCCGGCGGGGCCTGTGCCGGAAGTGCTACGGCCGCAACCTGGCCACGCTCAAGCCCGTCGACATCGGCGAGGCGGTCGGGATCATCGCCGCCCAGTCGATCGGCGAGCCCGGCACGCAGCTCACCTTGCGGACGTTCCACATCGGCGGGACCGCGAGCCGCATCGCCGCCCAGTCACGGAAGACGGCCTCGTTCGCCGGCGAGGTGGAGTACGACCGGATCGACACGGTCGAGACGCCCCAGAGCGAGCACATCGTGACCGGCCGCGAGGGCCAGCTCCTCGTGAAGGACACGGAGGGCCGCGTCCGGAGCCGCCTGACGGTACCCTACGGCGCCTTCATCCGCGTCGATGACGGCCAGCAGATCGAGGAGCGGGACCTCCTCTTCGAGTGGGATCCGTACTCGACCCCGATTCTGACCGACAAGCCGGGCAAGACGGAGTTCCACGACATCGTCGAGGAGCTCACGGTCCGCGAGGAGCTCGATGAGTCGACCGGTCTCCGGCAGCGAGTCATCATCGAGGACCGCGAGAAGGCGCTGCACCCGCGGATCACGATCGTCGACAAGAAGGGGAACAAGATCCGCGACTTCATCATCCCGACCGGCGCCCATCTGCTGGTGCGGGACGACGAAGAGGTGAGCGCGGGGCAGACGCTTGTCAAGATCAGCCGCGAGGTCTACAAGACCCGCGACATCACCGGCGGCCTGCCGCGGGTGGCCGAGCTCTTCGAGGCCCGGAAGCCCAAGGACCCCGCCGTTATCACCGAGATCGACGGCCGGGTCGAGTTCGGCCGCATCGTGCGCGGCAACCGCGAGATCCTGGTGACGCCGGAGCAGGGCGAGCAGCGGACGTACCTGATCCCGCACGGCAAGCACCTCAGGGTCCATTTGGGCGACGTCGTGCGCGCCGGCGACCGGCTGAGCGAGGGCCCGGTGAACCCGCACGACATCCTCAGGATCAAGGGTCCCCGCGAGGTGCAGGAATACCTGCTGAACGAAATCCAGGAGGTGTACCGGCTCCAGGGCGTCAAGATCCACGACAAGCACATCGGGGTGATCGTGCGCCAGATGCTGCAGAAGGTTCGGATCGCCAATCCCGGCGACACCGACCTGCTGGAGGGCGAGCACGTCGACAAGGTGACGTTCCGCCGGGCCAACGAGGACAGCCTCAAGGGGGACGGCGAGCCGGCCACTTCGGAGCCGCTGCTCCTGGGGATCACCAAGGCCGCGCTGACGACCGAGTCGTTCGTGTCGGCGGCCTCGTTCCAGGAGACGACGCGGGTCCTGACCGAGGCCGCTCTCTCCGGTAAGCGGGACGAGCTGGCGGGGCTGAAGGAGAACATCATCATCGGCCACCTGATCCCGGCCGGGACGGGGACCCTGCGCTACAACGCGGTCGAGTTCCCGCTGCCGAAGCTGGAGGAGCTGGCCGCCGAGGCCGAGGCCGAGGCGGCCGA
>JBOHRW010000041.1:0-1974 GCA_050732935.1 Gemmatimonadota bacterium
CCAAAAATCCTAGTGACACGATTATGGCGTGTCGGATAGTTTGAGCTGCTGTTACTGCTGTACGGTCTAGTTCTGTGTACATCAGGGCGGCGACGCGGAAGAACAAGGACGGCTCCCCGGTGCGCTACCTGCAACTGGCGCACAACGTGTGGGACGCCCAAGCCCAGATGTCGCGGACCAAGGTGTTGTACTCCTTCGGTCGCGAAGACGAAATCGACCGGGCCGCGGTCGAGCGGGCGGTGACCGCGTTGACCAAGCTGCTCGATCCCGCGAAGGCCGCCGCCCTGACCGGCCCACCCGGGCTGGTGTTCACCCAAGCCCGCCCGATCGGGGGCACCTACGTGCTGGATCGGCTGTGGCGGCGGCTGGGTCTAGACACCGCGCTACGCACCCAGCTGGCCGGGTGTCGACGCGATCCCCGGGTGGAGCGGGTGCTGTTCGCGCTGGTCGCCAACCGGGCCCTCGACCCGTGCAGCAAGCTCGCGGCCACCGACTGGATCAGCTCTGATGTGCACATCGACGAGTTGACCGGAGTCGATGAGCAGTCGTGTTATCGGGCGATGGACTGGCTGCTGGAGGTCGAACCCGCGCTGGCGAAAGAGACATACTTCCAGGTCAGCGACCTGTTCAACCTTCACCTGGACTTGATCTTCTTCGATACCACCACCACGTATGCCGAGATCGACGAGCCCGACGAGCCGGTCGCTCGCGATGCGCACGGCCGGGTCCTCGACCCGGCACCCGACCCAGACCCGGCCGCCGCCCCAGCAACCGATGCGGTGGCTGACCCTGCCGGTGGCCCTGACCAGGATGCACGCGCCGCCATGGACGGGTCGCCGGGGAAGGCGGCCGGGTTCCGGGTGCACGGTCATTCGAAAGATCATCGACCGGATTTGCCGCAAGTTGTGGTGGGGATGGCGGTGACCCGGGAGGGCATCCCGGTACGGGTGTGGTCCTGGCCCGGGAATGCCACCGACACCAACCTGATCGCCCAGGTCAAACAAGATCTGCGGGAGTGGAGCCTGTCGCGGGTGATCTGGGTGGCCGATCGCGGCTTCACCTCGAAGTCCAACCGGAAGGCGTTGATGCGCGCCGGTGGCGGCTACATCCTCGGGGAGAAGCTGCGCTCAGGCTCACCCGAGGTCCAAGCCGCGCTCGCCCGCCCTGGGCGCTACCGCACGGTGGCCGACAACCTGCAGGTCAAGCAGGTCAACATCGGCACCGACGATCGGTTCGTGATCTGCTTCAACCCCGAACAAGCCACCCGTGACGCCGCGCTACGCGACAAGCTGGTCGACCACCTCACCACCATGCTCGACGGCAGCGACAAGCTGACCGCGACCAAACGCGCCGAGCTGCGTGGGGTGATCTCCACCAAGCCCGGGCTCAACCGGTTCCTGCGGGTCACCCCTGGTGGGCTGCTGCGCGTCGACACCAAGAAGATCACCGCCGAACAACGGTTGGACGGCAAGTACCTGCTGCGCTGCTCCGATCCGCACCTGTCCGCCGAGGACATCGCGCTGGGCTACAAACAGCTGCTGCAGGTCGAACGCGGGTGGCGGGACATGAAACAGATCATCGACCTGCGGCCCCTCTACCACCGCAAAGAGGACCGCATCCGAGCGCACGTGATCCTGTGTTGGCTGGCGCTGCTGCTCATCCGCATCGCCGAGACCACCACCGGGCAGACCTGGAACCAGATCCGAGCCCAGCTGCAACGCATCCACGCCGCGACCTTCACCGGCCCGGCCGGCACCTACCGCCAGACCAGCGAGTTGACCAAGCCCCAACGTGACGCGTTCACCGCCCTGGACATCCCCACCCCGCCCCGGATCATCGAGCTGACCACAAGCCCCTGACCAGCAACAACACCACCGCCTAGTGACACGCCACATCACTAGGCGATCACCCATTTCCCCAGCTCAGCGGACCTTTTGAGGGCCTAGACGATCACCACATCTGTCGAACTCGGGT
>JBOHRW010000042.1:0-10184 GCA_050732935.1 Gemmatimonadota bacterium
GCAAGGGAGCCTATCTGCGGCATCGGGACGCCGAGAACGGCGGCTGGCTCTTCGAGACCCCCGTGGGAGTCTTCTCGGTGGGTCGCAAGGAGACGGATCCCGTCTGGTACGCTCCCGACTGGCACTATATCGAGAAGGGTCGCGCAGTGCCGGCGGCCGACAGCCCCAAGCGCTATTTCCCCGGCGAGATGGGGCAGTACGCGCTGTACCTCGGCGACGGCCTGGCCATCCACGGGACCAAGATCAAGCAGTCGGTGGGCAGAGCGGTCAGCCACGGCTGCATGCGGCTCTCCGACGAGGGGATCTCGACGGTCTACTCCCTGACCGAGGTGGGGACGACGGTCATCATCACGCCGTAGCGACCCGGACCGAGAAAGGTCAATGTGGAAGAGGGCGCGCCGCTCGGACGCGCCCTCTTCCATTCTGGAGAAAGCTGACGGGCGTCAGCTACCGATCTTCAGGGACAGTCGGCCGCGAAGTTGAAGGACTTCAAGTCGTCGAGCGGCTGCCCGTCCACCCAGGCGATGACGATCAGCGCCTGGTCGTCCGCGCTGGGCCGGGATTGCAGGACGATCTCCCCGTTTCCGTTGGTCCGCCAGCTCGAGAACCCGGGTCCAGCCGTGCTCGGGATGATGGCGGGATTGGAGAACTGTCCTCGCCGGACCACGACATAGCGGTTGGCCGCCGGCCCACCCGCCCCGGGCGCGCCGACACGCGCCGTCACGTCGACCGAGATGTTGACCAGCTCCCCTGGACAATAGCCGCCCTGGTCGTTCGCGGCTCTGATGGAGAGACTTCCGGTCGTAGCGCTGATGATCGTCTCCGCGTTGAGCCCCTCGAACGAATCGAGCATGACCATCTCGCCGTGGCCGCGATCGGCCTGTACCTGGAGGCCGAAGGGCTGGAAGGAGATCTCCGGAACCGCCTCGACGCGGGTGGAGGTGTCCGTCCGGACGAAGACGGTGACCTGCCCTTGACTGTCCGTCCGCGGTTCGGCGGGCGTGATCGTGACGGGGACTCCGAGATTCTGTCCGTCTGGAGCGACGAGCTCGGGCCGATCCACCGTGACGCTCAACGGGGCGTCCGGGATGGGAGAGCCGTCCGGGCCCCGGACGTCGATGGTCACGACGAAGGCGTCCTGGCCGTCCGCCCAGATCGCCGGTGCGATCGGCACGTTCGCGAAGGCCGGATTCCCCTGGAACGTGACGTTGGACTGACCGGCGTCGATCTGCCGGAACACGAGGATTTCCTGGTCGGCCTCGATCAGGGTCGAGTCGCCGTCGTCGTCGGTCAGCCGCAGCTGGGGACGGAAAGGCTGCTCGCTGAAGGGATAGCTCACCGGAACCGTCTGGTTCGGCTGGATCGGCTGGAAGCCCTCCCCGAGCCCGGTGTCCAGCTCCCATGTGATGATCTCACCGTCCACGTCAGTGCCACTCGTTTGCAGCGTGACCACTACCGGGGCGTCGCCCTCCGAGGTGCCGATCACGGTCAGCGTTCCGGTCGGGAACTGGTTGGGCGGCAGCGCCTGGACCGTGTCAAGCACCGCGACCGCCACCTCGTCGTCGTCGAACACGACCGCTTCGATCTCGTACGTTCCCTGCGCTGGAAAGACGTGCTCCTCCTGGATCTGGCCGCCGGTCAGGCCGCCGGTCAGGGTCAACGGGTCCGTCCCGTCGCCGAAGTCGACGACGACCCGGCTGACGCCCCCGTCCGCGTCGCTCGCCGCCAGGGTGAACGTAAAGGTGTCGGTGACCGCCTCGGCGGTTTCAGGGACGTGATTGAAGGACGAGACCGAGGGCGGCGCGTTGCCGGGCACCTCGACCCCGACCAGGAAGTCCCGGACGTCGGGCTCGGCCGTCGAACCGATCGGGATGACCGAGATGCGAACCGTGTGCTCGACCAGAACGGGCGTGAAGTCGAAAGCGGGCCCCTCGTGGACCTTCTCGCCGTCGACGAGGTACTCGACGCGGAATCCGGTGGCATTGAGCTGGACCTGGAAGTGGACTGTATCGCCCGGCAGGACGGTCACCCGGCCCTCGCCGGGGCTCAGGATGGTGAAGTGAGTGGGGCCGGTCGGCCCTTCGTTGCAGCCGGTCAGGGCCAGCGTCGAGCCGGCCAGGAGGGAGCACAGGAACAGGAGCGGGAATCGTCTCAAGAGGGACATGATCTTATTCTTCTCCGGACATTTGGATTCATGATGGCCTGGGACGGACCCAATCCGGCCGGGCCCCTTTGCTGAACATCCTGTAGTTGGTCGAAGGATGGGGGGGAAAACGATCCTGTCGAAAGCCAAGTCGCCCCATTATAAAGGCCAAGACGCCATAGATCAACCGGCAATCGCGATGGAGCCGGGTGGTCTGGTCGAGGTCGCTCTCCCACTGCCCGTGCACCGCCGCTTCACCTATCGCCTTCAAGAAGCAAATGGCGTGCCGCCGATCGGGGGCCGGGTCGTGGTCGGGTTCGGCCGGCGCCGGATGGTCGGCTTCGCGGTCGGGCCGGTGGCCGAGCCTCCCGCCGGGGTGCGGCTCAAGCCCGTCCTGGAGGTGCTGGACGCCGGGCCCGTCCTCTCGGAGACCGAGTGGCGTCTCGCCCTCTGGATGGCGCAGTACTACGTGGCTCCGATCGGGCTCGTCCTGCGCCTCTTCTTCCCGCCCGGCGCGACCTACTCGGTGGGAAGGCGGGAAGAGGCGCGGGCGGCGCGGCGGGAGGAGCGCCTGCACGTCCTTCCGGTGGGAGCGCTCGCACCGGAGGTCGAGACCGAGCGTCGGGAAGCCCTCGATTCGGCACCCGGGCAGATGCGCGCGTGGGAGGCCGCGCGGCTCCTGGACGGCCCCGTCGAGCGCGCCGATTTCTGCCGTCGGATCGGCGTCTCGGAGGGGGTCCTCCGCGCCCTGGCCGGGCGCGGCTTTCTGGAGGTCGAGCGGCTCTCGATCGTCCGCGACCCCCTCCGGGGAAGCGGCGCCGTCCTCCCCGCCGTGTCGGCGGAGGGCGCGCTCACCGGAGACCAGGGAGAGGCGGTGGAGGGGATCCGGGGGATGCTGGCCGCCGGATCCAGCGAGACCGCGCTCCTCCAGGGGGTGACCGGGAGCGGCAAGACGCGCGTCTACGTGGAGGCGGTGGAGGCGGCGCTGGATGCTGGCGGGCGGGCGATCGTGCTGGTCCCCGAGATCGGCCTCGCGGCGCCCGTCGTGAGCCGGTTCCGGGACCGGTTCGGAGAGCGGCTGGCCGTCCTCCACAGCGGGCTCTCGGACGGCGAGCGGTTCGACGCCTGGATGCGCATCCGGGAGGGCGAGATCCCAATCGTGATCGGGGCGCGCTCGGCCCTCTTCGCGCCGGTCGACCGGGCGGCCCTGATCGTCGTCGACGAGGAGCACGAGGGGGCGTACAAGCAGGACGAGACGCCGCGCTACCATGCCCGGGACGTGGCGGTGGTTCGGGCCGCCCTGGAGGGCGGCGTGGCCCTGCTGGGCTCGGCGACACCGTCCCTGGAGAGCCGGGCCAACGCGGAGTCGGGCAAGTACCGGCATTTCCGGCTCGATCGCCGGATCGCGGAGCGGCCGCTGCCGGAGGTCGAGATCGTGAGCCTGGCCCGGAAGCGGGTCGGGAACGGTCGGCCGGCGGAAGGCGAAGGGTCCCGCAGCCGGCCGGCGGGCGGTGAGGATACCGCCCAGCGGGAGGCCGTCCGGCCGGTGGGGGAGGAGCTGGTCGCGCCGGGGCTGTCGGCGAGGCTGGCCGGGGCGCTCTCCGAGACGCTCGCCGCGGGCGACCAGGCGCTCCTCTTCCTCAACCGGCGCGGGTTCTCGGCCTACGTCCAGTGTCTCGACTGCGGCTGGGTGGCGGAGTGTCCCGATTGCCGGATCTCGCTCACCTACCATCGTGACCGTCCACGGCTGCTCTGCCACTACTGCGGCTACCGCGAGCCCGTGCCGGACGCGTGCCCGGCGTGTCGCGGCCGCGGTCTGGACACCCGCGGGCTGGGGACCCAGCAGGTGGAGCGGGCCGTGAGCGGCGTGCTCCCCGAGGCGCGCGTCGCCCGGATGGACGTCGACACGACGAGGGCCAAGTGGTCGCACGCGCGGATCTATCGCGCCATGCAGGATCGGGAGATCGACATCCTGGTGGGCACCCAGATGATCGCCAAGGGATTCGATCTGCCGGGGGTGGCGCTGGTGGGCGTAGTGTCGGCCGATACCGCCCTCCATCTGCCCGATTTCCGGGCTTCGGAGCGCACCTTCCAGCTCCTCGTCCAGGTGGCCGGGCGCGCGGGCCGCGGGGACCGGCCGGGGCGGGTCCTCCTCCAGACCTGGATGCCGACCCAGGCGGCGATCGTGGCCGCCGCGGCCCACGACTACGAGGGCTTCTACCGGAGCGAGGTCGAGCTTCGGCGCGGGCTCGGCTATCCACCGGGAGCGCGGCTCGCAAACGTGGTGGTCAGCGGCCCCGACGAGACCTCGGTGGCCCGCGGAACCGCCGCCGTCGACCGCCACCTTCGGGACCGTGGCCTGCCGGGGCTCCGCATCGTGGGGCCCGCTCCCTGCCCCCTGGAGCGGCTGCGGGGCCGGACCCGCCACCACCTGCTTCTCAAGTCCGAGGCGGCGTCGGTCCTCGACGACGCGCTGTGGGAGCTCGTGCGGCGCGAAGGGGATCTTCTGGCCAGCGCCGACCGGCTGGAGATCGACCGCGATCCGATGAGCCTGCTGTAGCGGGGGTATCAGTTTCCGACGATGGCGGTCGGCTCCTCGATGACGGCCGGAAACGGCAATCCTCCCCCCACGAGGACGGCCCGGTTGACCGGCGTGCCTTCCTCGAGCGCCTCGGCGCGGAACAGTAGGATCGCCGCATTCCCGGCATCCAGCGTGCCGATCCGCCAGGTGAACCCGGACGGAGAGCAGTTTCCCCCATCGACCGAGCCGATCGTCGGGTTGGCGCCCCCGGACGGAACCATGGCCAGGATCTCCCGGCAGGCGACCCCCTCTCCGTCAGGGCCGACCGCGTCCACGATTCTGAGATCGTGCGCCGCGACCGGGCCTTGATTGATGAGCTCGACCAGATAGATCAGCTCATCGGGCCTGCTGGCCGATCCGTCTCCGACGGCGTAGGCCTCCTTCGCGCCCTGAAACACGCCCGCGGGATCGTCGATGAATCCATCCTCGACGCTCACATCGAGCTCGGCGGTGGCCCCACCCACGAAGAAGGGCTCCTCCCGCAGGAGGAAGCCGCTCACCGACTCGGCATCCAGAGCCACCCGGTTCACGTCGGCACCCTCGGCCAGCGCCTCGGCGCGGAAGAAGAGCTGGGCCAGCTCGCCACCGTTCAAGGTGCCGATCTGCCAGACGAAGCCGCCCGCGGAGCAGTCTGGGCTGTCTATCGTTCCTATTGACGGGTTCTCCGATCCGTCCGGTGACGAAGGCGGAATCTCCCTGCACACGGCGATTCCCGTGTGGGGAGCGACCTCGTCCGTTACGCGGATGTCGGAGATGGCGAAGGCCGACTGGTTGGTAACCGAGAGAAGGAGGATGAACTCGTCCGTCCTCCCATCCCCGCCGGCGCCGACCTCGAACCCCTCGGCCGCCGATTGGAAGACCCCCGCATCATCGATGAATCCGTCCTCGTTGGAGAGGGAAAGCTCCAAAGGCGGAACGGGACGACGTTCGACGGGTCCGGCTGCGGTATCCCCGCACGCCGTCGCCAGACTACAGGCGAACACGAGGGTCGACGTTGAAATCCCCTGCCAGTGTGCCACCGCACCCTCCCGGTAACGGTCGTCAGGCAAAGCAGCAAGAGCCGGGCCGCGTGGAAGCGCCGTCACGCATCGATCGCGAGCCCCGCCGTTTCCACGAGCCCGTCGACGAGCCCGCCCACTCGATCGACATTTGCAAGAGCCAGGCCCCCCTCTTAGCCTGGCTTCGGCTTCCCTGGCGATGCTCAACCTGTTTCCCCTCACCCGGAGGCGGCATGGAGATCCGCGAGAGCGATCTGCCCGGAGTGGGCAAGAAGTTCACGGCGGTCACCGCCGAGGGCGAGAAGCTCGTCATCGTCATTCACCACGACGGCAAGCGCGAGCTGTACCGCTTCGGAGAGGATCCCGACAGCCCCGAGGGCGTCACCGAGATGAGCGACCAGGAAGCTCACCAGATCGGCGCCATCCTGGCCGGCACCTACTTCCAGCCGGTCACCGAGGAGGCCGTCCTCGAGATCATGCAGGGGCTCCATCTGCGGTGGTTCCATGTGACCCCGAAGAGCTTCTTCGCCGGCAACTCGATCGGGGGGCTCCAGATCCGCAAACGCACCGGCGTGTCCGTGATCGCGATTCTGCGCGGTGGCTCCTCCATCCCCAACCCCTCGCCGGAGGAGCCGCTGAAGATCGGCGACACGCTGGTGGCGCTGGGGACCGTCGAGCAGATGGAAGTGCTGCTGTCGCTGGCGGGAGGGGATGCGGGTGGGACCTGAACACGCGCTCGTCGATCTGGCGTTCGTCTTTGCCGTCCTCTTCGCCGCCGCGGCCATCGCTCGCCTCCTCTCACAGAGTGTAGTCCCCTTCTACATCCTGGCCGGGGTCGCCCTCCAGCCCCTGGTCCGCGATCCCCAGGAGATCGGCGTTTTCGCGCTGATCGGGGTGGCGGTGCTCCTGTTCGTGATCGGCCTCGAGTTCTCATTGTCGGCCCTGGCCCGCGGGGCCGGGCCTCTGGTGAGCGCGGGACTGTTGGATGTGGCCCTCAATTTCGGGATCGGTCTGGCGTGCGGCCTGGTGCTGGGCCTGCCGTGGCTGGCCACGCTCGCCTTCGCGGGCGCCTTCTACGTCTCCTCGAGCGTCATCGTGGCCAAGTCGATCATCGACCACCGGCTGGCCGCCAACGCCGAGACGCCTTCCGCCCTCGGCGTGATCGTGTTCGAGGACCTGTTCATCGCTTTCTTCCTGGCCGTCTTCGCCGGGGTGGCCGGCTCTGGAGGACCGGACGCCGCCCCCCTGGCCGCCGGGCTGGCGAAGACCGTCCTGTTCGTGGTCGGCCTCCTGGTCCTGGCGCGAGTTCTCCGGCGCCCCCTCGGTTCGTTGCTGGAGCGGATCGAGGACGAGCTCCTGGTCGTCTTTTTGTTTTTCTGGCTGATCGCCCTGGCCGCAGCGGCCCAGACGCTTTCCGTCTCGGTGGCGGTCGGCGGCTTCCTGGCCGGGGTGATCGTGGCCGGGACGAAGGCCAAGCCGAGGGTCGAGCGGATCATCGTCCCCTATCAGCAGCTCTTCGCGGCCCTTTTCTTCGTCGCGTTCGGGCTGATGGTCGACCTCGACGCCCTCCGCGAGGTATGGGCGGCCGGGCTGGGGATCGCCGTGCTCGGCCTGACCGGCAAGCTGGTCACCGGCTGGGCGATCGGACGGTCGCGGGGGGTCGGGGGGCCGGCCCGGCTCCGGCTCGGGCTCCTGCTCGCCCCGCGGGGCGAGTTCTCCATCGTCGTTGCCGGCGTGGCGGTCGCGCTCGCCGTCCCCGGAACCGAGCGTCTGCCGGCGCTGGTCGCCGTGTACGTGTTCGTGCTGAGCGTGGCGGGCCCGATTCTCCTGACGCAGAGTGACGCGCTCGTCCGGACATTTCGGCGGACCAGGTAGTCCGCGATTCGGTCCAACAACCACACTCCGCCCGGTCCTCGACGGGAGGATGTACTTCTGCCGACGTGCCGCGGAGCGCGCCCACCGTCCGTGCGCTCCTTACGATCTTCACCCAGGCGCTGAACGGGCAGTCGCCCGAAGCGGTCTCGCGATCCCGTCGGATTTCGTCGGTCGGCTCATGCGCAAGGTGGGGCTCCAGACACGCGAGAGGGGGTTGAACGCGATGGTCCTGAGGATGAAGCGCCACGCCGTGGAGGCGCTGGCGGCGTGATCACGGCAGCGGCGACAAACCCTCCAGCCGCGCCGCCTCCTTCAGTCGTACGTCGAGCGAGAAGAAATCCCCGGACGCGGGAGTCCCCGAATAGATCAACGCGGCGGCGAGCTGAAGCGAATCGGCCGCGCGCAACGGATGTCGTAGCAGCAGCGTTCCGGACAGGCGCCGGATCTCTTCGGAGGGCGCGATCTCGTCGCTTCGCCTCTGGAACTCCTTGAGCCGCTCCCGCGCCTGAGCCTCTTCGTCCGGTCGGAGAATCCCTTCGCGGCGCAACCGGGCAAACGCCGACCAACATTCCACGACCGATCCCCACCAGATCCCCACCGGCGAGCGCTGCCGCAACGCGCGTTCGAGCTTGTCGGAATTGGGCTGCAGGATGAAGAGGGGGACAAGCGCCGACGCGTCCCAGAAAATCACCAGCCCTGCTCTCGCTCCTCGAGGAGTGCCTTCAGGGACAGACCCTGGGGATCCTCGGGACGGGGCCAGTCCCAGAAGTCGTCCGGAAGCGCCCCCTCGGCCGGTCGGACGAGCCCGGCTTCGATCAACCTCAGCAAGTGCGCGTCGTGCCGCTCCAGCGGTTCGAGCGGCGCGAGTCGGGCCACCGGCGTGCCGCGATCGGTGACGATGACCTCCTCGCCGTTCCGGACCGCGCGGAGGTACTCGCTGAGCCGCGCTTTGAGGGTCGAGATCGACGCTTGCTTCACATGGTCATACTAGTCAATAAGAACTAGTCCGTCAAGATCACTGCCCGGCCTCGCCTCACGCGCGGCTCTCGCCTCACGCGCGGCTGCACCCGACCGCCGAGCAGCCGCCCTGTTTGGCCGGCGGTACTTTGCGGTCCTCCTTCGTCGGCGGTCACGAACGAGTCATCAGACCGTAGCCGCCTCGCGCTCAGGGAAGGAGAGATCGTGAGGCACCAGGGGTAGAGCCGCCGGAGCCGCGCGGCGGCGGCCCTTACTTACGCCAGCCGACCTCGAGTAGCCAGACCTCGAAGCCGCGCCGATAGGCTTCCAGGTCGGCCGGGGGCCTCTCGCCCTCCGCGCTGGTCTGGGCCCGCATCTTTGCCAGGCGCTCCGCCATCGATTCGAGTCCGACCGCGGAGCGGCGCTCGTCGATCCCCTCCGGGTCCTCGATCGGGAGCGGTCGCATCCGGCCCTCCGCGTCCCAGTCGAACTGGGTCCCGTACCGCTGCGGCCGCCCCTCGAAGCTTCGAATCCGATCGTCCAGGTAGGCGTACATCCAGGGCTCGGCTTCGCGAGCCGCGACCGCGGCCTCGACCAGGTCCCGCGCCCTTCGCATCAGTGCAGGCATGGCGATCGCGTGCTGCGCCAAGAGCCACGCCGCCTCGGCGCCGTCCTCGCCGACCAGCGACCGCCCCGGCCAGCCGCGCTCGTCGAGGATCTCTTCCAGCCGGTGGCCGTTCTCTTCGTGGACCGTCTCCATCCGCGGATGATATCCCTCGGAGAGCTCGCCGCTCCGGACGAGCTCGGCACGGACCTCGCGGTCGCGCCGCGCCATCGCGAGGAGCCCGTCCCGGAGCGCATGGTTGACGCTGTCGCCCTGTATCATCCCCGGGGTTGGATCAGCCCATGGAAGACACGCTCGTCGCGGAGCGGCTCGAGGTCGACATCGACGTGCAGGAGGAGATATCCGTGCCGCAGACCGCCCTCGAGCGCCTGGCGAAGCAGTCTCAAGGCCTGATCGCGCTCGCCGAGATGGGTCGCGATCCGAGCGCGCCATACGAGGGGACCTCCGCGCAGATCGAAGGCCGCCGGATCGATCTGCTCGAGCCATTTATCGACGCGCTCCGCCTCGGCCCGATCGCCCTGCCGGGCGGCGAGGACCCCCAGACGCGCCCGGTACTCCAGCGCTTCCGGGTTCTCCGCCGCCAGGCGCTCCCAGAGCCTCCCCGCCTCCTCCCACCGGCCGGCAAGATACAGCAGGCGAGCCGCCTGGGAGTCGTTGAAGCCGGCGCCATTCCCTCCCGTCGATCGTGACATCTGAATGGACAGCGCCCGCTCCAGCACCCGATCGGCGAGCGCCGGATGACCATGGGCCTCGAGCTCCTCGACCACCCAGCCGAGCCAGGGGAGGATCCGCTCGTCACCGGTGGCCCTCCCCGCCTCGATCCGGGCGAGGAGCGCGTCTTCTCGACCCAGGGCGGCAAGCGCGTTCATTTCGAGCCGAGGCAGATCGGGATCTTCGGGGAAGCGGGCTCTCAGGCGTCCGACATCCTCCAGCTCGCGCGCGTGATCGCCCAGCGCGTGACGGGCCTCGATCCGGAGGTGCCAGTAGGAGGTGAAGCCCCTGATC
>JBOHRW010000043.1:0-5054 GCA_050732935.1 Gemmatimonadota bacterium
AAGCTCCGTCCCTCCGGAGCGAGCGACTACATCGACGTGCAGTCTTTCATCTGGCTTGTGGGGAGACACACTTAGCTGGTTCTAGCTCAGCCGAAGAACGCGATGGCCGGTCCTTCTGGAGGGGGCCGTGCGCCATGGCTGCTCTCCTGGCTACCGGTAAGAAGAGGACACCAGGTAATGTGCTGACATCCAACACTTGAAAGACAATGCTTCGCGTGATTCTATCTTGGTCCGGACCGTTTTCCCTTCTTGGGTTCAAGGTCGTAGTGCAACGCTCACCCAGGAGGGTAGAGTCGTTGGACTATGGCTACCTACAGCAGACTTTCCATGACGGAACGAGAAGAGATCAGCCGGCAACTGGCGGCGGGGCGAACGCTCTCGGCCATCAGCCGCAAGCTCGGTCGCGCGGCCAGCACCGTCGCGCGCGAGCTCAGCCGGAACGGCGCCAGCCGCACAACCTACCGGGCCACGCGCGCCCACGCGCAGGCTCGAGCGCGAGCATCGCAACCACGGCGAGCGCGGCGCTTGGAAGCCGACGCACGGCTGCGCGCCTACGTGCTGGCCGGGCTGCGTCGGCGCTGGTCGCCGGAGCAGATCGCCCGCCGGCTCGGGCGCGAGTATCCTCACGATCGGACGATGCGGGTCTCGCACGAGACGATCTACACCTATCTCTACGTTCTGCCTCGCGGGCAACTGCGACGCGAGCTGTTGCGCTGCCTGCGGCAGCCGCGCAAGCAGCGTCGCCCCCGCTCGCGTGGACCTGAACGGCGGGGCAAGATCCCGGACATGATCTCCATCGAGGAGCGGCCCGCCGAAGTGGCCGACCGGACCATACCCGGCCACTGGGAGGGCGACCTGTTGCTCGGCCAGCGCAGCGTCTCGGCGTTGGGAACGCTGGTCGAGCGCTCGACCCGCACGGTTGTGTTGGTCCCGCTCCGCGGTCGCGACGCCACCA
Organism: Gemmatimonadota bacterium; assembly: GCA_050732935.1. Classification (GTDB taxonomy): domain Bacteria; phylum Gemmatimonadota; class Gemmatimonadetes; order JACCXV01; family JAHWKZ01; genus DASRVA01. Next base: position 956 of record JBOHRW010000043.1, read on the forward strand.
CGGTGCGTCGGGCCTTCGCGCGCGAGATCCGCACCCTCCCCACGGCGCTCAAGCGCTCCTTGACCTACGACCAGGGCAAGGAGATGAGCGAGCATCGGCTGTTCACCGCCCAGACCAAGCTTCAGGTCTACTTCGCGCATCCCCACAGTCCTTGGGAGCGCGGCACGTGCGAGAACACTAATGGTCTCCTGCGCCAGTTCTTCCCCAAGGGCACCGACTTCGCACAGCTCTCGCGGCGCGAGATCAAGACCGTCGAGGCGCTGCTCAACGGCCGACCGCGTAAAACGCTCGACTTCCAGACTCCCGCCGAGGCCTTCCAGGTCGTCCTCCTCAAATACTAAACTTCAACCCGTTGCGCTGGGACCTTGAATGCGCCCCCTATTTTCCATGCTGAATTCCTTCTCTCTTGCCTGTCTCGAGGTCCTACCGTCCCCTGTGAAGAGGCACCCCCCAGGCGGAACGATCCACGAGGGCTCCAGCGGCAGCGGGCAGACAATTCCCTGCCGCCGAAAGATCACTGCATTGCGCGGCACAGCGGTCTTCTTGAGCTCGCCCTCGAGGATCGAATCTCGTTCCTCGTCGGGGGTGCCAAGGGTGATGCGGTTTCGCCCTTCGTCGATGTCGATGCCCGTGGCACCCTGTGCGAACATCCGACCCCCGAGGCATTCGCGCCAGACCGCTAGCTGCCGCCAATCGTACTGGCCTTGGAGCCAGTGGATGTCATGGGCGAAATTGACCAGGTGGGGGAACTCACGACGCAGAAACCAATCCAGAGTCGGCCTGGCCCGCTCCGCCGTGTCCAGATCCAGTAGATAGACCGCCAACCGCCCCTCCTCCCGGAACAACCCTCCGAAGCCCGGGACCCGCTCGGCCAGGTGCGCGAAGAGACCGTCCTCGCGCGGGGCCTGGCGCCACGGTCTGCCCTCGACGGGCGAACCGTCGCAATCCACGATCTCGATCGTTGGGTACTCGGTATTAGGGGCCGGCGTGGAAGCGGTCCTCCCGCACGCTAGAACCGCCAAGAGCAGCGGAATGCTGGCCAGGAGGAGCAGGCAGAGGAAATGCCGGGCCATGGAAGATCGATTATCGGCCCCCGCTGCCTTGGGGGGCAAGGTGGATCAGGCTAAACGCCTCCACCCGCTGAGATCGTTTGGATAGGGTGGATGCGCGGCCCGGAGTGCTCCGGCTCTTTGTCATTCCGCTCTCCTTGTTCCTCGCTGCGTGCGAGGACTCCCTGATGGGGCCGGAGGTCATGCGCCTTCCGATCGGAGAGGTGACGGCTGAGCACAACGGGTTCAAGGTGGAGCTCCTCAGGTACAACCTGAGCTGGTTTCCCTCTGACGATTCTCCTCGTCCGGCCCTGGATAATGTATTTGCGACTTTTCTCTTCGAGATCACAAATCGCTCCGATGCGCCTCGTTCGATCTCACTGGATCATTTCCTGCTTCGCACCCTCACCGATCAACTACACGAGGGTCCGGTGTGGACGGTCCATCCCGGGGGGCGAATGCCGCGGCTTGAAGCAACAACCCTGCTTCCGGGCCAGACGATCGAGGGGTGGTTGACTTTCTCAATACTCAGAGGATTACTGGCAGACGAACTGCTATGGATGCCTCAGGAGGACATTGCATTTGCTTTTCAAGTGCCCTGGTTCGCCGGGGGCCGAATCGAAGAGGCTTTCGTGTTCGGGCGTCTGATCGATGCTAGCGGGACCGCACTAGCTAACACTCTGATAACCCTCACTCCCGTTGAGACGGTACCTGGCATCTCCGGGACCATAACCGATGTCGGTGACTGCACCGGTACTCCATATAATGCTGTCGAGGCTCGCACGGATGAATTGGGTTGGTATCGGACTACCCTAACTTCCAACAATGCCGACGAGCTTTGCATAGATGTCCACCGAACCTCGGAAACTGAACCGCGTGCTGCGGGCGTTGTGAGGCCAGGACGACCGACGGAGATCGCTGAGACCCCCCAGGTCCGAATAGATCTCGTATTACAGCAGTAACTGTACTACCAACCGTCCGATTCGTTTTTGAGGGGCGTGTGCACGGTCTCGGAAGAATGGTCCTATGGACTAGATGAGGTCACCATGAACGAGTTCGTCTTCCGATCATCCTGTGGTAGGCTTTCCGGACCTTGGCTCGCGAACAGGACGCTACCAAAATCGAAGCGATAGATGCCTGGAGAGAGCTCCGCGGGGACGGCCGTTATATGCGTGGCTTCGGATCCTGGCGGTAGGATTAACGCGACCGCCGGACAGACACCATCCACGTCCACCTTCACGTCAGCCCAGCGATTTTCATTCCAACGCTCGATCCGTCGATCAATGCATAAATTGTAATCGATCTCCAGGTTCGAAAGGTTCTCGAGTTTCAAGCTGACAATTCCACTCGCCGGTGCGGCCTCTTCCAGCACACTGACGCGGAGAAACTCAGCCGTTCGCTCGGCTGGAGGAAACTGGCCGTCGGGCTCTGTTATATTGCTGCATGTCGGCAGCGACCACAGCACCAAAGCGACAAAGATGCTTTTCGCCTTCAGGCGGATTCCCTCCCTTGCCATCATAGGCCGCCCCGGCGCCGCCAGCCGCCTAACTCGCGACTGGGCTTTAACTTGAGAGTGGTCGGGGCGACAGGATTTGAACCTGCGACCACCTGAACCCCATTCAGGTGCGCTACCGGGCTGCGCCACGCCCCGACACAACGGAATGTAGCTGATAGTCAAAAGGTTCCCAGCCGTGTCATCAATTGTCCTCCGGCCGGTGTGGCCGTTTGGTGTGGCCGAAATCGCGGAGAACACTAGGTGCTCGCATCTTGAGCTGGCCGGAGTGGTGAAACAGCTACCCCCCTGTCATGGTAGGGGCAGTATCCGCCCTGGTAACAAGCACCCGACTGACCGGGGGAGACTGGACTGAAATCCAGACAGTCATTATTGTCGAGTACTATGAACCCACACGTTACACCAGCACCGGCACCCGCCCAAGGATTCAAGTAGCTCAAGCCCCATCCAATCATGCCGCACATGCCTAAGTCGTTGATCGCCTGACTGACATTGCATGGGACATCTGTTGACCCGCCACACTCACCCTCCTGGCACTGTCTTTCTTCTTCAAGATTGTAGCCTTCAATCGTTCGAAGAAAAGGCCGACTCTTTCAGAGCACGGATATGAGCTGGTACAGGCCCCCTGTAGGGGCATTTCTCTTTAACTGGAAGGTGGCCATAGTCAGCGTACATGCCCCGGAACAGCTCTAAGGTATATTCCTCGGTGGTCATTGCGGGGTCCCAGCCCGCTGCGATTAGCTGTTGTGGTCTGTGGGAGCCTAGGGCAATCAGCTCCAGGAATCGAGGGTCGTACTCGGGACCTGCCGGGGCCTCTGTAGACACGCTCACAGGGGTCTCCGTAGGCACGCTCGTGGGCGCCTCACTACATGACGCGAGGGACAGTCCAATAGCGAGAGCGATAAGAATGGACGCAGCAACCCAATCTCGCCAATCCGTCGATACGGAGTACCAGTGTTTTCTCTCTCCCCAGGGCGAGAACCAATATTTTCTCTCTCTCTGATCCACCCCCCAGCCTCCTTAAGACGTGCAAGCTGTCACTGCACCCTCATCATCCCTTCAAGGTCGACACGAATATAGCACTCTCGGAATGGCAGAGCATGACAGTGGCTTACTGCTGTTGCGAGGTGGAAATCGAATACCGATGTCTGTGTAGGTACCCCATTCAGGTGCGCTACCGGGCTGCGCCACGCCCCGACCCTACGATGCACGAAAACCTACGCCTCGGATTCATCCCGAGCAACGCTCGCGGCGACCGATAATTCGCCTGGGGGCTCTGGAGCGGCCTCTCCCACACCGGCTACGGACCGATCCCACACCTCCAAAGCCTCCCAAAAAGACCGCGCCAAATCGTGCGGAGCCGCCTGGATCGTCATCCGGATTGATACCCCCGATAAGAGCACCCCCAATCGCCCCGATTGAAGCTCCCCAGCCGGCCGCGGAGCGCGCCCCAGCCACGTCCCCGCCTCGTGCGGATCTCGATCCTGAGAACCTGAACCAGGGCAACGGCGTGGGCCTGCTTCTCATCCGCAATGAC
>JBOHRW010000044.1:0-8551 GCA_050732935.1 Gemmatimonadota bacterium
CGTGGGATCGGAGATCGGCTCGGAGCGAGTCAGATCCCGGGCGAGCAACCGGCGGATATACTCGGCGAGCGAGATGCCAAGCTCCCCTGCCCTCTTCCGCGCCCGGTTCCGGAGCTCCCGGTCCAGCGTGATCTGAGTTCGTATCATGATTGCTACATTATAATGTATAACCGACGAGACGCCAGGAACCGGGACGCGGCTCGATGCTATGGTCGCGCGTCGAGGACGGCCAGGTGCCCTCCTTTGCCGTACCGGATGATGCGTTCATCCCGAGTGGCGAGGCGGACTCCCATCACCCGCGCGCCCGCGATGAGGATACGGTCGGCTGGATCGCCATGTGGAGAGTCGGGCAGGCGTGTGCTTTCGATGGCGATTTCAGGAGAAAGATCCAGAAGCCGCGTACCCGGCGCGCGAAGGGCGAGTTGGACCCACTCTTCCACGGAATGTGACAGGCTGATCCGACCCCTGGCCTCGAGCGTCGCGACTTCCCATACCGAGATTGCCGAAACAAGGACTTCGCCGCGCCGACTCGACGCATCTATCTGATGGATAGCATCGTCCGATAGCTGGCTCTCCGTTCCCTCGACGACCCAGATCCAGACGTGGGTGTCGAGGATCAAACCCCTCTCTCGCGCTCCTCAAGCATCCGCGTCCCACTCCTCACCGGTGGGAGCGATGATGTCGCCGTGCACCGTTACCGTGCCGGCGAGAAAGCCGAATATCCGTTCTGCCTCCGCGTCTTCCTCGAAAGGCGTGAGCTTGGCGATCGGCTTCCCATACCGGGTGATCACGATTTCCTCGCGGGCCTGGACGACACGGTCGAGGTACCCGTGCCAACCGTTCTTCATCTCGCTGGACGAAACCGTCCGAGACGCGCGTTTCTTGTGAGCGTTAACCGGTGCCTCCCGGTTCAGTATAGCACTGTGTTGTCCCAGATAAGTTGGACAACCCAAGCCCTCCCGTCAAGGAGCCGCGTCCCGGCGCCCGGCCTCCGACGGCACGACCGGCTGAACCCACGCCGCCTCCACCTCACCCACGCCCGCGACCGGCGCGTTCTCCTTCACCTTCGAGGAGATCACCTTCGCCCGCACGTAGAGCTCGTCGCCCAGAAACCGGTACTCGGCGCGCGGGCCCTCGATCTCGGCGAAGGTCAACCCGATCTCCTCGGGGCGATCGGCGTGGACCGATGTTCCGATGAACCGCGTCCGGTAGGTCACCCCCTCCTCCGGGCGGATCACGACGACGAGCCGGTCGTCTTCCCGTTGGATCGAATCGAGCTCGACCCCGCTCGAGGCGTAGAAATCCCCCGCCACCATTGCCCGGATCAGGGCCTCGGTCGAGAGCGTGTCCGCGGCGACGACCACCCACCCGCGGCCGGGGCGCGCCCCGCCGGGGCCGCTTCCATGATAGTTGTGCGTGTCGTCGGTACCGACGCCGTAGAGGATGCCCGCTCCCCGACGGAGCCGGTCCATGAGCGCCAGATCCCACAGCCGATCGGTGCTCGGATGCAGCGAGTCGCCAGCGTTGTGGACCAGGAAGTGGCCGTTGTAGACCTCGAAGAACGCCGCCCCCTCGGGATCGACGGCGGGCATGCCCGCCAGGTGCTCCGCCTCGATCGCCCACACGTAGTTCGGGTGGTTGACCTGGGCGAAGACCAGCCGGCCGCTCGTCCGCCCCTGCTCCCTGACCGCAAGGACATCGTTGGCGATGACCTCGGCGACGCTGTTTCCCCCCTGCGGCGGGATCGTCTCCACCAGGTTGGCCCCGTTGACGTGGATCTGCTTGTCCTCGAAGGAGTCGCTGATCTCCTCGCCCGGAACGAGGAGGAACCGGTTCGGCTCCTCGAATCGTGGCGCGATCTCGGACGGCGGCCGCAGCCGGACCTGGAGCGTGTCGCGAACCTCACGGGTCTCGATCCAATCCTCCCCCATCACCTCGCGAACCCGCTCCAGGCTCGCGCCCCGCTCCTCGGCCACGGCCACGTCGATCCACCGGATCTCGTCGGGGAGGATGTTGTGATCGGTCATGGCCAGGAAGTGGTAGCCGTGGCGCCGGTACCAGTCGATAGCGAGCTCGGGGAACTGGTCGCCGTCACTCCACAGGCTATGGGTGTGGAGGTTCCCCTTCCACCAGCGGGGGGCTGCGCTCTCCGAAGCCGGCTCCTGGGCGATCATCTGTGCCGCGGTCACCCCCCGCTCCTGGGCGATCATCGGTGCCGCCGCCACCGCCGACACGGCGAGGACGGCCAGCGCCCGCGACCTACCCCGCGACATCGCTCGCCTCCCCGTCTCCTCGGCCCGGCATGATGGGCTCAATGTAGCAGCGCCGGTCGCCGTAATCCCCCAGCCGGCCTCTTGCCGCTGTACTCGGCAACGAGACCACGACCTGCCCAGGCTGGGGATCTCCTGGAGCGCGAGCTGGGTCGGGTTGTTGCCGTAGCGGGTGTAGAGCGCTAACCGTCGTCCCTGGTCTCCTGTTTCTCGAACAACTTGATGAGCCTCTTCAAAGTGATTATAATCAATAGTGCATTTACTGCATATCGAACTTTTCGGGAGGCGGGTATCAACGTGGGTTCCGAATTTCGTGCAGTGTTAGAGGTGGCGGCGCGTCTGCAAGAAGTGGTGCCCGACGCTGTGCTGGTAGGGGAATCCGCCGCGGCACATCACGCCGGCCACCGGATTTCTCTGGATGACGATCATACGTTGAGCGATCTCCAGGGCAGGTTCGACGAGGTCCTCGTCGCCCTGGAGCAGACGGAGGGTTGGGTGACGTCGCGGATCCGCCCACAGGTTCTGATCCTGGGGAGTCTGGACGGCGTCGAGACCGGCATCCGCCAGCTCATCCGCCGCCGACCTCTCGAGGTCGAGCAAATCACGGTCGGCGACCGAATGCTCAGGGTTCCAACCCTTGAAGAGATCCTCCGGATCAAGTCCTGGCTCATCCTGCGTCGAAACGCGACACGCGACTATCTGGATGTCGTGGCGCTGGCCGAGCGAATGGATCTCCTCGATGCCGCGCGAGTGATCCTCAGGATGGACGAATATTACGAGGATCAGATCGGGCCCGGCGGGAGGCGAGTGGCGACTCAGCTCGCCAAACAACTCGCCGACCCCGCGCCCTACGACCTGTCAGAGGTCGATTTGGGTCACTACCGGGAGCTCCAGGGACGATGGCGGGATTGGGACAATGTGGTCGAAGCGGCTCGCCGACTCGCGGCGAAGATTCTGGATCTCCTTGCCGCGGGGGCCGGATGATGCGGTTCCGGCACCTCGACTACCCCGCCAGTACGGCGGTTGCCAACCTCGGTCCGGCGGCGATCGACGCTTTGCTCGAACGGGGCGATCTCGAGACGTGGTTGCCTCTTCTGCGCGTGATCGCGCGCGAGCCCTTCGGCCCGACGGCCGATACGGTGCTTCGCCTGTGCGACGCGCACCCGATGTACGGCACGTCTGCTCTCTGGAGCGCATGGATCGAGCGCCTACGCAGCGGGTCGGGACCGAAGACGACGACGCTGGCGGAAGCACGGATGCGAGCCGCACTGACCCAGGCCCAGGTCGCCGAGCGGCTGGGGATCGGGCAGTCGGATGTGTCCAAGCTCGAGAGACGGGGGGACGCGCGGCTCTCGACGCTGCGGGCATACGCCCGGGCGATCGGGGCACGCCTCGACGTGACGATCCTGGGACGGGACGATGACGCACCTCAAGACCTTCGGCTCACCCGGTCTCATCGAGGAACTCCTTGATCATCAGGACCGGACACCCCGGCCCGGTTCATTGCTATTTCATGAAGGAAAGTCGACGTTGACCGAGATCAGCCGCGTTCGTTCGCCGCGCCGGGAGATGATGGCGGACCGATACTTATTTGCGATCACGCCTATGACGATCGCTTCCGGGGCTCGTCTTCTGTGCGCGCCGGAATCTCCACGCGCATCTCGTCCAGCTAAAGGAACTGAGCCTATACCAAAGAAATTGACCAAGTGCAACGAAGTCCCGCCGAATTCCGGGCCCAGGGCATGCGTCGCCGCACACGGGCTGGCGGAGCTCTACGCGGTCCTCACGACGTTGCCGGTGAGTCCTCGGATCACCGCCGGTCAGGCCCGGAAACTCATTCGACACAACATCGCGTCACGCATGGATGTCGTCGCTCTGGACGGATCCGATTATCAGGCGGCTATCGAACTGGTGACGAACCTGGGGCTGACCGGAGGGATCATATCCGATGCGCTGCATCTCCGGGCGGCCGAGAAAGCCGGGGTCGATCGCCTCATGACCTTCAACCGGAGGGACTTCGAGCGCCTTGCGGTCGAGACGAGGATCGAGCTGGTCTTCCTCTGACCCTGTCCCTTCACGCTTCCCAGCATCACGCCCTCGATGTAGTACCGCTGGAGGGCCAGAAAGACGACCAGCACCGGCAGCACGGTCAGGACCGAGCCGGCCATCATGCTGCCTCGGCTGTGGTCCAGGCAGTTCGCCTTGACGCCAGTGCATGCATGTACTAGGCTGAGTGCATGCAGTACACCATCCGGAAGATTCCGGAGCGCCTCGACAGGGCGATCCGCGAGCGCGCCCGCCGCGAGGGGAAAAGCCTCAACCGCGTGACGATCGAGGCCCTCATGCAGGCCTTCGGGTTGGACGGCGAGAATCTCAGGCGCCGTGATCTCTCGGATCTCGCCGGCACCTGGAAGGACGATCCGGAGACCGAGCAAGCGCTGGCCGAGCAGCGACGCATCGAAGTCGATCTCTGGTCATAAGGCTCACCCTCGACACCAACCGCTACACGGACTTCGCCAGGGGTGACAAGGCGCTCGCCGATCTGCTCGAGCGCGCCGAGCGCATCCACGTGCCGTTCATCGTGATGGGGGAGTTGCGCGCCGGCTTCGCGGTCGGCCGACGAGGCGCCGAGAATGAGCGGCGCCTCAAGGAATTCATCGCCAAGCTCGGCGTTGATGTACTTTTCGCCGACGAGGCCACGACGCATCACTACGCCAATCTATTCCGGCAACTCCGCGAAGCGGCCCTTCCGATTCCCACCAACGATCTCTGGATCGCGGCACTCGTCGTTCAGCACGACCTCGTCCTCTGCTCCCGCGGCGAGCACTTTCGAAACCTGCCGCAGATCCCCCTCATCTGAATAGGAGAAGCAGGGCCTCGCGGGATCTCGACCTGGCCTGCTCCTTGCTCCCACTCTACGTTGGCGAAGGAAGAGAATGGATGCAACCGACAAGCGTGGGGTCCAAGCCGGGCTCCTGACGATCGAGGAGTTCGAGCGCCTTTCCGATGACGGCTGGCGCCGGGAGCTCGTGCGCGGGCAGGTCATCAAGGAGCCGCCGGCCGGCTTCCGGCACGGCGGGACCGCTGGCCGGATCGCGGGCATCCTCCATTCGTTCGTGAGCGAATACGACCTCGGAGAGGTGGTGACGGCTGAGACCGGCTTCGTGCTTTTCGACGAACCACCGACAGTCCGCGCCCCCAACGTGGCGTTCGTCGCCAGAGACAGGCTGACGTTCGACCCCGACAGATTCGCTCCCCTCGCCCCCGACCTGGCGGTCGAGATCGTCTCCCCATCCAACACCATGTCGGAGGTTCACGCCAAGGTGGTGGACTATCTGGACGCCGGGACGCCGCTCGTATGGGTGGTGGAACCCCGCTCCCGGAGCGTCACCGTCTACCGCTTGCGCAGGGAGATCCGCCTCCTGACCGGGGACGAAGAGATCGACGTCGGGGCCATCCTGCCGGGCTTGCGGCTGAAGGCATCCGATCTCTTCGGGCGCTAGAGACCTGGTCTGGAAACTGGGTCCACGAGCCTTCACCCGTCCGCTCACGCACGAGAAAGCGCTGGCCAATGTCAGCCAGATGCTTCGATTGCCGCAGGTGCGTGTACTCTCGGCGCGCGGCGGGTTCATGGATAGCTACATGGAGGCGACCGACGGGATCGTGGTGCGAGGAAACCTCGTCTCCGATGCCCACTTGGTGGCTCTGCTGAAGCAGCATGGAGTGAACGTCCTGTATTCACGTGATCGCGATTTTTGGAAGTTCGACTTTCTCGAGGTGCGCGATCCCTTCACACGACAGTAGCGCCTCACCCCTTCACGCTCCCCCCGCATCACTCCTTCGATGTAGTACCGCTGTAGCACCAGGAGGGGGGACGCCGAGATCCTTGCAGATCTTCCTTGCAAGAATGTCTCGGATCTCGCTGTGGCGAGGTATTGCGGAACGTCTATTCGAGGCGGGATTGTACCACCAGGAATGCTTGCCGCCCTCGCGAAGAAGCTCGCACCCGTTACTGCGCAAATGGCGCAGCAACTGGTGACGCTTCATAGCGCGAGGCGTTCTTCAACAAACTGATCTCCGGCCGCTTTGCGCGCCTCTTGACGATTGAAGTCCAGGGCCTCTGAAAGGACCTCTCGGAGGCTGGTCATGAGCTCGTCCCTCGTTCGTTCCTGACAGTTGACTCCAGGCACCTCTTCGACCCAGCCGACCCACCAATCCCCATCCTGCTTTATCACCGCTGTGTATTCGGCATTCATCGGCGAACCGTCCGGAAGAGTCATCTGGACAAAGGGCCCGGCTCAGCAACAGGGGAAGAGGACCCGGAGGAGGTAAGATAGGACTGCCTTATGAACAAAAGCAAAACCGTTCGTGGCTCAAGGAGTCCGAGCGGCTCCCCGATGACTGGAGGCGGGATGCGTCCTCCATGGCTGAGGTGGGACGGCGATTGACAGCGGGCCAGTCACCATATATGCTACCTTATATGGTACGCACCACCACCAAGACTACCGTGTACCTGGACGCGGCGGACTACAGACGCCTCAAGACGCTCGCCCAGGCGGAGGGGCGTAGCGCCGCCGAACTCGTTCGCGAGGCCGTCTCCGAGTATGCCCGGCGAAAGCCTGGGCGAGCCCGGCCCCGGAGCGTGGGCGCAGGCCACAGCGGGCGGGGTGACCTGTCCGAGCGCGCGGAGGAACTCTTGGCCGGCATAGGACACGACGCGTGATCGTTGCGGACACCGGGGCGATTCTCGCCCTGGTCGACGCGGACGACCGCCACCACCGTGTCCTTCTCGACGTGTTCGAGCAGGATCCCGAGGATTGGATGCTGCCGTGGGCCATTCTCCCGGAAGTGGACTACCTGCTCGCGAGCCATGTCGGTCCCGATGCCGAGTTGGCCTTCCTGCGCGATCTGGCGGAAGGACGCTACGCCGTGGAGTGGGGCGACCGTACCGATCTGAAGAGAGCATACGAGCTTTGCGATCGGTATCGGGATCTGCGTCTCGGCCTGGTCGACGGGGTCGTCGTGGCGGTGGCCGAGCGTCTCGGCGCGTCGGGGATCGCAACTCTGGACGAGCGACACTTCGGTGCGATCGAGATCCGCGGTAAGCCCAAGCTGCTCCCGAGGGAACCGTGAGCGCGGATTTCTCCTCGTCTATCCCGATTGTTCCGGAACCTCGTGTCCCTCTTCCAAACGTTCGAGGAGTCTCCTCAGCGTGGGCAATGTTACCAGGTCCTTTTCCCGGCCGGCCGCCTCCTTCGAGCGGATCACGTCGGCGAGAGCGGCCACGGGAACACGGGTGCCGCGTATCGTGATCCTGACCGCATGGCGCAAGAGGTCCGGATAACCCTGCGTACCCGCGGGCTCGAACGTCAGGTCGAGGTCGCCATGCCGGGTGGTGAGGTTGAGGATCTCCACTCGCGAGAGAAACTCGGCCGACGGGTCGAACGCAAGCCCTCCGGGGACACCCTCCCTGCGGACACGGGCCTCTAACTGCTCCAGCGCCCCCGCGAGGACGGTCAGGTTGTCCGGAGTCCTGTCGGGCGTGATATCCACGTCCGTCGTCACGTAAGGGGATCCGTACAGGGTCGCGGCGAGTCCTCCGATGAGGACGTATCGGACCCCGTTCTCTTCGAGGACCCGAAGCATGGCTTCCGGGTCGAAGGAGCCGGCTTCAGCCATGCTCCCGGACGAGGGCGGCGCGCCCGGCGCCGATGAAGGCAACCGTACGAGTGAGTTGATCCAGTCGCTCGGCCGGGCTCAGCGCCAGGCTTCGCTCGATCAGGCTCGACTCTCCGGGATCGCGCTCCCCAAGCGCCACCTGCAGCTCCAGACCGCACGCTCGCACCAGCTTTCGGAGCACCTCGAACGATGGCCGTGCGGAACCAACCTCCCAACGCGAGATCGCGGACTGCGTTGTCCCCGTTCGTGTTGCCAGCTCCGCCTGAGTCAGGCCCGCGCGCAGGCGCGCTTCCCGAAGGATGGAGGCGCTGGATGACATCGAGATCAATATAGCAGATGTGCTATGCGGCGCACGGGGGCCCAAGCCCCGCGGATTCGGCGCGACGAGCGGTCTCCGCCATGTGCCCTACCCCTTCACGCTCCCCATCATCACCCCCTCGATGTAGTAGCGCTGGAGGGCCAGGAACAGCACCAGCACGGGGAGCACCGTCAACACCGAGCCGGCCATCATGAGCTCGGTGTCCTGGGCGTGCTCGCCGACCAGATTCGCGAGCGCCACCGGGAGCGTGTACATGTCGCTGTCGGTCAGCACGATCAGGGGC
>JBOHRW010000045.1:0-4408 GCA_050732935.1 Gemmatimonadota bacterium
GCAGCGAGACGGTCGGCCTCCCGAGCGAGCGCGGCGAGATCGGGCCGGCGGACGAGGGCGAGGGCGACGAGGGAATCGGCCGAGAGAACCCGCGGATGCAGCGAGGCCGGCTCGTCATCCACGAGGACGATCGCCGTGCCGGCCGGCAATCCGAGGCTGCGTCGCAGCGCGAGGAGCGTGATGGCCGCGTCCCGCTCGGCGGCGAGGAGGCGCGTGCGGGCGCGCCCAAGCTCGATCTGCGCCAGGTTCAGCTCGAGCCCGCTGATGTCACCGGCGTCGAGGCGCTCGCGGGCGGCGTCGAAGAGTTGCTGATTCAGCCCCAGAACCTGACGCGCCAGGAGGAGTTGCCGCTCGGCGGCCATAGCGGTCAGGTACTCGATGCTGACTGCCGCGAGCGTCGACCGCTCGGAATCGGCGACTATCAGCTCGGCCACCCGCAGACCACTCTCCGCCGCCCTCGCGCGCAGGCCCCCCTGACCCGCCCACTCGATCTCCTGTTCGATGCCGACCAGGTAATCCCGCCGTGCGCCGGGGCGCGGCTCCGCATCGGCTTCGACTTCCACCTGCGGGTTGAACGGATAGGTCCGTGCCTGGCGGAGTGCCCCCCGGGCGGCGGGTATCTCTTGGCGGGCAGCGGTCAGATCGGGATGAGCTCGCAACGCCAGCGCGCGCGCCTCCGCTAAGGAAAGGCGCACGGTGTCCGGCATGACCTGCGCCCGGAGGGAGTCTGCTCTGCACAGCGCTCCGGCGCTCACCGCAACGACGATTAGGAGCCACGAAAGGAGCTGGCGCTGATGGCGGCGAGGTCGGGCATGCAGTTCGATGGGCAACAACGTTCTCCAGGCCTCCGGCTTGGTGCCGCTCCAGGCGCGGTACCGCAACGCGGACCTGCGCCAGCGGCGAGACAAGTAGACTTCACATCAAATGGATCGGGCTGTTTGAGCGAGCCGTGGCGCCGAGGGACTACGCCGCCGGCAAGAAAATCAGACGATGGGAGGACGTTGAGCGGGTTGAGCCGCCAGGCGTGGGGGTCGCGCCACAACGGTGAACGCGGCGTCTCCTGAATCGAGCGACGCGATAAACATGGTCAGTGAGGCAGTAAGCGCGGGCCCATGGTCGTGCGCGCAGTGTTCAACGTGTGTCGCATGGCCGGCCTCCGAGGCCAAGCCATTGCAGACAGTTGCGGCGGAGACCGCTGCATGGCCGCTCACCACCCTCGAGGCAGTGTCCGACCGCTCCGCCGTGAGCGTTTCGTGTGTCGCGGCATCGTGCACGTCGGGGATGAGCGACTCCGTCGGCAGAATGAAAAGGCTCACAAGAGCGAGAGCGGCGGTCAAGCGCCGGCGGGCGGTGTGAATGAACATCGGCCAAAAGTATACGGTAGCGGGTCGCGCGCCGACAAGTTTGGTCCCACGGTGGTATTGGGTTTGATCATGGCGACTAATCCGCTGATCCGCACGGCAAGGGGCAGCGGAGCCTCATCGCCGGGAAGCGAGATCCGGTGTCTTCACCGGGCGAAGGACCTCGTACGTCCAGGCTGCGGGGAGGGAAATCGAGGGTGCGGTCGCTCCGAGCCGGGCCACGTCGCCAATCGTCACGCGGAGCGTGGCCGAAGCCGCCACCGCGCCGGCGCACTGGGCGAACGTCTAGACGACGACGTCGGCTGCGGGGAAGCGCCCGATGGACCAGAACCCTACCGTCACGGCCGGATTGATGTGGGCTCCTGAGAGGTGACCGATCGCATAGATCATCGCAGCGATGACCAAGCCGAAGGCGAGCGCTATCCCGACCGGGCCGAGGGCGCCGCCCGAGAGGCCGTCCACCATGATCGTCCCGGTTCCGGCCAGGACCAGAAAGAAGGTCCCGACCGCTTCGGCTGACGCGCGCCGGAGAAGGAAGGGTCCGCTTGTCAACCGCCGGCTCGCAGCGCCTCGCCGAACGCCTCCGGCAGACTGCTCCCTTCGATTCCCGCCACCGCGCGGTCGATGTCGTAGTCGACGCGGACGATCTCGCTGGCGGGCGGGTCTTCCGAAAAATCGATGCACGCATAGGCGGCGCGCGGATCCCTGTCCTTGGGCTTCCCCACCGACCCGACGTTCAGGAAGTGGACGCCCTCGATCTCACGCCGCCACGGGACGTGGGTGTGGCCGAAGGCGATGAGGTCGTTCGGGCGCGCGGCCGCCTTCCGCGCCATCGTGGCGAGAAATTCGTAGGGGCGGTCGGCGTCAAGGTACATCGTATTGCGGGTCGGGGAGCCGTGAACGAGGATGAGTTGCGGCCCATCGGCGTGCCCGCCTCCGGGCCGGACGTCGAGCCGGAACGGGAGCCGGCCCAGGTAGGCCTTCGTTTCGGGCCAGACACGCGCCCGCGTCCACTCGTAGGACTCGTGGGACAGCGCCGCCTGGCGTTCGTCCTCGTATCGGCAGCCGCAATGCGCATGGTCGGTGGCGACTGTTGAGTCGTAGTTTCCCGAGACACCCGGGATCCGCCGCTCCCACAGGATCTGCACTGTCTCGTTGGGCCACGGCGCATACCCCACCAGGTCAACCCAGGTGGAAGACCGCGTGGACATCATCCCGCCGGTCGATGTCGGCGAGCACCGCCTCCAGCGCCGGCAAATTGGCGTGGATGTCCCCGAGGAGGGCGTATTTCATGCGGTACAACCCGCGGTGTCACTGCAGGCTCTATCGCCTCTCACGGTGAACATGGGATTTCTCGTCGTTTGCCACGCGGGCGGCGGCGCGGGCGCGTTCGGTAGAGAGCCGCGCGGCGGTCAGATCCCGGCGCACGCAGTGAAGGAGCGATAGCTCGAGTCGGGTGTGGGGCTCCGACAGACGGTAATGGGCGCAGCGACCGCGGCGCGGCCGTTGCGCATGCGAGATGGTCCGTCTGCAGCCACTTATGCGGCGCTATTCTGTCGGTCATGCTGTCATTTACTCGCACGGTCTTCGCTCTCGAACACAACTGCCGTAATCTCACGCATCAACTATCGCCTGATTGCGATATCAAAGTGCAGGACATTTTCGTGCTTTCCCAGCTTCGTGTAGAGCGCGATAGCAGGCGCATCACCGAGATCGGCCTGTACGAACATGACATAGGCTCCGCGGGCTGCCGCGATCTTCTTGCATGATTCCGGGCGCCATCGTGTCAGAACATCGAGACGTTGTCGGTCGGCGAGCTCGCTCGAGGGCCCGTGTAGCTCAAGGACCGTTAGGCGCAGGATGGCGGGCGTGAGACCCGCCATCCTGCCCTCGGACTTACCCCCGCCTCCGGCTGGGCGGCGGCAGGGGCGGCTCGCTGCCGATCCGCGACCTTCCGTACGGCCGTGCCACGGCCTCGCCCTCGGGCGGGAACGCGCTCACGTGGACGGTCCGCCCGTCGTCCTCGAGTTCGCCGCCCACGACCGCGCCCGAGAGGACCCGGTACGTCCCGCGGCCCACCGTCGGGGCCTCGGTCCGGACGGCGTCCCGCACGGACACCAGGAACCGCCCGGCGGCGTCCGGGTCGGGCGCGGCCGTCTCACCGCGCGCCCGCAGGGCGTCCAGCACATACCCCCCGATCAGCCGCTCGTGGACGCTCGCGTAGAGGACGCGGTCGCCGACCACGTCCAGGGCCAGCGGACGGCCGCCCACGAAGGCGGCCATCCCGACCTGGCCGTGAACGGCAGGGAAGCGCCCGCCCAGGCCTTGAGGTCCACCTCCCGCCGCTGCATCGACTCGTTCAGGGCACTTGTCTCCGAGGGTGCGTCCAGGTCGTGGGCCAGGCACGCGATTTCATCCCAGACCGCGCCCTGCGCCTCCCGCAGGACGTGGGGAGCGGCCGCCATCCCCGCCTGGATATAGCTCGCCTCGGTCCTCCGGTTCCGGCCACGCACCCTGGAGGGCGAGTAGTACTCCGACGGCGTGAACTCCTGGCTCACGTGATGCCACCGGCCGTGCTCCATGCAGCTCACCGGGATTTTGGTCTCCGAGTGCGCGGACAAGAGGATCGACCGGCTCGCCATCCGGTTCTGCTTGGCGCCGATCAGTTGCTCACCGTCCAGGATCAGGACGTCCGTGTCGCCCGTATTGATGGCGATCAGCTCGGGCACCGAGCCCTGCCCGACCTCGGTGATCCGGAGGGTCCCGGCGCGGATCGCCTCCGGCAGGAGGACGCAGACGAGCCCGCCCCCGTCCGGGCTCAGGAGCGGATAGACCGTCAGGGATTCGTGCCGCTGGGGGTTAGCGGGGGACAGCGTGATCATCGGGGGTCCTCCTTCGGGGATCGAATGGGTGCATGGATTATCGGAGGGGGGTGTGACAGCGGTCCGCCCCGTCGGCAGGAAAGGCGGGAGGGACAGCCCCCAGGGAGGAACCCTCCACCCCGGGAGCCGCCCGCCCTTCGTGTCTCCTACCGCGGAGCCTTCTCC
>JBOHRW010000046.1:0-10701 GCA_050732935.1 Gemmatimonadota bacterium
CCTCCTCCTTGCGCGGGGAGGCCGCCCTCGCTTCGGACGACATCTATCCACTCGCATCCTCGGGGCCGCGGTGGCGATCTTGCTAGTGACCGGCGGAGGGTGCCCGGAAAGCGGCGGGGTGGGCGAATCGATGGACACCGAGCCCGAACCGGAGCGCAGCATCGAGGAGGTGCTCGACGAGCACACCCCGGCCTGGATGGAGGTCCCGGGCGTGGTCGGGACGGGCATCGGCCTCTGCGACGGCCGCCGCTGCATCCGCGTGTTCGTCGCGGAGCGAACTCTGGAAGTCGAGCGCGAGATCCCGACCGAGATCGAGGGTTATCGTGTCGACGTGGTGGTGACGGGGGAGTTCGAGGCCCGGGAGATCGAGCGCCCGTAGGCGTCGGCCACGGCGTCCTTTGCCGCGTCGACCCAGACGCGAACGCGGGCGGGAGGCACCGGATCGCCCTCCCGCTCCAGGCGGCGGGAGAGCTCGGCCGGGTCGGCGGCCGCCAGGTCGGAGACGCTGGCCACTCCCGCCAGGCGGAGCCGCTCGGCGTTCTCCGTCCCGATCCCACGCAGGACGGCAAGCCGCGCGGTCTCGATCCATCGGCTGGCGGTCTCGGACGTCGCGCCTCCCGCATCCGCCACTGGGCGGGGCGAGGCCCGGGCGAGCCGGTAGATGTCCCAGTCCGTGCTCTCGAGCGCCTCGGCGGGAACCCCCGCGATTCCCGCCAGGCGTGGGGTCGTGGACGAGACCGTCGCGCGCCCCATGGCGCCCACGACGAGCGCGGAGAAGGCGATCGCGGCGCCGAAGACCGCCGCGCGTGAGATGGCGGGTGCCGGGCGCATCCGGCCTTTCTTCGGCACCGCGACGCCGGCCAGGACCAGTGCCTGCCAGGCGGCGAAGCCGTCCAGTGCGAAGACCGGGAAGCCGAGGAAGCCGAGGAGCGGCATCTCGAAGAGCTTCAGGTCCTCGAGGCCCGGGACCGTGTAGATCCACTTCCCGCGCGCCTCCAGGTTGTAGAGCTCCCACACGAAGCCGATCGCCAGTCCGCCCAGGAGGAGCCGCAGGATCCGGCCCGGACGCCCGCGCTCCAGGTCGCCCAGGAGCGAGCGCTCGGGGGCGCGGCGATAGACCCACGGATCCACGATCAGCGTGAAGCTGCCCCAGACGAGCGGAAAGAAGAACCGCGGCCAGGCCAGCGCGAGCAGGGCGCCCGCGACTCCCGTCGCCTGGATCGCACACAGAAGCCGCGGCGTCAGCCGGAGGGGGTCGATCCGCGAGCCGCGGGCGATTCCGTGGACGGCCAGGAGCCGCTCGGCGCCCAGGATCGCCGGCAGCACGGTCGCGTAGGAGAGCGCGATCCCCATCCAGCGCGCGATCGCGCCGTCGGGAACGAACACGTAGTACCAGTTCTGGACACGGAAGTTGACGAGCTCGAAGAGAAGCCAGAAGGGGACCGACCAGGCCAGGAGCGAGACCAGAAACGCCGGCCGGTCGAGGAAGAAAAAGCGGCCACCGCGCCGGGCGACGGCCGCATCCACGACGAGGAGCGTCGAGTACCAGGCGAACGGGTAGTACCAGGTCGCGAAAGGCTCGACGCCGGCCAGCATCCCGGCGCTGGCGATGGCCAGGGCGGCGGCGCCGGCCGCGATCGGTATCGTCGTGGAGAGATGTTGCGTCCCCCTCGACGCCGCGTCAACGGGGGCGGGCTTGCCTACGCCAGGCCCTCCACCTCGAACTCCCTCAGGAATCCCTCGAAGAGCCTGAGATGGCCCTCCTCGTCCCGGAGGATCGTGATCACCATGTCCTGGGTGACGAGGTCGAAGTCGTCGCAGAACTCGATGATCCGGTTGTAGAATTCGATCGCGCCCTTCTCGGCCTCGATCACGCCCTTGACGACGTGGACGATGTCGGTCTGGTGCTCGGGCGGCTGGAGGAACGACTGCTCGGCCTCGAACTCCAGCGAGCCGGGAACGACTCCCCAAAGCTCCTTGATGCGCGTGGCGAACTGCTGGGCGTGGCCCAGCTCCTCCTGGATGTCCTCTTCCAGCGACTCGACGATCTCCTGGGCGCGGACGCCGTCCGGGTTGACCGAGTTCGCGATGTAGCTCATCACGGTCTCGATCTCCATCCAGTAGCTCTTCTTGAGCATGTCGATCAACTGGTCGCGATTCTTCTGGTTTTCCTCGGCGAGCACGCCGCGATCGAGTGTGGGCATCACCATGGTCTGTACCTCCCCTGTCGAAGTATCGGATGCGGTTTCCGACCTCGAGGTTAACCGACCTCGAAGATTGGATCGATGAGCCGTCTTACACTATCATGAATAGTAATTATTATCAAGTAGGAATGCGCGCGGTCACCCGGTCCGGGCATCCAGCCAAGCCGCGGAGCGGAAAGTGGAGCTAGCCGGTCTCCACCGGCAGCCCCGCCCGCCGCCAGCCGTTCATGCCACCGCTCACGTTGGCCACGTGGCGGTAGCCCGACCGCTCGAGCACGCTCGCCGCGACGGTGGCACGGTACCCGCTGCCGCAGACAACGGCGACCGGCCGGTCGCCGTTGGGGACCTCGTCCAGACGGTCCTGCAGGACGCCGCCCATGACGTGGATCGCGCCCTCGATGTGCCCGCCTCGCCATTCGGCGTCCGAGCGGACGTCGAGCACGGTCGGGCCGTGGCCCGCGACGAGGCGGTCGTGGAGATCGCGGGGCGCGACCTGCGGGGTCTCGGCCACCGGGAGGCCCGCCTGGCGCCAGGCAGGCATGCCGCCGGCGAGATGGCCGCGCACGTCGTCCAGCCCGACCCGGATCAGGGCCCGCGAGGCGCGCTCGACCGTGTTCGACACGGCCGCGAACAAACCTTCCGGGGCCATGAGCAAGATCGGCGTGTCATACGGCACCACCCAGGCGGCCCAGGTCGACAGGCTCCCCTGGACGCCGATCCCGAACGCGCCGGGAACATGACCCATCCCGAACGAGAGCTGGTTCCGCAGATCGATGACGACGTGGCCCTGGTCGGCGAGCTCGCGGAAGCGCCCGGCCGGGATCGGCTCGCCACCCGGAAGACCCGGCAGCGTCGGCGGCCCGGCCGCGTTCAGCTCCTTCATCCGTCGGTAATAGGGTGGGAAGGGCGGCGACGAATCGAGGATCTTCTCGACGAACGCCGCCTCGTCGAGCGTCGGGGCCAGATAGGGGTTGGCGGCGCGCTCGTAGCCGAGCGTCGACACGGGACGTGCGCTCATCCCGGCGCCGCACATGGAGCCCGCGCCGTGGCCCGGGTGGACCTCCAGGCCGTCGGGCAGCCCGGGAAGCTTTTCCCGCACGCTCCGGAAGAGCCGGTGCGCCAGGTCTCGCTTCGCCTCCTCGCCCAGCAGGTCGGGGCGCCCCAGCGATCCTATGAACAGGAAATCGCCGGAGAGGAGGAGCTCGGGCACGTCCTCCGAGCGTGTCGTGTCGTACACGAGGAACGAGAGGTGCTCGGGCGTGTGGCCGGGGGTATGGACCGTCTCGAGTCGGACCGAGCCGATCTCGAGCGCGTCCCCGTCGCGCATCTCATGATGGGGAAAGGCGATCTCGTACTTCTCGCCCTCGTCGTACGCCGAGAGGTGGAGCCGGGCGCCGGTGGCTTCCGCCAGGGCCTTCGCCCCCGATGCGAAGTCGGCGTGGATGTGGGTCTCGAGGACGTGGCGGATCTCGAGACCCTGTGCGGCGGCGAAGTCGAGGAAGACGTCAATGTCACGGCGGGGGTCGACGATGGCGAGAGAGCCGGTGGCCGGGCAGCCCACGGCGTACGAATGCTGGGAGAGCCCGGAGTCTTCGAAGCGCTCGAAAAGCATCGGGCGCCACGTTAGCGAACCCCTGGAGGGGAGGCCAGTCGCGGCGGTCGGGTATGGCTTGGGAGAACGCCACCCGCCGGACGCTCGGCCCGGCCGCGTGAGGCGGACCGGCGAGCGCCCGGACGGGTCGAGAGCTCTAGCTGAGGGGGGCCGGCTGGCAGCTCGTCGCCAGGGCGGGGATCTCGACCGCGAGCACGGTCGGCTCGCCGAGTTCGGCGGTCAGCTCGACGGGGCGTCGATCCGAGGCTGTCAGCAGGGTCCCGATCAGAAGAATGTAGCCGGCTCCGGCGGCGAGCATGGCTGCGAAGGCACGCATGTTGAATCTCCTTTCAGGTATCGAACGATTCGGGATCCGTTTCCCGCGGGATCTCTCACTCTTGCCTCTCGCTAACGTTGGACGCCGGAGGATTGTTTCAGGTTCAAACCGGGGAGAAAAAAAGCGGAGGGCGATCCCCGTTGCGGGGATCTGCCCTCCGATCGCTCCCGGGGGGGAGCCAAGCCGCCCGGTCCAGGCTGGTGCCGGGCCGCCTCAGGGGTAACGCCGGGCGGCATGTCCGCCCGGCGACGTCAGGAGGCTACCGCCAGTAGGGCGCGAAGCCGTAGAAGTCGTAGACCTCGACCTGCCAGTCGTTCTCATGGGTGCTGGGCCAGTTGTCCCTGTCGAAGCCGGGGGCGTTCTCGAGCCGGCTCCGGTCGAGGTCGAGGACGAGCTGCTCGTTCTCGGTGTCGAGGCGCAGGGCCTCGGGCGGGATCGCGAAGAGCCTGTCGCCCATACCCAGGAAGCCGCCGAACGAGAGGACTGCGTACCGGATCCGGCCGTTCTCCAGATCGAGCATGAACTCCTCGATCTTCCCGAGATCCTCGCCCTGCGAGTTGACGACCTTGTCTCCCGTCAGCGTCGACGCCGACAGGACCGTCCCCGTTCCGATGGCAGGCATTCCGACCTCCTCTATTCAGATGGTGATCGTGCGTTTCATCGTTCGATAACCTCAGTGTATCGAGCCGACGGAGGGCTGTCTGTCGCATTTCCAACACCTACGTATGTGGTCAGCCAGGGAGGGGAGAGCCCCCGGGCCATTCAATCCTCGAGGTGATAGCGTACCAGAGGGGTGAACACCTCGGGATGGATCAGGAAGGAGTCGTGCCCGGTGTCGAGGTCGAGCATGAGGAGCTCGGCCGGGTGTCCGGCGCCGGCGAAGGCGTCGGCCAGCTCATGGATCTCGAACGGCGGGATCAGGACGTCGGTCTCGATCCCGATCAGCAGCGTCCGGGCCCGGATCCGGGAGACCGCCGCCTGGAGCCCGCCCCGGTCGCGACCCAGGTCGTGGAGGTCCATCGCGCGGGAGAGGTAGAGGTAGGAGTTGGCGTCGTAGACCTGTGCGTACTTCTCCCCCTGGTGCTCGACGTACGACTCGACCTCGAAGCGCCCGTCGAGCGATAGCGGCTCGCCGTCCCGCCACTCGCGGCCGAAGCGCCGCGTCCATTCGAGATCCGAGCGGTAGGTGATGGTGCCGATCTCGCGGGCCAGCGAAAGCCCGCCGGCCGGCCCGCCATGGCCGTAGTACCTCCCCTTCCGCCACTCGGGATCCAGCATGACCGCCCGCCTCTGGACGCGCCGCAGTGCGATGGCGAACGGGTGGGTCATCCCCGAGGCGCTGATCGCGACCAGCCGCTCGACACGATCGGGGAAGATCGTCGCGTATTCGAGCGCCAGCATCCCGCCCATCGAGGAGCCGATCACGGCGTGGTGCCGGTCGACCCCGAGGTGATCGAGGAGCGCCCGCTGGAGGCGGACCATGTCGCGCATCGTGACGACGGGGAAGTCGAGGGCGTACGGCCCGCCGGTCGCCGGGTCGATGGACGACGGACCCGTGGTGCCGTGGCATCCGCCCAGGACGTTGCAGCAGATCACGAACCGGCGCCCCGTGTCGAGCGCCTTGCCCGGCCCGACCATGTCTTCCCACCAGCCGGGCTCGTCCTCGGGCCCGTGGCTGGCCGCGTGGGCGCTGGGGGAGAGGCCGGTCGTGAGGAGGATGGCGTTGGCCCCGCCGTCGACGGGCTGGCCCCACGTCTCGTAGGCGGTGACCGGGCTCTCGATCGCGGTTCCCGACTCGGTCTCGAAGGGGCCCGGGTAGGTCCAGTGCCGGCGGAACGGTTCACTCATGGGAGCGGAAACCTAGCGAGGGGCCGCAAGCGCTCCAAGGCGGTACGGTCCGTGCTTGCGATCCCCGGGTGTAGCCGCCAGGTTTAGCGCCCGATGGGGCCAGCGGAGACGACGGTCGCGGAGCGATTGCCGGAGAAGCGGAGCTTCGGCGAGACACGGCGCGTGGACACGTGGTGGGTCCAGCCTCTCGTCGTGTTCCTGGGGCTCGGCGCGTTCGTCGTCTACGCGACCTGGGCCGCCTTCCAGGGCGAGCACTACCACTGGGGACCCTACCTCTCGCCCTTCTATTCCCCCGAGCTCTTCGGGGAGTCCGCCCACGCCTGGTTCGGTCCGAAGCCCGGCTGGTGGCCGGGCTGGCTGCCGTGGTCGCCGGCGTTCCTGATCCTCTGGGCGCCGGGTGGTTTCCGGCTGACCTGCTACTACTACCGAGGGGCGTACTACAAGGCGTTCTGGGCGGATCCGCCCTCGTGCACGGTCGGTGAGCCCAGGAAGGGCTACCGCGGCGAGCGCTCGTTCCCGCTCGTCCTGCAGAACGTCCACCGCTACTTCCTCTACCTCGCGATCCCGTTCCTCTTCTTCCTGTCCTGGGACGTCTGGAAGGCGCTGTGGTGGGAGATCCCCGGCGGCGGGGTCGAGCTCGGGATCGGGGTCGGGACGCTGGTGCTGGCGGTGAACGTCGTCCTCCTGGGAGGCTACACGCTGGGCTGCCATTCGCTGCGGCACCTGATCGGCGGCCGGTTGGACCGGCTGGCCGGCCGGCCGGTCCGGTTCACGAGCTACCGCTGCGTCTCCTGCTTGAACCGCCGGCACATGCTCTGGGCGTGGCTGAGCCTCGTCTGGGTCACCTTCAGCGACGTGTACGTCCGGCTGGTGTCGATGGGCGTCTGGACCGATTGGCGGATCCTTTGAGTCGGATGGAAACCGCGTTCATCGCGCTCCGGGCATTCGTCTATGCGATCGTCTTTTTTCTTCTTTGGGGCGGGCTCGCCTACTGGGCACATCTGGAGAACGACCGGTTGGGCGTTTGGCTCCCTGGGTGGACGGCGGGGCCGGGGATCGCGCTCATGGTGATCGGCGCCGGGCTCGCCCTTGCCAGCGTCGCCACCTTCGTCGTCAAGGGGCGCGGCACGCCCGCCCCGTTCGACGCACCGCGCGAGTTCGTGGCGTCGGGGCCTTATCGCTGGGTCCGGAACCCGATGTACATCGGCGGCTTCCTCCTTCTTGCGGGCTACGCGCTCTGCACCAGCTCGGTGGCCGCTCTCCTGGTCGCGCTCGCGATGCTGGCGGCGGCCCACCTCTTCGTCGTTTTGTACGAGGAGCCCGCGCTCCGCCGCCGCTTCGGGGCGAGCTACGAGGCGTACGTGCGGTCGACGCCGCGCTGGCTTCCCCGACCCCCGGGCCGCGACGCATGAGCGCGAGGCCGAGGGCGGCTCGCCATGGCTGACTACGAGTCCCACCGCCACGACGTCCTCGTGATCGGCGCCGGCGGGGCGGGGCTCCGCGCCGCGATCGCGGCCTCGGCCGAGGGGGCGAAGGTGGCGGTCGTCTGCAAGTCGCTCCTCGGGAAGGCCCACACGGTGATGGCGGAGGGCGGGATCGCCGCCTCCCTCGCCAACGTCGACGAGCGGGACGACTGGCGGGTCCACTTCGCCGACACCATGCGCGGCGGCCAGTATCTGAACGAGTGGCGGATGGCCGAGCTGCATGCGAAGGAGGCTCCCGACCGCGTCCGTGAGCTGGAGGCGTGGGGGGCGCTCTTTGATCGCACGCCGGACGGGCGAATCCTGCAGCGGAACTTCGGCGGGCACGCCTATCCGCGGCTCGCCCACGTCGGCGATCGGACAGGGCTCGAGATGATCCGGACGCTCCAGGATCACGGGATCCATCGGGGGATCGACGTTCACATGGAGGTGACGATCCTGACACTGCTCCTGGCCGACGGCCGGGTGGCGGGCGCCTTCGGGTACGACAGGGAGCGGGGCCGCTTCCGCGCCTTCGAAGCCAGGGCGATCGTCCTGGCGACGGGTGGGATCGGGCGCGCCTTCCGGATCACCTCGAACTCGTGGGAGTACACAGGCGACGGCCACGCGCTCGCCTACGACGCCGGCGCCGAGCTGATCGACATGGAGTTCGTCCAGTTCCACCCGACCGGGATGGTCTGGCCGCCATCCGTCCGGGGGATCCTGGTGACCGAGGGCGTGCGCGGCGAAGGCGGGATCCTGAAGAACAGCGAGGGGCGCCGCTTCATGTTCGACGACATCCCCCCCCTCTACCGGGACCACACGGCCGACACGCCCGAGGAGGGCTGGCGCTACACCCAGGGCGACAAGACGGCGCGGCGGCCGCCGGAGCTCCTCACCCGCGACCACGTCGCGCGCTGCATCGTGCGCGAGGTCCGCGAGGGCCGCGGCTCACCCCACGGCGGTGTCTATCTCGACATCGCCTGGATCTCGGAGAAGCGCGGCGACGCGGAGGAGCACATCAAGCGCAAGCTCCCCAGCATGTACCACCAGTTCGAGGAGCTGGCCGGGCTCGACATCACGAAGGAGCCGATGGAGGTGGGTCCCACGACCCATTACGTCATGGGTGGAGTCCGCGTCGATCCGGAGACCCAGATGTCGACGCTGCCCGGGCTCTTCGCCGCCGGCGAAGTCGCGGCCGGGCTCCATGGCGCGAACCGCCTGGGCGGGAACTCGCTTTCCGACCTCCTCGTGTTCGGCAAGCGCGCCGGCGACCACGCGGCCGCGTTCGCGCGCTCGAACGGAGGCCCGGGGATCGATCGGGCGGCCGCGGACAAAGCCGCGCGGGGGGCCCTGGCCCCGTTCGATCGGGAGACCGAGGAGAGTCCGTACGCGATCCAGCGCGAGCTGCAGGCCCTCATGCAGGACAAGGTCGGGATCGTTCGCACCGGATCCGAGATCGAGGAGGCGATCGACGGGCTGGGCCGCCTTCGCGAGCGAGCCGGGCGGGTCGGCGTGAGCGGTCATCGCGAGTACAACCCCGGCTGGCACACCGCGCTCGATCTCCACAACTTGCTGACCGTGTCCGAGGCGATCGCACGGGCAGCGCTGGAGCGCCGGGAGAGCCGGGGCGCCCATTTCCGGGCGGATTTTCCGGCCAAGGAGGCGTCGCTCGATCGGGCCCGGCTCGCCCTGAAGAAGGACGCCGACGGGCGCATGCAGTTCCGCGAGGTGAACGTGCCCGAGATACCCGCGGAGCTCGAGAAGATCATCGAGGAGAACGAGTAGGAAGGAGGCCGACATGGCCAGCTACGTGATTCTGGGACGGTGGACCGGGCAGGGAATACAGAACGTGAAGAAGGGCCCCGAGCGCCTGAAGGCGGTGAAGGCCGCGTTCAAGGAGCGCGGGATCCGGACGGAGTCGTTTCACCTCACCTTCGGCCGCTATGACTTCGTCATGAACGTCGACGCGGAGAGCGATGACAAGCTCGCGAGCGCGCTCCTCTCGGCGGCCTCGGAGGGGAACGCCTCCACCGAGACCCTGCGCGCCTTCGACGAGGACGAGTACCGCGCGATCGTGAAGGGGATGTAGTGCCGGCGGCGACCTTCCGGATCTGGCGCGGCGAGCGCGGCCAGGGGGAGTTCCGCGACTACGAGACGGAGGTCTCGGAGGGGATGGTCGTCCTCGACGCCCTGCACGAGATCCAGGCCGGGCAGGCCAACGACCTGGCCATCCGCTGGAACTGCAAGGCGGGCATTTGCGGGTCGTGCTCGGCCGAGGTGAACGGCATGCCGGTCCTGACATGCATGACGCGGCTCTCGGATCTGCCGGGCGAGCGCCCGGTCACCGTCGAGCCGATGCGCGCGTTCCCGCACGTCAAGGACCTGGTGACGGACGTGTCCTGGAACTACGAGGTCAAGAAGCGGATCCAGCCGTTCCGGCCCCGGCCGCCGGACGCCGCCGACGGCACGTGGCGGATGGATCAGCGCGACGTCGACCGCGTCCAGGAGTTCCGCCGGTGCATCGAGTGCTTTCTCTGCCAGGACGTGTGCCACGTGCTGCGCGATCACCACGAGCACGCGCGCTTCGCCGGGCCGCGACACTACGTGCACACCGCCGCCCTCGAGATGCATCCGCTGGACGTCGAGGACCGGTCGGCGGAGGTCCGCGAAGCGCAGGGGATCGGCTACTGCAACATCACGAAGTGCTGCACGAAAGTCTGTCCGGCGTCGATCGAGATCACCGACAACGCCATCATCCCGCTCAAGGAGCGGGTCGTCGACGGCAGCTACGACCCGCTGGCGCGCGCGTGGCGCGCGATCCGTGGTGGCGCGCGCCGGGACGAGGTCGCGCCGGACCGCGCGGGTGGCGTTGCCGGGGGGTCCGCGTGACCGACTTCAAGCCCATCTCGAAGGAGGCGATCCCGCACGCGCTCGAGAAGGTCGAGCGCTACCGGCTCCTCAACGAGCCCGCGGAGGCGGAGTCGATCTGCCGCGACGTCCTGAGGACCGACCCGGGAAACCAGCGGGCGCTCGTCATGCTGCTCCTCACCCTGACTGACCAGCTCGGGCGCGGCAGCGGGGTGAACGATGCGCGGGCGGTCCTCGAGCGGATCGAAGGCGAGTACGAGCGTGCCTACTACGGCGGGATCATCAGCGAGCGACAGGGGAAGGCCCAGCTCCGGACCGGCACCCCCGGCTCGAAGTCGAACGCCCACCACTGGATCCAGGAGGCGATGACCGCGTACGAGCGGGCCGAGA
>JBOHRW010000047.1:0-6300 GCA_050732935.1 Gemmatimonadota bacterium
CGCCTCGATCCCGCGACCCTCGACCGAGCGTACGATCGCCTCGCCGATGGGATGCTCGGATCCCCGCTCCACGGACGCCGCCACCGCCAGGAGCTCACTCTCACCAAGTCCTGCCGTCACCAGGACATCGGTCACGGCCGGCTCGCCGCGGGTCAGGGTGCCGGTCTTGTCCAGGACCACCGTGTCGAGCCGGTGGGCCTTCTGGAGGCTCTCGGCGTCCTTGACCAGGATCCCCAGACTGGCGCCGCGCCCGGTGCCGACCATGATGGCCGTAGGGGTAGCCAGCCCCAGCGCGCACGGGCAGGCGATGATCAGAACCGCCACGGCCGTCACGACCGCGTAGGTCACCGAGGGCGCGGGACCGACCACGAACCAGACGACGAACGTCGCGATCGCGATCGCGATGACGATCGGGACGAAGTACGCGGCCACCCTGTCGGCGAGCCGCTGGACGGGTGCCTTGGATGCCTGGGCGTCCCTGACCAGACGGACGATCTGCGCCAGCGCCGTGTCCACCCCGACCTTCGTGGCGCGGAATGCGATCAGGCCGGCACGGTTCACCGTCCCACCCACGACCTCGTCGCCGGGGCCCTTTTCGACCGGCATCGACTCGCCGGTCAGCATCGACTCGTCGACGGTGGTCCGGCCCTCGAGGACCTCACCGTCCACGGCAACCCGTTCCCCGGGCCGCACGACGACCCCGTCGCCCGGCTCGAGATCCTCGACCGGCACCTCGATCTCGCGGCCGTCCCGTCGCACCCGGGCGACCTCGGGTCGGAGATCGAGCAGCGCACGGATCGCCTGACCCGTCCGACCGCGGGCGCGGGTTTCGAGCCAGGTGCCGAGCAGGATCAGGGTGACGATGGTGGCTGCAGCCTCGAAGTAGACGGCTGGCTCGATCCCCGCCGCGCGGAAGATTCCCGGAGCCACCGTCGCGACCGCGCTGTAGACGTACGCCGTTCCTGTGCCGACCGCAATCAGAGTGTTCATGTCGGCGGATCGATTGCGGAGCCCGTTCCAGGCGCCGCGGAAGAACCGCTGGCCGCTGTAGAGAACAACCGGCGTCGCGAGCACGAGCTGGATCCACGGGTCGAGGGGGGGCCAGGCGAGGTGCAGGCCGAGAGGCGCGAACAGGTGGGGGATCATCTCAAAGATGACGAGCGGCGCGGTGAACGCCGCGGCGATCCAGAACCGTCGACCCAGGCGCGCCTCTTCACGGGCGCGCTCGGTGCAGCGGGCCTCCTCCTCGCGGGTGGCGCCCGTGACGACCGAAGCCTCGTAGCCTGCCCTCCGGACCGCCTCGACGAG
Organism: Gemmatimonadota bacterium; assembly: GCA_050732935.1. Lineage (GTDB taxonomy): Bacteria > Gemmatimonadota > Gemmatimonadetes > JACCXV01 > JAHWKZ01 > DASRVA01. The sequence goes on from JBOHRW010000047.1 coordinate 1,309, forward strand.
ATCCCGCGCGCGGACCTCCCCGGGGATCGTCCTCACGAGCGCGGAGTGGCTCGCCAGGCTGACCGAGGCCTCCGTCACGCCGCGAACGCCGGAGATCTCGGACTCGGCGCGGGTCACGCAGGACGCGCAGTGCATTCCCTCGATGGCCAGCTCGAGCTCCCTCTCGCGGACCCGATACCCCGCACTTTCGATGGCCCTGACGAGCATGCCGGCGTCCAGCCCGCCGCCGTCCGTGCTCAGGAAGACGGTCGCCTCGCCGGCGGCGAAATTGACCGCCGCCTCCCCGACGCCGGGAAGATCGCGGAGCGCACGCTCGACGTTGGCCGCGCACCCGGCGCAGGTCATGCCCTCGATCGGCAGCGTGACGATGCGACTTCCCGCTGGAGCGCTGTCGATCGGGACGCGACTCTCGGTTCTGATGCCCGTGCTCACGCCGTTCTACGGAACTTCTTGAGCAGGGTGACCACCTCGTCCACCTTCTCGCGCCGCTCCCGCACATCGCTTCCCTCGAGCGAATCCGCCACGCAGTGCTCGAGGTGGGCCTCCAGGATCTGGTCCTGGACTCGCGCCAGAGCGGCGGTGATGGCGTCGATCTGGGTCAGGATGTCCACGCAGTAGCGACTCTCGTCCACCATCTTCTGAACGCCCCTCACCTGCCCCTCGATTCGGCTGAGACGGTTCTGGAGGCCCGGCTTGACAGGCCCTCGCTCATAGCCGTGGAACTTGCGCTTTGACATGCTAATACTATACCATGGTAGAGTATTATCGTCAAGCACTGACCCGTCAAACACCGCCATCGCGAGCGCCAAAGCGACGAGCAGAATCAGGAGGTCCACCATTATGCGGCCAGCGCGGAAGGGCCCTCCGAGCACCCGCTCGCCCGGGCCATCGTCGATTGCGCCGAGGACGAGGGAATCGAGACGGGCCCGGCCGAGGCGTTCGACGCCATCACCGGCGGTGGGGTCGAGGCCACCGTTGAGGGACGTGCCGTGGTGGTCGGCAAGCCGTCGCTCGTGGCCGAGCGGGACGTGGAGATCGCGCCCGTCGAGGCCGCACTGGCTCGTGCCGAGGAGCAGGGACGGACGGCGGTGCTCGTCGCCATCGACGGGGAGCTGGCGGGTCTGGTCCAGATCGCCGACCAGGTCAAGTCCGACGCGAAGGAAGCGATCGAGCGGATGAAGGGGCTCGGGCTCGCCCCGATCATGTTGACGGGCGACGCCGAGCGCACCGCCCGAGCGGTGGCGCGCGAGGTGGGGATCGAGGAGGTCGAGGCGCGTGCGCTGCCTCAGCAGAAGGCCGAACGGGTGCGCCGGCTCCAGAGCGGGGATCGGCGCGTCGCTTTCGTCGGCGACGGGATCAACGACGCGCCCGCGCTCATGCAGGCCACGTCGGGATCGCCATCGGCGCCGGCACCGACATCGCGATCGAGTCGAGTGACGTCATCCTGATCGGCGAGCGGCTCTCCGCCGTCCTCGACGCCTACGAGATCGGGGGCGCGAGCTACCGGAAGACGGTCCAGAATCTGTGGCTCGCCTTCTTCTTCAACGGCGTGGGGGTGCCGCTCGCCACCACCGGCCCGGTCCACCCGGTCTGGGCCATGATCGCCATGGCCGCCAGTGTGACCGCAGTTCTCGCCAACAGCTTCGGCGGGCGGGGGCTGCGCGGGCGGAACGGGTCTCCCGAGCCAGGGGACGAGCGGGCGGCACGGCCGGAGCCGGCACCGGCGGAGGCAGTCGGAACCGAGGCCGCGGGGCCCACACCCGTTTCCACCGACGGGCCTGCGCGGATCGTCATGGACGTGCCCGACATCCACTGCTCCGGCTGTGAGAGCAACGTTCGTCTGCTCCTAGGCGACCGGGAGGGAATCGAGAAGGTCGATGCCGACGCCGAAGCGAACAAGGTGCTGGTGACGTACCGACCCGAAGCAATCGGGTTGACGGAGATCGAGGAAGCGCTCGCGTCCGCCGGCTACCGGGTCCGGCGCGCCCATCCGGTGGCGGCGCGGGCGAACAGCCAGAGCGTGGACGAAGGAACCGGGAAAGAAAAGAGGACATGACCGGCGGTCTTCTGCTGGAGCCTGGCCAGCGCCCCCTCATCAAACCGCGCGCCGGAAGCGATCAGCCATCGCTCCCTTCCTCCACGTCCGGGTACTCCGAATCGAAGTTGCGGGTGATACCCGCGACCTCGAAACCGGCGTCTTCAACCGTTTTTTTCAGGGTCTCGTTGGAGACGTCGTCACCCTCCTCGAGGGTCAGCGTGGCGACACCCGTTTTCAGCTGGACGTCGAGGTCCTCCACCCCGTTAAGTTTCTTCAGCTTCTGTTCGACGCCGTAGGCGCAGAAAGGGCAGCTCATCCCGAGGATTGTCACCTCGATCTGCCTGGGCGCCGGCTGCTGAACTCCTTCCGTCTGCTGAGCGGCCAAGCCGGCCGGGGCACCCAGCCCGACCAACGCCAACATCGCGAGGACCGCGGTCATTCCCCTTGCGAACATGCGCATCGTTCATTCCTCCCTGTCCGGGTTATTGGCGAGTGATACTTCACCACACCGCCAATTGCAGATACACCCCTGTATACGACCTCGAGTCAGCTCCAGTGTTCCGCGGCCGCCTCCCCCGAGGGAGCGCTCCAGGCCCACGGCGCGGCCACACCATCGGCCGGGGCCTCACGTTCAGATCCCCGGCGCGAACCAGTGGTGGAACCATGGAACGTCATTCGGTCGCAGGGTCGAGCCGAGGAAGGTCTCGATCGCATCGCGGACCCCGGTCGCCCCCGCCACCGCATCCAGCCCAAACCACCAAGCGGTCGCGGCCAGGGCCCCCACGAAGATGCCCACGACAAGCCGTCCCACGATCCGTCGCCCGAGCTCGGCGCCGAAGAGCGCGCGGTAGCGCGGAAGAACGAACGGCATGACGAGCGTCCCCAGGTAAAACGCCTCCAGACCCGCGTAGGTCACGAACTCCGGCTTCCAGAGCCCGGCCGCGAAGAGCGCATTGCCGACCAGCGGGGCGGCCGTCACGAAGGCCACGAGGAGCCCGACCACGGCGTTACCGACCTGAATGACAGGCCCCTTCGATCCCTGGAGCGAGAGATATGCCTCCGACTGCCCGAGCGCGAGGAAGAAGCCGACCCCCACGAGCCCGTAGAGGAGCGGCCCGGTGAGAGAGGCCACCTGCCCGGCGACCGATCCCGCGAGCCGCCGCCACACGGGGCCCGGGCGGGAAACGGGCGGCTCCTCGAGCTTCGCCCGCTCGCCCAGCCGATCCTTGGCGCGTTCGCGACCCTCCTCCCACAGCCCCTCGGGCAACGTCCGTGCTCCGCGCACCAGCCCGATCAGGAGCACCGCAACGGCCACGAACTGGCCCAGAACCGGCTGCGGCCCGTTCAGCGCGACGATCAGGAAGAGAAGCCAGGCGAGGAGCGACTGTGCCGTGACGAGATAGGCGAGCACGCCCTCCCGGGACACCCCGAGCGCGAGGAGATCCTCCGCCTGGCGGAAGATCCGCGTGCGGCTGGGCGGGCTCAGAACCCCCAACTGGAAGGCCCTCCACACGGTGCGCCATCCGTCGTCGGGTCGTTCCAGAAGCCGCCGGCGGCGTCCCTCGGCCCACAAGGCCTCCCCCAGCGCGGTGACGACCACCGCACCCAGCCAGAGCCACCAGAACATGAGGAGGAAGTGAAGCCCGGTGAGCCGCGCCCACGTCCACATCTCCGCGACGAAGGGGGGCATCCGCCTACGGCGCCGTCGAGAAGCGAAACCGGCCGCCGAGCTGGAACCGCGTCTCGTGCTCGAGCTGGGCGCCGTTCAGGTCTTGGACGACCGGGATCTGCACCGACGCCTCGAACAGGAGCCATGGGGTCGGGATCCATTGAAGGTCCGGGCTCACGAACAGGAGGTGCCCGCCCGAGTCGGCGTTCTCCTCACCGACGATCTCGTCCTCGCGGGCCACCTCGCCGTTCAGCTCCAGGTACGCGACCAGGGTCTGGTCCCGGAGACTCTTGTAGACCCAGGGGAGGAAGCGGAGCCCGAGGGCCGCGTCGTACTTGAAGACGTCTCCCGCCTCGAAGCCGTCGTCCTCGAAGTTGAACCGCCAGCCCACGTTGCCGTGGAAGCCCCAGCGACCCTCGGTATCGGTCAAGACGAGTTCGACTGGGACGTCCCACGCTCCGGTCCCCACCTGGAGCGGGCGGGGCGCCACCTCACTGCCCGGCAGCCGCTCGTCCGTTTCCCCCGTCGGGATCTTGATCCCGGCCTGCAGCCCAAGTCGGGTCGAAGCCTGCGGGCGGTTGTCGCTGTAGAAGATCCACTTGGTGTCGACGAGGACATCCCCCAGGCCGCCGGTGTCGAACTCCAAGCGCTCGCCTATCGGCCCGTCGAACGCGAGCGACTTGTGGACGAACGGAACGACGACGCGCGCCGTCCAGAGCGGGGTGAAGGTAAGCGGGATTGCCCCGCCGACGATGGCGAAGGCGTCCAGCTCCCGGCGGGCGGGGTCCTCCGCCTCGTCGCCGTCAACGAGGAGCCCCTCTCGACCAAGGAGGGAGACGAAACCGCGCCCGGCGTTCTCCTGGAAGCCGGTCGTGATCCCGGTGTCGGTGTGGAAGGGGAGCGCCTGGGCTCCGGCCGGGACGGGGAACAGCCAGGCGACCGCGGCCACTACCACCCTTGCGGCCGCCCGACGGCCCGACCACCTGCTCACCGCCGGCCTCCCGAACCGGCGATCTGGACCCTTCTCTCGCCCGCCGCCCCCTCGATGATCCGGCACCGACAAGCGCTGTCGCCACGATTCTTCTCCGCCTGGCGTAGCGCGGCCGTGAGCCGCCGGCGTAGCGCCGCCAGCTCCTCGATCCGCGCCTCCACCTCCTCCAAGCGCTCCCTGAGGCGGGCCTCGACGTGCTCGCACGGCTCCACGCCCTCGTCGACCAGGAGGAGGATCTCGGCGATCTCCTCGAGGGTGAGCCCCAGCGTTTGCGCCCGTCGGACGAATCGGAGC
>JBOHRW010000048.1:0-1944 GCA_050732935.1 Gemmatimonadota bacterium
GACCTGCGGGCTCGCCTCCTCCGAGGAGGGCTCCAGGTTCTCGAGACCGGGGATGTCCTCGATGGTGGCGATCACCATCTCGCCCAGCCGCTGCAGCTCGGCGAGATCGTCGCCCTGGATCGAGATCACGACGGGGTCGCCCGACGCCGACGTGCGAAGCCCGCGGATACGGGGCGGGCGCACGAAGACGCTGACGCCCGCGAAGCCGCGCTCCTCGATCCGCCCCTCCAGCTCCTGAACCCACTCGTCGGCCGACATGTCGCGCTCGGAGGCCTGGGCGAGGCTGATCGTCATCGACCCCCGGCCCGCCCGCTCCGACGTGGAGCCGCCGAAGAGGAAGCCGCCGGCGGTCGTGAAGATGTGCTCGACGTGTGGCATCCCGCGCACGATCTCCTCGACCTCGAGCGCCACCCGGTTGGTCTCCTCCGCCGACGCACCCGGCGGAAGGCGCAGATAGACGCCGAGGTTGCCGTCGTCCACCTGGGGAAGGAACTCGCTCCCCTGACCCCGGATCAACAGGAACACCCCCAAAAGCGCGGCCACCGCGCCACCCAGCACGAGCCCGCGCCGGCGGACCGCGAACGGCGCGTACCGTCGGTAGAGCCCGCGCAAGCGGACCATCCCCCGATCCACGGCCTCGAGCGGCCGGGTGCCGCCGATGCCGCTCGAGAAGCGCACCTTGGCCACCAGGGCCGACAGCGTCGGGACCAGGGTCAGGGCGACCGCCAGCGAGGCCAGGATGGCGAAGGAGATCGTGAGGATGAGCTCGCGGAAGATGAGCGCCGCCAGCCCGCTGATGAGAAGGAACGGCACGACCGCCGCCAGGTTCGTGGCGGTCGACGCGATGACCGCGCTCTGGACCTCGCCGGCCCCCTCGTGGGCGGCCTCCTCGGGATCCTCGTTCCCTTCCTCCCGGTGGCGGAAGATGTTCTCCAGCATCACGATCGAGTTGTCGATCAGGAGCCCAACCCCGAGGGCGAGCCCGCCCAGCGACATGACGTTCAGCGTCAGGTCCCCGAGCCCCATCATGACGAACGTGGCCAGGATGGCGAGCGGGATCGCCGTCCCGATCACAAGCGTCTTCCGCAGCGAGCCGAGGAAGAGGAGCACCACCGCCATCGCCAGGAACGCCCCCAGGATAGCGGCGCTACGGACCGAGGCGATCGAGTCCTCGATGAAGTCGGCCTGGTTCTCGATCACCTCGAGCTGGATGTCCTGCGGGACGAAGCCGCTCGCCTCGAGGTCGCTCAGCTCCCGGTCCACCTGCTCCGCGACGGCCACCGTGTTGGCGTCGGGCTGCTTGCGGATCGAGAGCTTGACTGCGGGGATACCGTCCAGCCGCGCCCAGAGGCGCTGCTCGCGGTTGGTGTCCCGGACGATCGCGATCTCGGAAAGTGGGATCCGCTGTCTGCCCGCCAGATTCAGCGGGAGCGCGCGGATCTGGTCCACGCTCGTGAACTTGCCGGCCGTCTTCCCTACGACCTCCCGCTCGGTCGAGGTGACGCGGCCCGCGGCGACATCCTGGTTTCCCGCGCGCAGGGCGGCGATCACCTCCGCGACGCTGAGGCCGTAGGAGCGGAGTCGCTCCTGGTCGAGGACGACCTGGATCTCCCGCTCGAGTCCGCCCGAGACGTCCACCGAAGCGACCCCATGGATCGTCAGCAGCTGCGGGCGCAGGCGGTTCTCTACCCAGTCGCGGAGATCGATCAGGTCCCGCGTGGACGACGAGAAGCCGACTTCGTAGACCGGGCTCTGCGCCGGATCGAACTTGAAGATGGTCGGCGGCTCGGCCTCCTCGGGAAGCGATGCGCGGGCCCGATCCAGGTTCTTGGAAGCGTCCTGGAGCGCGAAGTCGATGTCCGTTCCGTAGCGGAAGTGCAGGTTGGCGCCGACCCGCCCCTCATTGATATCGGTCTCGATCCGTTCGAGGTCCTCGGTCGTCGC
>JBOHRW010000049.1:0-1675 GCA_050732935.1 Gemmatimonadota bacterium
GCTGGACCGGGAGCTCCGGAACCGGGCGCGGAAGAGGGCAGGGGAGCTTGGCATCTCGCTCGCCGAGTATATCCGCCGGTTGCTCGCCCGGGATCTGACTCGCTCCGAGCCGATCTCCGATCCCACGACCGTTTTTGACCTGGGGGATTCGGGTGGATCCGATGTGGCCCGATCCAAGGACGCGATGGTGGGCGAGGCCGCGTCGTCGGAGCGGGACCGGTCCGCTGCGCGCACCGTCGGCGCTGATTGAGTCTCTTCGTCGACAGCTCGGCCTGGTACGCGGCCGCGGATCGTGGTGATCGCAGCAATAAGAGAGCACAGGAGATCCTCTCCGAGGGGGATCGCTTGCTCACCACCGATCATGTTCTGGTGGAGACCTGGCTGCTCCTGCGCCACCGGCTCCATCGGGACGCGGCCGAGCGCTTCTGGGATGGTCTGCGGAACGGAATCGCCGAGATCGAGCCCGTGGGCGCGGGCGACCTCGCATCAGCGTGGGCGATTGGCGAAGCTTTTCCCGACCAGGATTTCTCGATCGTGGACCGCACGAGCTTCGCGGTGATGCTGCGCCTCGGCATCCGCCAGGTGGCCGCCTTCGATGATGATTTCGCCGTCTACCGGTTCGGCAAGGATCGTCGCGAGGCGTTCAACCTGGTGCGCTAGCTCTACCTCGTGAAGGCGTCAGCCATCCAGCGCCCCGCCGTTCGTCCGGATCACCTCCGAGTAGAACCTGGCGCTCTCCTTGGGCGTCCGCTTCTGCGTCGCATAGTCAACGTGCACGAGGCCGAACCGCATCAGGAACCCGTGCGCCCACTCGAAGTTGTCGAGGAGCGACCAGGCGAAGTACCCGCGCAGGTCCACCCCCGCCTCGATCGCTCGCCGGGCGGCCCGGAGATGTTCGCGGTGGTACGCCACCCGCAGCGGATCCGAAAGCTCCTCACCATCCAGGACCGGAGGGTCGTAGAAAGATGCCCCGTTCTCGGTGACGTACAGCGGGATGTCGCCGTAGCGGTCACGGACGCCGAGCAGCGTCTCGGTCAGCCCGTCCGGGTATACCTCCCAGCCGGTCATGGTATGGGTGCGCCCGGGCACGATCATGCGTCCGGCGCGCGGAGGCAGGGCGCCCGGCGCGTCGCAGACGATGCTGCGCGAGTAGTTGTTGACGCCATCGATATCGATCGGCTGCTTGATCCGTGACAGATCGCCGGCAGGGAAGTCCGGCCAGGCGGGGCCGAAGAGCTCCGGCATCGCTTCGGGGTAGCGACCGAGGAGGACGGGATCCAGAAACCAGTGGTTCATGTAGGCGTCGGCCCGGTCGCGTGCGGCACGATCGCCGTCGTGATCGGAGGCCGCGTGCTTGGGCTCCAGGTTGACCACGATCCCGATCTGATGACGCCCCTCGGCACGATAGGCCTCGACGGCCGCCCCATGCGCGAGGAGCAGGTGATGAGCCGCCAGCGGCGCCTCGAACAGGCTGTGATGCACCGGTGCCAGCTTGCCGTGCAGGTATCCGCCGTCGACGACGACCCACGGCTCGTTCAACGTGGCCCAAAGGTCGACGCGATCGTCGAGGGCGCGGAAGATGATGGCCGCGTACTCGGCAAACCAGCCGGCGATGTCGCGGTTGAGCCACCCCCCCCGGTCGTCCAGCGCCGTGGGGAGGTCCCAATGGTAGAGC
>JBOHRW010000050.1:0-3087 GCA_050732935.1 Gemmatimonadota bacterium
GGCCGCCTACGAGACCGAGCGCGCCCGCCGCCAGTACGACGCCTGCGAGCCCGAGCACCGCCTGGTCGCCCGCACGCTCGAGCGCACGTGGGAGCAGGCGCTCGCCGAGGTCGAGCGCGAGCGCGGCAAGCTCGAAGCGCTCGAGCGGACGCGCCCCGCCCCGCTCACGGAGGACGAGCGCACATCGCTCCGCCGGCTCGCGCGCGACCTGCCGCGGGTGTGGACGGCCGAGACAACCAGCGACCGCGACCGCAAGGAGCTCCTGCGGACGCTCGTCCGCGAGGTCGTCGTGAGCGTGCGCGCGCCCGAGGCGTACGCGGACGTCGAACTCTGCTGGGAAGGCGGCGCCCGCTCCGAGCTCCGTGTCCCGCTCGCTCGCCGCGGCGCCGAGCGCCACCGCACCGACGAGGAGACGGTCGAGCTCGTCCGCCGGCTCGCCGCCCACCACCCCGACCGCCAGATTGCCGCGATCCTCAACAAGCAGGGCCGGCAGGCGAGCACCGGCCTCCCCTTCAACGAGCCGCGCGTCAAGGGCCTGCGGCAGCGCGCCGGCATCCCTGCCGCCCCGGCACCAGAGCCGGAAAGCGACATCGTCTCGATCGACGAGGCAGCCTCGCAGCTCGGCGTCTCGACGGCGACCATCCGCCGCTGGCTGAAGGAAGGCCTCATCCCTGGCGAGCAGGTGACGCCGCACGCGCCCTGGCGGATCCGGCTCTCAGACGACGTGCGCCGCCGCTTCGTCCCCGATGTGCCCGAAGGCTACGTGCCGCTCGGCGAGGCCGCGGAGCTACTCGGCGTCGCCCGCCAAACCGTGTTGCACCAGGTCCAACGGGGCGAGCGACGAGCGATCCAGGTCACAAAAGGACGCCGGAAAGGGCTTCGGATCGAGGTATCCAACCAAGAGGCTGGACTGTTTGCGCAATGAAGAACGCGAGGAGGGCAGTGTGAACCGGGACCGGGCGGACCCAAGAGGACGACGTTGTCCTTGGCGGTCAGGAAGTCGAGCTGGCCGAGGTGGAGCACGAGCGTCTTCTGCACCGAGCGTTGGAAGCTGAAGTCGAACTCCTCGAGCGTCTTTCTGGCCGGGAACCGGGCCTGCTTGATCCGCGCCGCGCCGCCGTGGGCGTCGCGGGAGGCGACCTCGGTGGCGAGCAACGCCTCCGCGAAGCGCTCGTACGACCACTCCTCGGCACGGGCCCGCTCGGCCAGCTTCGGCAGCGCCCGCGCTGCGGCCGGCGCCTTCAGCGTCCGAAAGAGGTGAGCGAGCTCCGCCTGCGTGCTCATGCCGGGATCAGGGCGTCGTAGCGGGCGAGCGGCCTGAGCTCGACCTCGGGCTCGGGCGGAGCACCGCGCAGCTCACGCAGCGCGCGGGCGTGCTCGAGCGCCGTGATCGTGCGGTGGCGGGCGAACGAGCGCCCGTGCCGGCAGGCGATCTCGCCCGTGTCGAGCCCCACGGCGAGGATCTGCCGCTGCGAGATCCTGAGCTCGACGCGGCGGCCGACCAGGCGCGGGTCGAGCGAGTAGTCGTTGCTGTCGATGCGCACGTAGGGGTCGGGCGCGATCCGAGTGACGAGGCGGCGGTCGACGTCGGGCAGCGCCTCCGGCAGCGAGCGCATCACGCTCAGCTCCTCGGCCAGCCGCTCCAGCGGCCGGCAGCGGAGCGTGCGGTGGAAGCGGAGGTTGGCCCGCTCTGAGAACCAGCGGTCGAGCTGCTGCTGGTAGTCGAGCTCGTTGGCGAACGAGCGACCCGGCTCGAAGCTCGTCTCCGCGTAGCCCTGCAGCCGCTCCACGACGCCCTTCGACTGTGGATCCCTGGCCTCGAGGAAGCGCCAGCCAACCCCGAGCTGACCGCAGAAGGCGGCGAACGGATCGGTTGGACGGCCACCGCCGGCATGCAGCGCCCCCTCCCGGTCCCAGACGAGCGTCTCCGGCAGCGCGCCCAGCTTCGCCAGACACTCACCGATCCCGTACAAGAGGTCGGGCGCCTCCTTCGAGAAGACGAGCGTGCCCGCGCCGGCGCGCGAGTAGGGCAGGCAGCCGACGACGATGTAGCCGCGCCGCGTCTGACCGGCGCCGACCGGGATCTCACGGCTCGGCTCCCACAGGTCGAACTGGCCGAGCGCCCCCGGCCGGTAGGAGGTGCGCTGGAAGGTGCGCGGCCACGGCAGGAACAGCGGCCTGACCTCGCGCAGGTAGTCGTCGAGGATCGTCTTCGATCCCGCGTAGCCCTGCTCCTCGAGCAGCTCGCGCACCCGCTTGCCCGGCAGCCGCGGATCACTGCGCAGTAACCGGTGGATCTCGTCGCGGAAGGGATCCAGCTTCGAGGGCCGCGGCGGCCGCCGATACCTGGGCGCCTCAGCCGAGCGCAGCGCGCGCCGGATCGTGTTACGACCGTGGCCGGTGCGCCGCACGATCTCCTTGATCGACAACCGCCTCACGAAGTACAAGCGGCGGATCTCCGCCCACTGCTCCACCCCGACCACGACCTCCTCCTCGCTCGACCTCATCGACCGAGCGAGGCTCACGACCACTCCGGACGACGCCACGGGCGCCGCCGAGGGGGTCAGCTTTCAACCGGCGTCAGGGGGTCAGTATTGAACCGGCGTCGATACCACCAGCCGTCCACGAGCTGGAGTGCCTCGCCGGCAGCGCATCGGTAAGTCGTCGCTCAGAGACGTGGGACCAGCGCGAAAGAGCCGCGCTCGTCATCCCGAGCAGGAGGTCGGCGAAGACAGCAGCTCGGATATAGGGGCGCGATCAGATCCGCAGGACGTAATGCCGTGGCGGCCCCCACGACTCGGACCCTGCGGAGCAGCGGTGCGGCGGTTTCGAGACCGCCCAGAAGTGAGAACATGCCGATTTGCAGGGAGTTCCCGCCGGGTGCGCCAGGGATGCGCCAGCAAGCACGAGGCCACGCGCGAACCTTCCGGAGCGGTTTCCTCGCCGGTTTAGCACGCCGAAGGACGGTCTCTGCGGGGGCAGGGTCCACCCGGGACTCACCCTCCCTCGCCGTGTCACTTCGCGGCTTCGATCACCTCTTCAATCCACTTGAGGCCGGCGATCGTGTGCGAGAAGCCGATCGTCGAC
>JBOHRW010000051.1:0-3600 GCA_050732935.1 Gemmatimonadota bacterium
GATCGGCGATCGACCTTTCCTGCGATTTGTTCCCGCCGACCCGGAGGCGGCACTCGTGACCGACACCCTCGGGTGCCTCAGGCTTGTCACCTGTGAGCCCCGAACCGAGCGGACTCTTGTGGATGAGGTGCCCGATCGGGCCTATGCGGCCTGGGAGCGCGCCCGGCAGGACATCTATGAAGCCTGGACCTTCGCCACCGACCCCAAGAACCTTCAGCCGAAGATCCGTCCCCTCTTCCGGCGGATCGCCGAGCACCTCCGACAGCACCCGCCGACCGAGATGACACAGGACGCCCTGGACCGCATCGTCGAGTCGGTCGAAGCACCCTGGGGAATGCGCCACGAGCGCGCGCTACGCGAGGAGTGGGACCGGTTCGAAGGAGGGCGGACGGAGCCCGCCGTCATGTCCGCGGCGCTGGTGGAGAAGATCCGTGAGCTGGGGCTTCAGCCCTTCAAGGCGCCCGAGGCACTCGATCCGATCGACGAGCAAGAGATCAAGCTCGTCTGCTGGATGGTGGTGACGGCCGGTTCAGAGAAGGGCAAGGATTCGTTTCGGTTGGAAGGCGAGGATCAGCAACTGGAAATCCGATAGCGTCCCTTCAGTTCTCCTCGGTTATCGCGGAGCCTGACTCCGTGGTTCTCGCGTGGTTCAGTTGAATCCCAAACACTTGCGAATATCCGTGGCTGTCAGCGCACCGGAGATGTCCACGAGTCCCTTCAACGGTTCGCCGCCCAGAATGTAGGCCGGCGGCCCTGGCCATGACGGCGAACTCTGTTCTCATTCCGAGTACATAGCATGCCGCTACCCGTCTCAAGTACTCCTGAGTGCCCTCGCCCGTAGTCTTCGACAAGTAGTTCAGGAGATTGACCATACGCTGAGCCATTTGCCGAGGCGACGAGTGGAACAAGCGAAGGGCATGCAGCTGCATACACGTCTGAAAGAAGCCAAGCCGGGCTCTTGCGTCACTGGTGCCAGGGGTATCGTACTGCAGCCAAATATTGTACCAGGAGGTCGCCGGAATCTCAGACAGTACTTCCCGGATCGCATGCAGAGTACGACCAACAGCTTCGCTTTCGGAACTTGCTTCCATCTCGAGCAACCCGGGCTCTCTAAGCTGCGCCTCAGGAAGCGCCCCTGGGCGTGCGAGCCTTTGAGCCGCAAGGGCAAGCCGCTCCGAAAGGGCGTAGAGCCTCCTATACTCGTCCCAGTCGTCCGGATCGATATGCTCAGGCGCATAGTCACTCTCTAGTCCCCAAAAGGCAACGAAATCCGCTGGGAAATTGTCGTGAATCAACATCATGGCGTCGTCGACATCGTATCTGGGATCGTCGTGAAAAAACTCGGTAAAGAAGCCGGCGTACTCGCTCCCACTCACACTCTTTTCCTCCACCCATAGAGCCACTCCAGCGCCCTCTGTGGCGACACCTGATCCAGGTCGAGCTTCTCGAACTCCTTGACCATGGGATGCGGCTCCGGTTCGCCGAACAGCGCCATCTGATCGGGTGAACGACGAGCCGGCCCGGGTGCCAGGACTCCGGGGGCGAGCGAAGGCACATCATCCGTGCTCCATTCGCCAGCCTCGAGGTTGGCGAGGATCTCCTGTGCCCGCCCGATGACGCGGTCCGGCAGCCCTGCCAGCCGCCCGACGTGGATGCCGTAGCTCCGATCCGAAGGGCCGGGGCTGACTCGCTTCACGAACACGATCTCCTCCCCGTACTCCTGGACCTCGACCTTGTAGTTCTTCACGCGTGGGAGGATCGACTCGAGCTCGGTGAGCTCGTGGTAGTGGGTCGCGAACACGGTCAGCGGATGAGCCGGCCCTTCGTGCAGCCACTCCGTCACCGCCCAGGCGATCGCCAACCCGTCGAACGTCGACGTCCCTCGGCCGATCTCATCGAGCAGCACCAGCGACCGATCGGTCGCGTTGTGAAGGATGTTGGCGGTCTCGATCATCTCGACGAGGAACGTGGACTGGCCTCGGGCGAGGTTGTCGGAGGCGCCTACACGGGTGAAGAGTCGATCTACGATTCCGAGGCGCGCCTTCTCGGTGGGCACCCAGGAGCCCATCTGGCCGAGAACGGCGATGAGGCCGATCTGCCGGAGATACGTCGACTTCCCGCTCATGTTGGGCCCGGTCAGGATCACGACCTGCGTGTCCTCTGAGTCGAGCCGCGTGTCATTGGGGACGAACGACTCGCCCTCGAGCCACCGCTCGACGACGGGATGGCGGCCGCCCTCGATCAACACGCCAACCTCCTCCGACATCTGAGGCCGGCTCCAGCCGTTTCGCGCGGCGACTTCCGCCAGTGCTGCCAGGACGTCCACCTCTGCGAGGGCGTCGGCGGTCGATTGGAGCGCGGCGGCGTGTTCGCCGACCTGTGACCGCACCAATCCAAACAGCTCGGCCTCGCGGGCAGCAATCCGCTCCTCGGCTCCCAGGATCTCGTTCTCGACCTCCTTGAGCTCGGGCGTCACGTAGCGCTCGCCGGTCGAGATGGTCTGCTTCCGGATCCACGTGTCGGGGACCTTGGCGAGGTGGGTCCGGGTCACCTCGAGGTAGTAACCGAACACCTTGTTGAAGCCGACCTTGAGCGACGAGATGCCGGTCCGATCGCGCTCGGTCGCCTGAAGCCTGGCGATCCAGTCCTTGCCGTCCCTACGGGCATTCCGGAACCGGTCGAGCTCGGGGTCGTGGCCCTCGCGGATGACCGGCCCCTCGCCGAGCGTGGCCGGCGGCTCGTCCACGATCGCTTCGTCGATCAGGGCGACGACAGAAGGATGGCCGACAAGCGACTCCGCCAGGACCGCCCAGCGATCGCGCGGCACGTCCGAGGCGCCGTCCAGGACACCGCGACCGAGCCCATCGATGACCCCGCGGACGATCGGCACAGCCCGTAACGTGTCCGCGAGCGCGACCAGGTCCCGCGGGACAGCGCGGCCCGACGCCGCGCGGCCGGCCAGCCGCTCCAGGTCGTGCACGCCATCCAGGGCCTGAGCCAGCTTCTCGCGCGCGACGCCGTCCTCGACCAGCGCCTCGATCGCCAGATGCCGCTCGACGATCCGGGCCCGGTCGGTCAGGGGCCGAGCGACCCACTGGCGGATCCGACGGGCGCCGGGTGCGGTCCGGGTCCGGTCGATCACGCCGAGCAGGGTCGCCGCCTTCCCGCCGTCCCTCAAGGGCTCCAGGATCTCCAGGTTGGCGAGCGTGGCATCGTCGATCGCCATGTGCTCGGCGGCGAGGAGCGGCCGCGGCGGTCGCAGACCGGCGATGGCCCCCGGCTGGACCGCCTCGACGTACTGGACGATCGCGCCGCCGGCGCCGATCCCGATCCCGAAGTCGCGGAGCCCGAAGCCGTCCAGGCGGGAGACGCCGAAGCGGCGGCAGAGATCGGTCCGGGCGGTCTCGATCTCGAACCGCCAGCCGTCGCGATAGGAGACCGGGAGACCGGGCCGCCACTCCTTGACGGGGTCGAGCGCACGGGGGGCAGCGATCAGGTCGGCGAGGACCCCGACGTCCGGGCCGGCGACGTCACCCCGCCACTCGCGCGGGACGAGGAGCTCGGCGGGCGAGAGGCGCTTGATCTCGGCGACCACCTGGT
>JBOHRW010000052.1:0-15070 GCA_050732935.1 Gemmatimonadota bacterium
TCCAGGGGGTGGCCAAGCTCCCCGTCCGCATCAAGTGCGCGCTCCTCGGCTGGAACGCGCTGGACGAGGCCATCCGGGCCTACCGCAAGTCGGACAAGGGGCTCATGGGCGAGCGGCTCGAGTTCGAGGACATGACGGCCGACGTCCCAGAGGCCGCGCCTCCGCTCGGCTTCGATCCCGCCACGCACAAGGAAGAGCTCCCCGGCTGAGATCTCTCCCCGGGGCGGCTCGCGGGTTTACGGGCTCGTCGGGCGCGCGGTACACTGTCACGATGAAAAGCGCCCGGTTCCGTGACGTCGGGTCCGCCCTCGGCATCGGGCTCGTCATCGCCTGCGGCGGGAGCACCGGGCCGGACCCCGTCCTCGAGCTCGTGTCGCTGACCCCCGCCGATGGCAGCCAAGGCATCGCGCCCGACGCCGACCTTCGCGCCGTCTTCACCCGGCCCGTAGATCCCCAGAGCGTATCGGCCAGCACCTTTCAGGTCTCCCGGATCGACGGCGGAGCTTCCCCGCGCCCCGTGCCGGGAACCTTCTCCTTTTCGGACGAAGGTCGGGCGGTGGAGTTCATCCCCACAGGGGGTCTGGCCAACAACGGCCAGTATCGGGTCGCCATCGGCACCGCCGTGCGCGACCTGGACGGATCGCGCCTTTCGGCCGCCGCCGAAGCCTCCTTCCGGACCGCCGCGGTCGTTGCGGTCGCGAGCGATCCCGGTGGCGACACGTTCGGGGGCGGGGATTCGCCCGGGCTCGTCCTCCCCGACCTGCTGTCGCTGTCGGTCTCGCAGGAGCCCGCCGAGCTCGTCATCGTCCTGACGTTCGCGGGCGACGTGGAGCCGGTTTTCGAGAGCCCGAACGCGGTCCTCGCGAGGATCAACCTCGACACCGATCAGGACCCGGCGACGGGAGCGCCGGGAGCGGTGGACTTCTTTCGCCCCCCCGGATCGGGACAGACTGGTCTCGGGGTCGAGAGGGGGCTGGTCGTGGGGGCGGCGGGCGAGGTGGGGGTCTTCGACGCCATCACGGCAGACCGCATCGGCACCCTCCAGGCCGAGCACGCCGACCGCTCCGCGACGGTGTGCTTTCCCTACGCGCTGCTGGGGGATGACGGAAACATCAATCTCGCGTCGATCGTCGGAACCGTTGTCGAGCCGACCGACTTCGTCCCCGACGAGGGGAGCCTGATGGTCGGGGCGCCGGGGGGACGGCTGGAGCTGACCGGGTCCGGTGCCCGCGGAAGCTCGAGCGGCTGGCTCCGCACCTGGGGACCCTGAGCCAGGACCGGCTCCAGTGGGTCAGCCCTTCGGACGGAAGACCTCCGCCAAGGGCATCCGGAATCCGGGCAGCACGTCTTCCCCGTCCAGCTCGTCGCCTTCGGTGAGCAGCCGGATCCGCTTGCGCGAGCGATACGCCGTGACGCTCCGCGTCGATGGATCCATGACCCAGACGAGGCGTGACCCCGCATCGAGGTAATCCATGACCTTGGCGTGGATATCGGCCACCGTGTTCGAGGGCGAGACGACCTCGACCGCCAGGTCCGGGGCGAGCCGACCGTAGCCCGGCGGGGCGGGTGACGGAATTCGACCGCCCGCCACGAACGCCGCATCCGGAGCGCGAACGGTGGGTGGCTCCTCGAACAGGACGAAGCCGGTCTCGGACGCCAGGACCTCGCCCAGGCCGCGCTCCTCGACAAAGCTGGTGAGCAGGTGGAGGATCCGGTTGGCGAGACGGCCGTGCTCGTAGCCGGCCGGAGGCTCCCGCACGACCTCCCCGCGCACGAGCTCGCAACGCCAGCCGTCGTCGGGCAGACGATGGAACTCCTCGATGGTGAGCAGCGTGCCTTGGGAAGCGAGTGGATCGCGCGTCATTCCCGGGTCTCCTCGTGACAAGTGTAGGGGCCGTCGACTTCGAATTCCACCGCGGGGGCACCGCGAAAAAGCTCCCAGCACGAACCGCGCCTCGGTCCGTCTGGACATGGAGCGACCCGAAAGGTCGTCGCCCGTGACCGTGCCGGGCGCCACTGGCTCCGAGGAGGTCGTCGAAACTTCGACGCTCCCCAGGGGACGGAATCCCACCGGCGCTCCTTCATTCTCCGCTCGGCAGGACCTCCTGCACGAACCTCTCGATGGCCCGCCAGAGACCGGGGTCGTTGTAGATGTCGTTGTGCCCGTAGTCGCGCGCCTCGTACCAGCGCTTGGGCTCGGGAGCCGCGTCGTAGAGGAGCCGACCCTCGTCTCGGGGGACCACCCGGTCCCGGTCGCCGTGAGCGATCATGATGGGCGCGTCGACCCCATCGATCCGGGAGAGCGCTTCGAAGCGGTGTTCGGGCCAGTCGAGCAGGATGTCGGGAATGGGATAGTGTGCGCGCGCGATCCGGACTGTTCCGGTGAGAGGCGCGACGAGCACGATCGCCCCGACCGTCCTGCGCGAAGCGAGCTCGACCGCGACCGCTCCGCCCAGTGACTCCCCGAAGAGGACGACGCGATCGGGCGGGGCCCCGCGCACGGACGTCACGTATCGCCAGGCCGCCTCGGCGTCGCGATAGAGTCCCTCCTCGTCCGGCGAACCCTCGCTGCGGCCGTACCCCCGGTAGTCGACCATCAGGACGTCGAGGCCCATGCGCGCGAGGGCGAGGCCCATGCCCGCCCGGTGGGCCAAATGGCCGGCGTTGCCGTGCAGGTAGATGGCGGCGCCGTGGCGGGTCGTGCCTTCGGCAGGAGCCGGCAGCCACCAGGCGTGGAGGCGCACCCCGTCCTGGGTGGTGAGGAAGACGGTCTCCGCCCGCGGCAGGCCCCAACCCGCGGGGTCGGCCTCGTTCTCCTCGAGCCGCTGGGGATAGTAGACGAACCGTTGGACGATGCGCGGGACGACCAGCTTGAGCGCCACGACGAGAATGGCGACGGTGAGGAGAAGGAAGAGAAGGAGCCGCGTCGCTAGGCCTCGGTTCCGAAGGTGTCGCAGGCGTCCGGGTCGCCCGTCCGCAGACCCGTCCGGAGCCACCGCTGACGCTGGGTGGAGGTGCCGTGGGTGAAGGACTCCGGGTTGACCGCGCGGCCCTGCGTCTGCTGGAGCCGGTCGTCCCCGATCGCCGCGGCCGCGGCCAGGCCTTCGTCGATATCTCCCTCTTCCAGAAAATCGCCACCCTGGTCGCGGTTCGCCCGGTGTGCCCAGACGCCCGCATAGCAGTCGGCCTGGAGCTCGAGCCGCACCGACAGCTCGTTTGGCCGCCTCAGGTCGGCGCTGCTGAAGCGAGCGCACCTCGTCGCCGGTCCCGACCACGGTCTGAACGTGGTGGCCCACCTCGTGGCCGATCACATAGGCGGCCGCGAAGTCGCCGGCCCCCCCAGCCTGGCCAGGTCGCGGAAGAAGCCGAGATCGAGATAGACCTTCTGGTCGAGCGGACAGTAGAAGGGGCCGGTGGCGAGGAGCTCGTGCCGCAAGCCGAGCGGACCATGTCGGTGAAGAGCACGAGCGTAGGGGCAGGATAGGTGACGCCGTTCTCGGAGAAGATCGCTCCCCACGCGTCCTCCGTCGTCGCCAGGATCGCCGAGACGAACTGGGCCGCCTCGTCCTCGGCCGCGGGCGCGGGAGCGGTCCGGCTCTCGGGAGCCTGGGAAGTCGTCTGGAGAAGCGCGAGCGGGTCTCCGCCCAGGCACCAGACGACCAGCAGGAGGATCAGAAAGCCCATCCCCCCGCCGACGGCGATGCCGGGTCTCATCCCCCCGCCGATCCTCGACGTTCGTGCTGCGGCGTCCAGATCTCCATCGCACCATGGCGCATCACCTATGGAAGGAATCCGCGACCGGGCTGCACGGCGGGACCGGCGTCCCCTCGACCTTTCGTGTCCATTCTACCTCCGGGGCGGGAGCGTGTCAGCGGTCTGCGTGGCGGCCGATTTCAAAACGGACTTGACAGGTCCGTTTTTACGGGTATTCTGTTTGAGACTGAGTCTCATCTACATCGGAATCGTTACTGAAATCTGGGAAATGGAGATGCTTGGATGACTCGTAGGGCGATCGTGGTCAGCGCGTTGTGGATGGTCTTTCTCGCCAGTGGATCGGTCTCCGCGCTGGCGCAGGAAAGTGGCACGATCCGCGGCCGGGTGACGGTGGAGGGCGACGGCGATCCGATCGGGGGCGCTGCCGTGCGACTCGTCGAGCTCGACCTCGAGACGACGACCGACGCCGAGGGTCGGTTCACGTTCCGCGACGTCCGGACCGGAACCTACACGCTCGAGGTGGAGGCGCTCGGCCGCTCGGCGGCGCGGAGGTCGGTCGCGGTCGGTGACGAGGCGATCGTCGTCGCCCTGCCCGTACGGGCGATCCAGGCGCCGCCGATCGCCGTCCTCCTCGAGCGCTTCCGGGTCGTCGGCGACCCGACCGATCTCGCGGCGATTCCGGGGTCCGCGCACCTCATCGGCCCCCAAGATCTCGAGAAGCAGAAGCTTCTGTACGACGACGTCAACAAGATCCTGCGACAGGTCCCGGGGATCAATATCCAAGAAGAGGACGGCTACGGCCTGCGGCCGAACGTGGGAATTCGCGGCACCGGATCGGAGCGTAGCTCGAAGATTACGCTGATGGAGGACGGCGTACTGATCGCACCCGCGCCGTACGCGGCTCCGGCGGCCTACTACTTCCCGGTCGCCGGCCGGATGGAAGCGATCGAAGTACGCAAGGGATCCAGCCAGATCAAGTACGGACCGCACACGATAGGCGGGGCCCTCAACCTGGTCTCGAGCTCCGTTCCGGAGGACCTGTCGTGGCTCGCGGACATAGAAGGGGGCGAGGACGCCTCCGGGAAGCTCCGGGCGAGAGCGGGCGATTCCTACCGCCACTTCGGCTGGGTCGCCGAGACGTACCAGATCCTGACGGATGGCTTCAAGCGGCTCGATGGTGGCGGGGAAACGGGATTCGAGATCGCGGACTATCTGCTGAAGCTGCGAGTCAATACCGATGCCGACGCCGCCGTTCCCCAGGCGCTGGAGCTGAAGCTCCAGTACTACGACGAGACCTCGGATGAGACGTACCTGGGCCTCACCGAGCAGGACTTCCGGACGAGCCCGCTGCGGCGCTACGCGGCCTCCCAGGCGGACGTCATGCGGGCCGAGCACAGCCAGATCCAGCTCAGTCATCGCGTTCAGCTGGCGCCGGCGTTGGACATCTCCACCGTCCTCTACCGCAACGACTTCGATCGCAACTGGTACAAACTGGGATCGGTGGGCGGCGAAGGAATCGCCGACATCCTGGATGACCCGACGGTCTTCCCCGAGCTGATGACGGTCATCCTTGGCGCGACCAGCGAACCCGGCGCCCTCGAGGTGACCGCCGGCATCCGCGAGTACTACTCGCAAGGGATTCAATCGATCGTGGGGCTCGACATCGGTACGACCGTCCGCAACGAGATCGAGATCGGCCTCCGCTACCACGAGGACGAGGAGGACCGCTTCCAGCACGAGGACCTCTTTCAGATGGTCGACGGGAGCATGGAGCTGACCGAGGCCGGGGCTCCGGGCAGCCAGTCGAACCGGGTGAGCAACGCACGGGCCTGGGCGCTGTTCGCTCAGGACCAGGTACGCTACGGCCGTTGGACGATTGTGCCGGGGCTGCGGTACGAGACGATCGACTTCACCCGCACCGACTACGCCACCGACGACCCCGGCCGGATGGCGCCCACGGGTGTCCGCGGGAGCGGCATCGACGCCCTGATCCCCGGCCTCGGGGTGAGCTTCGAGGCGGGCGTCGGCCTCCACCTGTTCGGGGGGGTTCACAAGGGGTTCGGCCCGCCCGGCCCCAGCGCCGACGACGAGACCGAGCCGGAGAAGAGCCTCAACTACGAGCTGGGCGCGCGCCTCCAGCGACGATCGTTGAGCGCGCAGGCCGTCGCGTTCTTCAACGACTACCGGAACACCCTCGGCCGGCAGACCCTGGCGACCGGTGACCCGACCGGCGCGGGAGAGCTGTTCAACGGCGGGGAGGTCGAGGTGAGCGGTCTCGAGCTGTCGCTGGACTACGATCTGGCGGAGCCGATCCCTCTCGGTGTCGGCCTGCCGGTGCGCCTCGCGTACACCTACACGAGCTCCGAGTTCGGGACCAGCTTCGAGAGCGAGTTCGGGCCGTGGGGAAGCGTGGAGGCCGGCGACGAGCTGCCCTACCTGCCGGCCCACCAGCTCTACCTCGGCGTCGGGATGGAGGCCGGCCCCTGGGCCCTGCGCCTGGCGGCGAACCACGTGGACGAGATGCGCACCGAGGCCGGGAGCGGGCCGATCCCCGCCGGCCGCGGGACGGATGCCTTCACGGTGTGGAACGCCAGCGGGGAATACCGGATCATGGCCGGAAGCACGCTGTTCGTGGGCATCCAGAACCTGACTGACGAGGTCTACGTCGCGGCACGCCGGCCGGCGGGCGCGCGCCCCGGCCTGCCGCGGACCCTGCTGGCGGGGATCCGTGTCAGCCGCTGACGGATTCGTTCGACGATGAAGATGATCTTCCCAGGCTGAGCGAAAAGGAGATCTTCGTGATCCATCGTTCCCTTCCGCTCGTCATCGCCGCCGCGACGCTTCTGGGCCTCGCCCAGGCACCACCGGCGATCGCGCAGGAGGCCGAGCCTTCGGACAGCCTCGACCTGAGCGAGCGCGCGCCGGTGTTCGTCATGGAGGAGATCCAGGTCACGGCGACCCGCACCGAGCGTGGCGTGTTCGACGTGCCGGCTCCCGTCTCGGTGATCGACGAGGGGGAGCTCGAGCGCCGGCAGGCGGCGAAGCCGGGCGACATCTTCGCGCTCCAGCCGGGTCTGGAGGTGGAGGGATCCGGGCCGTTTCTGGGACTTCCCGTCGTCCGCGGCCTGTCGGGGAACCGGGTGCTCCTTTTGGTCGACGGCCAGCGTCTCAACAACAGCCGCGAAGCGGTCAACTTCGGCGGCGTCCAGCCGTCGCTCGTGGCCATGGGGGAGATCGAGGAGATCGAGATCCTGCGAGGGCCAGCGTCGGTGCTCTACGGGACCGACGCGCTCGGCGGGATCGTCAACATCCGGACGCGCAGGCCACCTGTCCCGACCGGCGGGCTCGTCGTGGGCGGGACGCTTCGGCCCCGGTACGGGTCGTCCGGCGACCAGCGTTCCGGGCAGCTCGATCTCTACCTGGCAAGCCCCTCGGTGAGCCTGCTGCTCCAGGGGAGCCTTCGCGACGCCGAGAACTTCGAGTCGCCGCGCGGGGAGGTGGTCAACTCCGGCGCCGAGAGCCGCAACCTGAGCGCGGCCCTGGAGCTCCGACCCTGGGAGACAGGGCGACTGATCCTCGACGTCGAGAGCTATCGCGGCGAGGACATCGGTTTGCCGGGCACGGCCGGCGTGTTCACGGGGTTCTTCCCGAGCACGACCCGCGACAAGGTGAGCCTGCGGTACGAGGGAGTCGGCCCCGGCCTCCTGCCATCCCTCAAGCTGAGCGTCTACGTGCAGGACCAGGAGGAGGACTTCTCGACGCTCCTGGACCTCCCGCCGATCCCTGCCGGGCCGTTCAGCCTGCTGATCGACAACGAGACGAGCCGCGTGAGCGACGTGCGGACGGTCGGGTTCGACGTCCAGGCCGACGCCGCGATCGGCGCCTCGCATCTGTTGACCTACGGCCTCGAGTTCTTCCGCGACGATGTCGAGGAGACGCGGCGCGAGGTGAGCACGCGGACCTTCGTTCCCACCATCCCGGGCCCGGCCGGCATGACCGAGACGGAGATCGACGACGCCCCGACCACTCCCGACGGCACGTTCCAGGGTGCCGGGGTCTACGTGCAGGACGAGATCCGTACCGGGCGGCTGACCCTGCTACCCGGCGTGCGCTACGACCGCTTCGACATCGAGACCCGGCAGCTGGAGCGGCCCGAGGGGGACGTGCCGGCCGAGGACCGCACCGAGGATGCCGTTAGCGCCAGCCTGGGAGCCCTCTACGCGCTCGGAGAGCACCTGCATCTGACGGCCGGCGTGGGGCGCGCCTTCCGCACCCCCAACCTCATCGAGCGCTACTTCTTCGGCCCCGGATCCCAGGGCGGGCTCTCCGTGCCCAATCCCGACCTCGACAACGAGACGAGCTTGAACGTCGACGTGGGCCTCAAGATCCAGACACCCGCTCTCATGGCGTCGGTCACGTACTTCAACAACCGGATCGACGACTTCATCACCTTCGTGCCGGCCACCTTCCTGGGCGATTCGACGTTCGGCGGGAGCCTGGTGACGACGGTCGACAACGTCGGTGATGTCCGGATTCGGGGCCTCGAGGCCGCCGCCGAGACGCGCGCGGCAAGGTGGGGATCGGTGTGGAGCGCGTTCGGCGCGTTCACGCTGAATCGCGGCGACAACCTCAGCCAGGACGGCCCGCTCTTCGTGCCGCCGACCAAGCTCGTCCTGGGGACGACGTGGCGGGACGCCGCCGGGCGCTTCTCCGCGGGCGCGACGACGCGTCTGGTGGCCGAGCAGGATCGGGTCCCCGACGGCTTCAGCCGCACGGCGGGCTTTGGCGTCGTCGACCTGCATGGATCGGTCGACCTCGCTCCCCTGGCCGGGACTCCGCTGACGGTCCGCGCCCGACTCGTGAACCTGACCGACAAAGTCTACATGGAGCCCTTCGGGGGCAGCCTGGAGCCGGGTCGGAGTCTGATCCTGTCGCTCGAGTACGCCTTCCGGGCGAACCTGTACCGCTGATGGAGCAGTCACGGATGAGGAAGATCGCGGTCGTGGCGATGGCATGGCTCATGGGCGCATGGGCGCTCGGGGCGTCGGGGTCCGCCCTCGCTCAGCAACCGCTCGGGACGCTCGTGGTTGCCCACGGCGCGAACCCGGAATGGAACGCGCCGGTCGAAGAGGTCGTCCGGCAGGCCGATACCGGAGGACCCGTCGAGGTCGCGTTCCTGATGGGACCGGCGGCCGCCGAGCGGCGGTTCCAGGACGCGGTCCGCGAGCTGGCCGAGGCGGGCGCTGGGATGATCGTCGTCGTCCCGCTCTTCGTGTCCAGCCACAGCGGTCACTACGAACAGATGCGCTGGCTCGTGGGGGAGACCGACAGCCTGTCGGAGGTCATGCGCGAGCACCTTCATCACGCCGGGATCGAGCGTCCCGACCTCGCCGTCCCGCTCGTGCTGGCGCCGGCGCTGGACGACGCCCCCGAGCTGGCCCGGGTCCTCGCCGACCGGGCCCGGGCGCTGACGGCAAGCCCCGGCGAGCATGCCCTCTTTCTCGTCGGTCACGGCCCCAACTCCGCCGAGGACCATGCCGCCTGGATGGAGAACCTCCGACCGGTCGCCGATACGGTCCGGGAAGAGACGGGCTTCGCCGACGTCGAGATCGGTCTCGTCCGCGACGACGCGCCCGACGCCGTGCGTGCCGAAGCCGTTCGCGAGATTCGCGAGACGATCGAGCTCCAGCACCGGGCGACGGGCCGTGACGTCGTCGTGGTGCCGATCCTGATCAGCTCGGGCCGGGTGAATACCGAGAAGATCCCCGCCGACCTCGAAGGCCTCCCGATCATCTACGACGGAGCGCCGCTCCTGCCGCACCCGGCGATCACGCGCTGGATCGAGTCGAGTGTCCGGACGATCGCCGCCGCGGCCGCGGCGGGCCCGACGGCCAGGGCCGCCAAGCCGGGCGCCGGCACGAAGCGCTAGGGCCGGTTCCCGGATGCTCCGCCAGTCGCTCGCGCTCGTGGCGGTGCTCTCCGCCCTCGCGCCTCTCTCCGTCATCAAGCCGGCCGCGGCGCAGGATCTCCAACCGCCCCGCACGCGCACCTTCTACCTGGCGGCCGAGGAGGTCGAGTGGGACTACGCCCGCTCGGGCCGCAACCGGATCGCGGGCCGGGCCTTCGGCGAGACCGAAGCGGTGTTCCTGGAGCCCGGCCCCCGTCGGATCGGTCGGATCTACACGAAGGCCCTGTACCGGGCCTACACCGACAGCACGTTCACCACACCGGCGCCCGTTCCGCCGGAGTGGGAGCATCTGGGTGCCCTGGGTCCGGTGCTTCGCGGCGCGGTCGGCGACACGATCCGGGTCGTCTTCCACAACCGCACGCGCTATCCCTTCAGCGTGCACCCGCACGGGGTTTTCTACGCCAAGGACTCCGAGGGAGCGGGGAGCGCGGATGGCACGGCGGGCCGGGACACGCTCGATGACGCGGTCCCGCCGGGAGGCACCCACACCTACGTATGGCCCATTCCCGAGCGGGCGGGCCCGGGCCCCGGCGATCCGAGCTCGGTGGCGTGGCTCTATCACTCCCACGTCTCCACGCCGCGCGACACCAACGCCGGCCTGATCGGGGCGATCCTGGTGACGGGGCAAGACCACGCGCGACCGGACGGCAGCCCGGTCGACGTGGACCGCGAGTTCGTCACGCTGTTCAAGATCTACGACGAGAACCAGAGCCCGTATCTGGAAGAGAACGTCCGGACCCACACCGGCGACCCGGAGAGCGTGGATCCCGATGACGAGGGGTTCATCGAGAGCAATCTCCTCCACGCCATCAACGGCACCGTGTACGGCAACCTTCCCGTGATGACGATGGGGGTGGGCGAGCGTGTCCGCTGGTACGTCCTCGGCCTGGGGAACGAGGCCGACCTGCACACCGTTCACTGGCACGGCAACACCGGGATCGAGACGGGGCAGCGTCTGGATACGCTGGGACTCCTGCCCGGCGAGTCGCTGGAGATCGACATGCGGCCGGACAACCCCGGGAAGTGGCTGTTCCATTGTCACGTGGACGACCATATGATGGGGGGCATGCAGGCCTTCTATCGCGTGCTCCCGGCGGGCGGCTGACGGTCGTTCGATTCATCTTTATCCTCATCCCAGGAAGGAAGGGAATCCCATGCCCGGATACACGATCGTGAACCTGAAGGAAGTGGAGGATCAGGCGCCGAAGTTCGGCCACGCCCCGAACATCGAGGCCCGCTTCGCCAATGAACCTCTGGAGATGCAGAAATCAGGCGTAAGCTACCAGCGGCTGGCGCCTGGCTTCCGCGGTCCCTTCGGGCACAAGCACAAGGTGCAGGAGGAGCTCTACGTGATCGTCGGCGGCAGCGGGCGGGTGAAGATCGACGACGAGGTGAAGGAATTGAAGGCGTGGGATGCCGTCCGCGTCGCCCCCGAGAAGATGCGCTGCTTCGAGGCCGGTCCCGAGGGAATCGAGATCCTCGCCTTCGGTGCCCCGCGCACCGGTCCCGAGGACGGCGAGATGGTGGAGAACTGGTGGACGGATTGAGAAGGCCTTTGCCTTTGTAGGGCGAGTCGCGTGAGCGTCGCGTTGCGCCGTTGGTGGCGGAACACGGGCCCCGGCTGGCTCGTAACCGCCGCCTTCGTCGGCCCCGGGACCGTCACCACCGCCACCGTCGCCGGCGCGCGGTTCGGCACCCTGCTCCTCTGGGCGCTCCTCTTCTCGACCGTCGCCACTATCGTCCTCCAGGAGATGTCGGCGCGGTTGGGTCTCGTGACGGGAGCCGGTCTCGGCGAGGCGATCCGCCGTCGCTACGCGGGCGCCGCCCGGATGGCGGCGATCGCCCTCGTGATCGGCGCGATCGCGATCGGCAACGCCGCCTACGAGACCGGCAACCTCCTGGGCGCGGCCCTCGGGCTTGAGGAGCTCGGCCCCGGACCCCTCCGCGCCTGGGCGCTGGGGACCGCGGCAGCGGCCGGCGCCCTCCTGTGGACGGGAAGCTACAGGGTGGTCGAGCGCACAATGATCGCGCTCGTGGTCGTGATGGGGATCGCGTTCGTGGCCACGGCGATCGCCGTGCTCCCGGAGACGGACGGCCTCGCTCGCGGGCTCTTCGTGCCGACGCTTCCCTCCGGCTCGGCGCTCACCGTGATCGCACTGGTGGGCACGACCGTCGTACCGTACAACCTGTTCCTGCACGCGGCGACCGTTCGGGAGAAGTGGGCGGGGGTCCTCGACCTGCCCGCCGCGCGGCGCGATCTAACGCTCTCGATCGCGTTTGGGGGCGCCCTCAGCATGGCGATCGTGGTCACCGCGGCGGCGACGCTGCGAGATGCCGATGGTGTGGCGAGCGCGGCCGACATGGCCCGCCAGCTGGAGCCGTCGCTCGGGCGGTGGGCGACGGCGCTCTTCGCGATCGGCCTGGCCGCGGCGGGGGTGACGTCGGCCATCACGGCGCCTTTGGCCGCCGCCTATGCAACGGCGGGCGCCCTCGGCTGGCCGCGCGACCTGAGGGCCCCCCGCGTGCGCGCGGTGTGGGCGCTCGTCCTCCTGGCCGGTGCGGTCTTCGCAGTCATCGGGGTCCGTCCCGTTCCCGCCATCCTCTTCGCCCAGGCCGCCAATGGCGTCCTCCTCCCGGCGGTCGCGATCTTCCTGCTGGTCGTCGTCAACGATCGGTCGATGGGTAGCCACGCCAACGGGTGGGTGGCGAACCTGCTCGGCGTAGCGGTCGTGGCCGTGACCCTGCTTCTGGGGGCGCGGGCCGTTCTGGGGGTCTTCGGCATCCTCTGATCCGGGACCGGTGGAATGAGGACAGGGTTTCCGGGTACAATGAGAAAGAAGGGCATCGCAACCGTCCCTCGAACCCGGAGGTCGTCATGTCGCCCGTCGAGCGTCTTCAGAGTCTTACCCGTGATCGCCTGCGTGTCGACTACCGCCGCTGGCTCCTCCCGTCGGTGGCGGTTTCGGTGGCCGTTCACGTGCTCGTGCTTCTCTTCTTCGTCGCCCCAGTCGAGCGGATCGAGGCCGAGCGGCCGGGCGACATCGTCGTGATCGAAGAGCGGCTCACCGTGCCTCCGCCCCCGCGCGAGCCCGCTCGTCCCGCCGAGCCGGTCCTGGCGGAATCGGAAATCGACGTGGAGATCACGATCCCCGAAACACCCTTGATCTCGGCGACACCCAACCCACCGGATCTTCCGGAGATAGTCCCGGACGAGGGCTTCGGCTTCGATTTCCGAACCGTGGAACCCCGGTGCCGGGAGAACTGCTCCGCTCAAGCGATCATGGAGCACATCCCCGACGCGCTCCGACAGGCCGGGCTTTCGTGCGAGATCGTCCTCGGCATCCGGGTCGACACGTCGGGGAGGGTCACGGACACCGAGATCCTGAGCCCGAGCGGCGTGGCGTCGTGCGATCGGGCGGTCGAATCGTGGGCGCGGACGACCCGGTGGACGACGGCCTACAATCGCGACGAACCGGTCGCCGTCTGGATCGCCCAGCCAATCGAGGTGCGGACCGAATAGGCATCTCAGCAGCCGTAGGCCGCGCCGCTGAAGACCTTCTCCAGCGCGCCGTTCCGGAGCGCATAGATCTGGAAACCGTGGTACTCCCACGCCTCGACCTGGTAGAAGGGCTCTGCCAGGCCGTCCCCGTCGAGATCCATCACCTCGGCGAGATGGTAGCCGAAGTCCCAGTGTCGGATGTCGCGCGCGTGACGCAGGAGGAGGAGGTTCTCGGGTCGCTGGCCGGGACCGCGATCGGAGGCCCAGACGATCGCCGTGGCGACGAACTGGTCGGGCCCCAGGGCGCCGTCGGTGGGCGGTCCGTCCTCGGTCACGATCGCCTCCAGGACCCCGGCCGCCTCGAGCCGACCGTCACGGTCGAGGTCGACGACGCGGAACCCCTCCTCCCAGCTCCAGCGGGGCTCCTCCCAGCGGGCGTCGGACCGCCAGGGGCCTTCCCCGTACTCGCTGAGGGCTTCGATGCCGTCGGTCCAGATCCCCGCGCGCAGCCTCGAGACGGCTTCGGGATCGGCGGTCGAGTCCGCGAGGAAGCCGTGTTGGGGGACCGGGCTGCCGAGCGCCAGGTAATAGTTGAGCGTGTACTCGTAGCGGATTCCCTGCCCGGAGACGGAGAGCGACCGTACACGCGGGTCGAAGCGTCCGAAGCGGACGTAGCGGTCGGGGATCTCCATCTGCCCCATGCCCACCATCACGGCGCTGCAGCTGTAGATCGCCGCGCTCACCTCGTCGACCGTGAACCGGCCGATCGGCGAGCCCCGGTCGTAGATGGTGAAATCGCGGTGACTGTCGAGCGGTGTTGCCGGAGGCGGTCCTGAGGACGGGGATTCGCCGACCAGCGGATTGGGTCCCTCCGCGAGCACCTCCTCGTAGAGACCGTCGCGAATCCGAGCCACGGGAAAGATCTCCCCGCGCAGGGCGTGAGGCAGATCCTCGCGCCTGAGGTGGAGAACGGTCACGAGCTGGTCGCGCACCGTGTCGGCTGCCGCCATCGCGTGGGCCGGCATGGCGGGGGACCCCTCGGCCCCGGAGACGCCCGCCAAGAACATCAGGAACCGCGGGAGCGCAAAGAGCCAGAGCGGCAGGAAGTCGGAGGGTAGCCACATGGGTAGACCGTCGAGACCGTAGCAGCAATCGTGCCGTCATTGACAAAGCTGGCGGGAAATGGTCAATCGGAATTCGGGGTCGGACCGCGCGGTTGTTCGGCGGGTGGGCGGGATAGCACTTTGCGGTCTGTCGGCTCGCGAGCCGGGCAGCCGGGGATCGCAGAAGCACCGATCAGCGCTCTTGGCGTGATTCCGCTATGACGGCTAGCCTCGGCGCGAACCCGAGATCAGGAGAAAGACGATGATTCGATCCCTGCGCCTGGTGGCCCTGTCGGTCGCGCTCCCGATCATCACCGCCGCCTGCTGGCTGGAGGTCCCCAACCTTCACAACACCGAAGGCGGCTATCCGCCGGACCTGGCAGCGACCTCGGGGACGGAGCCAGATCACGAAGCGTCGCCCGCGGCCGCATCGGAGACCTCCGCCGGGACACCGGGGGCGGAAGCGCCTCCCGGCAGCGACCGCGAGTCGAGCTGATCCGCCGATCCAGCGGGATCTTTCGAAGGTGCTGGATAGAGCGGCAACACGGCCGAGGACCGTTCTCGCGGCGGGGGGCTTCGACGAGCTCTACTTCTTCTACTTCGAGGACCTCGTCGCGCCCGGTTGGCGGCTCGCTCAACGTCGCCTTCCGGTAGTCGTCGGCCAGCGCCGCTACCAGATCCTCGTCCGGATCCAGGCCACGGGTCAGCACGTCGGGAGGCCCAGCAGCGCGGCGAGGACGCCGACCGCGACCAGCGCCTGGCCGAAGCCGGCCGCCAGTCCGGTCG
>JBOHRW010000053.1:0-3450 GCA_050732935.1 Gemmatimonadota bacterium
CGCGTTTCGCCGTCCGGGATGATGGAGTCGCCGTTGCGATCGATCGCCACGGTCAGGAAGTGGTGGTCCTTGACCTGGCGGCCGATCTCGGCCAGCGTCTTCTGAGCGACCGGGGCTTCGGCGCTTACGGGAAGACCCAGGAGCACGATGCGTCCCTCGCCGAACTCGGCCACGTCGCTGGCCTCGCTCCGCAGGAGAAGCTTCAGGATCTCGCGCGCACACTCGCGCTCGGGATTGATCAATAGGTCGGCGCCAAAGCGGCCGCGCTCCTGCAGGCGCTCGCGCTCGTAGTACTCGGGGTTGCTGACCCGGGCGACCTTCTGCGCGACCCCGAACTGGGCCGCCACCAGACAGGCGATCAGATTGACCTCGTCGATGTTGGTGACGTCGAGCAAGAGGTCGGCACCGTCGACCCCCGCCTTCTCGAGAGGTCCGATGCTGGCGCCGTTGCCCACGATCACCAGCACGTCGAGCTGGGCCTGGATGCGCCCCGCGAGCTCGGGATCGCGTTCGATCACGACCACGTCATGCCGCTCCTCCGAGAGCCGCATGGCGAGGTGGTAGCCGACCTCTCCCGCGCCTACGACGATGATCCGCATTCTGCACCTCCCCCAGGACGACGGATGTTGAGTATATCGCAGTCCCCTGCCCGACTCCACCGACATGTGGATTGGCAAGGCCGACCCTGGACGCGAGATTCGATGGCCATGTCAGAGCGAATCCCGGCCCGGCCCACCGAAATCGACCCTCTGGCGGAGGCGATCCTGGAGGGCCTGCGCGGCTCGGCCGAGGCCGCGGATATCGTTCTCGGAGGCTACTTCGCCCTAAGGCACTATCTGGACTACAGGCCCACCCACGACATCGACGCCTGGTGGCGAACAACCCGGCGCTCGTCGACCATGGATCTGATCCGTCAGGTGATACGGAAGGTCGCCGAGGAGCGGGACATGGAGCTGCGAGAGAGAGAATGGGGCGATGTGGCCTCCTTCGAGCTGATCGAGAGCGGGCGCAAGGTGTTCAGCTTCCAGATCGCGACCCGCGCGGTCGAACTCGACGCCCCGACGACGAGCGCCTGGGATCCAATCATGATCGAGAGCCTCTCGGACAACGTAGGGGCCAAGATGAACGCGGTCGTCGAACGGGGGGCGGCACGGGACTTTCTCGACGTGAGGGAGCTGATCATGCGCGGCCTCGTGACCGTCGAGGAATGCTGGCGCTGGTGGTCGGGGAAGAACCCTGGAGCGGAGATCATGCTGGCCAAGGCCAACGCGTTGCGGCATCTGGAGGCCCTGGAGCAACGCCGACCCCTCGACGAGATCACCGATTCCGAGGAGCGGGCCCGTGCCCAGGCGGCTCGTCGATGGGTTCGGGACACGCTCCTCGAGCTGCGAGGGACGGATGACGCCTGAGTACATCGATCAAGCCCTCTACCCGGACGTGGCACGCCCGCCCGACCACCTGGTCATGCCCGCGGAGAAGGCGGATTACGTGCACAGGGTCTGCGCCGCCTGGGATTTCGGGATCGTGCCGGAGCCTGAGACCTTCTCGGTCCTGGGCGGCTGGCGGTCGATCTTCGATCGGTACCCGCTTCCCCTCTCGCCTGCCTACCATGCGTTCCGGTCCCTCTTCGGTTGGCCGCCCGCCGAGAAGGAGAAGATCCTTTCGACGCACGCCGAGAGGCTCGATCTGGCGGAAGGAAGGCCGGAGGACCCCTGCCGGGAGATGATCTAGAGCGAGCCGGAGGGACCGGTGAGCGGGGCGGGATAGCGTGCGGGATCGTCGCGAAGTAACGTCCTCTCTGCCGCGAGACATCCACCGGCTCGAGGAGGTGAACCGAAATGGCGAAGGAGCTCCGCTGTGGCGACATCATGCCCGGCTGCGATTGGGTGGCCAAGGGCGAGACCGAGCAGGAGATCATGGCCCAGGCCACCGAGCACGCGCGCGAAAAGCACGGTCTGAACGAGATCGACGAGGAGACGGCTGAGAAGGTCCGGTCGCAGATCCGGACGGTCTGAACATCAAAAAACCTGCCTGACTCGCTCTATCGCATACTGAAGGCGCGGGCCAGACGGCAGCATCGCTCGCTGGCCCAGGAGGCGACGCACATCCTTGCTCAGGCGGTCAAGGAGCCTGAGCCGCTATCGATCCTGGAGCTACGAGGACTCGGCAAGGCTCGATGGGAAGGGATCGATGCGTCCGGTCGCGTCGCCCTCGACACCGCGATCTTCATCTACTTAATACGTCGGCATCGAGGGATCGATCTCCTCGGCCCAGGCCTTGATTCCTCCGCGGACGTTTCGGAGCCGCGCGAAACCCGCCTCCTGCAAGAGCCCGATCGCCTTGGCGCTCCGGACCCCGGTCTTGCAATGCACGTAGTACCGGCGGCTCGAGTCGAGCTCGTGCATCCGGGCCGGTAGCTCCGATAGCGGCAGCAGCTGTGCCCCCTCGATGTGGCAGATCTGCCACTCGTGGGGCTCGCGCACGTCCAGCACGGCGACGTCTTCGCCGCGCTCCAGTGCCGTCGCCACCTCGCCCACGGTGATCTCCTCGATGCCTTCGTCGGGGACGGGCTCCGCCGGCCCGATCCCGCAGAATTCCTCGTAGTCGATGAGCTCAGTGATGGTCGGCCGCTCGCCGCAGACAGGACAGTCGGGGTCCCGCTGGAGGAGGAGCGTGCGGAAGGTCATCCCGAGGGCATCGACGAGGAGAAGCCGGCCGATCAGCGGCTCCCCGGCCTCCAGGATCAGCTTGATGACCTCGGTCGCCTGGATCGTCCCGAGGAGCCCAGGCAGGATTCCCAGGACGCCGCCCTCGGCGCAGGACGGCACGAGCCCGGGCGGGGGCGGTTCGGGATAGAGGCAGCGATAGCACGGGCCACCCGGAGCAGCGAACACCGAGGCCTGTCCCTCGAAGCGGAAGATCGACGCGTACACGTTGGGACGGCCGGTCAGGACCGAGGCGTCATTGACGAGGTAGCGGGTCGGGAAGTTGTCGGTTCCGTCCGCCACGATGTCGTAGCCGGCCACGAGCTCGAGCGCGTTCTCGCTCGTCAGCCGGGTATCGTGCGCCTCGATCGTCACGTACGGGTTCACGTCCTCGAGCCGCTCCCTGGCCGATTCCAGCTTGGGGCGTCCGACGCTGCGCTGACCGTGGAGGATCTGTCGCTGAAGGTTGGATTCATCAACCACGTCGAAGTCGACGATCCCGATCCGCCCCACGCCCGCGGCGGCCAGGTACAGGGCCAGCGGGGAGCCGAGGCCGCCGGCCCCGACCAGCAGCACGCTCGAGGCCTTCAGCCTCTGCTGCCCTGCGAGCGTGACCTCGGGCATGATGAGGTGGCGGCTGTAGCGGCGGATCTCCTCGTTGGAGAGCTCGACCGGCTCCGCGGTCGCCGTCCCGCCCACGGTCGGCGCACCCCCCGCCACCGACGGCACGATCGAGATCTCGGTG
>JBOHRW010000054.1:0-1961 GCA_050732935.1 Gemmatimonadota bacterium
AGCTGACCGCCCCCGCCTGCGGTGCATCGGGTTCTGACGAATCCGGCCTACGCACGACGACGGGCTCGAACTCAGACACAGCTAGTTCGGCGAGGATCGGAGGCGATGTGGCTCGTAGGAAGGTAAATGTCGTCAAGAACCAGGTTTTCGTGGGCTTACCTTGGCGGAACGTCCGCCCGCGGTACGAGAAATGTATTGACAAGCTCGAGCAAAAGTATCCTCTCTACTTCACCATCGTAGGACGAAAGGACGCACAGGATGCCGAGGATCTGCTGCAGGTCATCACGAATCGTATCGACACGTCGAGCTATGGCATCTTTGATGCCACGGGCGGGAATGCCAACGTGTCGCTCGAGTACGGGTATGCCGAGGCGGTGGACCTTCCACGGGCCCTGTACCTCAGCACTCACAAGTCGGCAACGGGCAGTAAGGGAGGGACCATCATTTCCGATCTTGGTGGAAAGCGGCGTGTGGAGTACAAGAACGAGCAGAGTCTTCGGTCCCGTCTCGACGCCTTCTGCAAAGATCACGACTACACGAAGCGGTTCGAGTCCTTCTTACAGAAGCGCGTACGTGCGATAAAACGCGGGGAGAAAAAGCGGCAACGGACGCTCGCGCTGAAGTTGGTTCACTACCTCGACGGCAAGGCAAAGGCGCGGCGCGCCGACATGGTGCAATCACTACAAGCAAGCAACTACTCCGAGAGGGAGACCTCCGGCATGCTGACCAAGCTGCACAAGGAAGGACTGCTGAGCGTGAGTCGTGGCCGGTTCTCCGACGTGAGGATTTCCTAACATGTGCTAGTCACGACTTGATCTGACAGGTAGGCTCGGGTGCTCGGTCTCAACCTATCCTGGGTGTCAACGTCGGTTAAAAAATGGACAGATCCAACGGTTTAGAGTTGGACACTTCCAAGGTTCGGCTTTTCACGGTGGCATCGGGTTCCGTCCTCTCTGCTAGGTAGCGGGCCCGGCGAGTCCGGCAGCCCGTCGGTGCCGGAGCCGGTAACTCTGGCCGCGGATGTTGATGGTGGTGGCGTGATGGAGGAGCTCGGGAGGACCAATCCCCTTAGCCAGACTATCCGTGGAAAGTGGAACGCCATCTCTCTGGCTCCTATGAACAGAGTCGCGGTAGGCTTTCCGCATTGCATTTCGAGTGTGTTCGGCCGAGCGGATCTTAGATGAACTCCGGAGCCAGTCCCACATGCCCATCTCGCTCCTTTCAAGTTGAGTCCGTAGAGTTGTGTGAGTCGGCCTGACCTGAAGTGAAGCGGCCATCCCCTGAAGTGAAGCGGCCATCCCCTTCCGGTGTGTTCTTCAAGAAACGCCACCATCGAGCCCGGAGGAGCGATCGCCAAGGTCGAACTTAAGCTGACGGACGAGCAGTTCCAAGCCTTGCTGCGCGGGGAACGGGGCCTGGTGGCGGGGCCGCTGATGGGGACGACCTATTCGTTCGTGTGGGTGGATGAGATGGGCATCAAAGCACACCGCAATAACGCGATGCGATCGACGAGCATCGTGCTCGTGATCGCGGTCAATGCCGATGGTCATCGCGAGATCCTGGGGCTGCGGGTCGCCGAGAACCCGCTCGGGCTCGATGAGCGGCCGGGAGATCGAGCTCGTCCGCCAGGCGACCGAGCAAGCGATCCGGTCCCTGAGCGAGCGCGATTGGTTCTCGGCGGTCGTCTACGACAATGAGATCGACATCGTGACCGAGAGCCGGCATGCGACTTCGGAGGCCAAGCGGCGAGCGGTAGAGCGGCTCCGGTCGATCGACGCCCGGGGGACGACTGCGCTCCACGAGGGCTGGTTCCGGGGCGCCGAGCAGGTCGCGCTGCACCACGACCCGCTCTTCGTCAACCGCGTGATCCTCCTGGCCGACGGCCTGGCGAACGTCGGCATCACCGATCCCGACACGCTGGAGCACCACGCGCGTGAGCTCCACCGGCGTGGGATCCAGAC
>JBOHRW010000055.1:0-1858 GCA_050732935.1 Gemmatimonadota bacterium
ACCCGGGTCCCATGCTGCTGGCCCCCTGGCCACCGCCGAGCGTCTCGATGTACGTCCAGCTTGACCCGCCGATCACGAGGACGTTCATCGTCCCCTGGCCCTGCGCCGGTACGTCGGCCGCCTGCGAGAGGGCGAGGAGGACGGTGTCGGCGATCCGCTGGCTTGTCTCGACGTTTCCGGCGACCACCGCCGAGGGGCGCTCGGCGTTCACGAGGCTCCCCTTGGGCGCACGGATCGTGATCGGCGCGTAGGTGCCGGCGTTCATCGGGACGTCGTGCGGGAGGAGGACCTTGAGGGCGAAGTAGCAGGCCGAGCGCGTGACGGCGAGCGGGCAGTTGACGTTCCCCTCCGCCGCGCCGGCGGTTCCCCCGAAATCCACCACGGTCGAGTCCCCGTCGATCGTGACCGTGACGCGGATGGGAATGTCCTCGTCAGTCGTCCCGTCGCCCTCGACCTCGCTCTCGGCCCGGTACGTGCCGTCGGGAAGCTGCCTGATGGCGTCGCGGGTCCGCCGCTCCGCGTACGCGATCACCTCCTGAAACGATGCCAGCACGGTCTCGAGGCCGCGCCCGAGAATCAGCTCGCGGATGCGGTCCTCGGCGAGCCGGTTCGCCGCGATCTGCGCCCGTAGGTCGCCGCGCCTGATAGCCGGCGTCCTCACGTTCGCGAGCACGAGATCGAGGACATCGTCCACGTAGCTCCCGGCGCGGAGCAGCCTTACGGGGGGAATGATGAGCCCCTCCTGGTAGATCTCCTGCGAACCGCTCGGCATCGACCCGGGCCGGGACCCGCCGACGTCGGAATGGTGCGCCCGCGTGACGCCGAAGCCCATGATCTCTCCCGCCGGCGCGATCGGCGAGACGAGCGTGATGTCGGGAAGGTGCGTTCCACCCGAGTACGGATCGTTGAGCGCGAAGACGTCCCCCGGCTCAGGATCCCGCTCTATAACAGCCGCGACCGCCTCCGGCATCGCGCCGAGGTGGACCGGGATGTGCTCGGCCTGAGCGACCATGCGCCCCTGGGCGTCGAAGAGCGCGGTCGAGCAGTCTCTCCGCTCCTTGATGTTCGCCGAGTACGCGCTCCGAACGAGTAGCGACCCCATCTCCTCGGCGATCCCCGTCAGCGCGCTCGCCATTACCGAGAGCGTCACGGCGTCGAGCCGCTGGCCTGTAACCGCGCCGACGCTCACGTTCTCTCGAGGATCAACGTCCCCACCTCATCGATCACGCCGGACCATCCCGGCCGGAGCATGCAGGTCGCCTCCGCGAACTCGACGATCGCCGGGCCGTCCAGCTCCGAGCCAGGGCCCAGCACGTTCCGGTCCAGCACCTCGACCTCCGTCCACTCGCCGCCGAAGTTCGCGCGCCGTCCGGGGTCGCGGCCGGGCGCGGAGCGCGCTGGCGGCTCGCGGAGCTTCGGCTTGTCGCCCGGAACCGTCGCGACGAGGCGCAGTGTCACGAGCTGCACGGGCTCGTCATCCATGCGGAAGCCGTAGCGGCGCTCGTGCGCGGCGTGGAAGCGCGCCTCGAGGCCCTCGACCTCACCCGCCTCGACCGTCAGCTCGAACGACTGC
This sequence comes from Gemmatimonadota bacterium, assembly GCA_050732935.1. Taxonomy (GTDB): domain Bacteria; phylum Gemmatimonadota; class Gemmatimonadetes; order JACCXV01; family JAHWKZ01; genus DASRVA01. Next base: position 1,574 of record JBOHRW010000055.1, read on the forward strand.
CCGCGGTACCGAAGATCAGCGAAGCGGTGGAACGCGGGAGCACTGAAGTCGTCCGCTGCCCTTCGCTCCATCTCCGCGAAGGCCTCGTCGATCTCGACCCGGCCGACTTCGACGATTCTGGCAAGGAGCGGGCGAACGTAGTCGCGGCGAAGGTCGGAGATGGCGAGGCCGAGCGCGCTCAGGACGCCGCACGTCTTCGGAACGAGGACCTTCCGCATACCGAGCTCGTCGGCGAGCGCGCAGGCATGAAGCGGGCCGGCTCCGCCGAACGCGACGAGTATGAAC
>JBOHRW010000056.1:0-10356 GCA_050732935.1 Gemmatimonadota bacterium
GCTCGGGACACGTGGGCACGAACAGGAGGCGCGTCCCGCCCGCGGCGAGCGCGGCCAGCGCCGCGGCCTCGTCCGGCCGGTAGGCCCGTATCGGAAGGAGAGCCAGCTCCGGCGGGCTGTCGGTCAGCTCCCCCAGGAGCCGGACCCGACCGACCTCGGCTCCCCGAGGCGACGCGGCAAGCGCCGCCTCCCAGAAGAAGGATCCGCTCTCCTTGGGCTCCCCGGCGACCGCCAGGCGCGAGACCCGATACGCTCTCTGCGCTCCGCGGGCCACATAGAGCCGGTCGTCAGCCGGGAGCCGGTCCGCCCCGGCCAGCGCGAAGGTCGCGCTGTCAGCGACCTCCCAGGTCGTCGCCCCGACTCCGCCGTGGAGAGGGATCGCCGAGCTGTCGACCAGCGCCGTTCCCTGGAGGCGGCCCGCGACCGTCGGCCCGACCGCCCCCCAGCCCCTTCCCGCCAGGGCGACCCGATCGGGGGTCGCCCAGCGGGCCCCGGCCAGCGATCGGTTGATCCCGGCCGCGCTCTCCCATACGCGCAGCGCCCGCCGGCCTTCGATCTCTCCCTGGACTGCGGAGCGCGGCTCCGGCCGGCGCTTCCCAACCGCCCCGTCGGTCAAAAGATACGCCTCCGTACCATCCTCGATCCGCTCCTCCAGCGCCCTCAGAACCTGCGGCCAGTCGCTGGCCCGCGCGGTCGGCTCCAGGGATCCCAGGTGGCGCCTGAGCGCCTCGGGAGAGCCGCTCCACCACCCGACGATCCCGTCGGCGACCGCGGCCAGCGCCACCCGATCCTCGGGGGTGGCCAGGGCCAGGATCGAATCCCCCCAGGCGCGGATCGCCGTCCAGGCCTCCCGGCCCGCATCGTGCTGAGCGACGCTCGCCGAGATGTCGACCGCCACCACCAGCGACGTGGGGCGGTGCTCCCCGGGGCCCCCACGGCCGGGCCCCACGGGCCGTGCAGCGGCAAGCACCAGGAGGGCCACGCAGAGGACGCGCAGGAGCAGCACCCTGCGGCGGCGACGCGCCCGCCGGGGCACGGGTCGGCGTCGAGCCACGTCGAACAGATGGAGGGAGCTGAAGCGCTGTGGCGACGCCTGTCGTCTCCCCCGCCAGCTCAGCAGGAGAGGGAGCAGGGCCAGGGGCAGGGCGAGCAGGGCGAGGGGCTGAAGAAAGCCCATCTACCGGTGGGGCCGGTCCCTTCCGTCGTCAGGGCGTACCAGGGTGAGCATCAACGAGTTACGGTCGCGCCGCTCGGGCACGGCCCGGATGCGCCCGGCGCCTCTCCAGGTACCGCCCCAGGGCCAGCCCCACAGGCTCGTCCGTCGACAGCGGCACGTAGTCGAAGCCGCGGTCGTGGGCCTGGGCGCGGTACACCGCCTCGAGATCCAGGAGCGCCGCCCGGTAGCCCTCGGCGAGCTCGGCGGGCGGAGTCTGCAGGACGCGGTCCGTTTCCGCGTCCACCACGCCTCCCGCATCCTCCAGGCCGGCCAGCGAGCGCTCGGCAGGATCGAGGACGTGGAGCACGACGACCTCGTGCTTGCGGTGCCGGAAGTACCAGAGGCCCGGCAGAAAGCGGTCGGGAGGGCCGAGGAGGTCCGAGATCAGGATGAGGACGCCGCGCCGGGGCAGCCGCTCGGCGAGCTGGCGGAACGGCTCGTCGGGCCGGGTCTCGCCCGCGGGCTCGAGGGCGGTCAGCGCCTCCATGAGCCGGACCCGCTGATCGGGCCCCCCCCGGGGCGGCTGGAAAGACACGAGCCCGCCCGCGAAGGCCGCCAGGCCGACCGCATCCTGTTGAATGAGAAGCAGGTGCCCGAGGGCGGCCCCGACCAGCCGCGCATACTCGAACTTGGTCACCCGCCCCTCGGCGGCCCAGGCCATCGAGGCGCTGGCGTCGAGGACGATCATCGCCCGCAGGTTGGTCTCCTCCTCGCTCTCGCGGACGTAGTAGCGGTCGCTGCGGCCGTAGACCTTCCAATCGATGCGGCGCAGGTCGTCACCGGGAACGTAGGGACGGTGCTCCGCGAACTCGAGCGACCCGCCCCGGCCGGGGCTGCGATGCCGCCCGGCCAGGAACCCTTCCACGACGAGCCGGGCCACGAAGTCGAGAGAACCCAGCCGGAGAAGCTCGGCGGGGGACAGAAGGGTGAGGGCCGCGCGCTTCTCGTGGAGGCTGGACGTCAAGATTCCCTCACGCCTCCCGATCGACCTCGGCCACCAGCGCGGAGACCACCTCGTCGATCGATACGCGCGCCGCTTCCGCCTCGTAGTTCGTCACCATGCGATGGCGCAGAACCGGGCCCGAAAGGGTTCGGACGTCCCCCATGTCCGGGGCCGTCCGTCCCTGCAGGAGCGCCCGCGCCTTGGCGCCCAGCACCAGGAACTGACCGGCCCGGGGCCCGGCCCCCCACGCCACGTAACGGCGGACCACCTCCGGCGCGTGCGGGTGCGAAGGTCGGCTCCGGCGGGCCAGCTCGACCGCGTAGGCCGCCACGTCCTCGTCGACGGGCACCCGCCGGACCAGGTCCTGGAACGCCAGCACCTCGGCGCGCGAGACGACCCGATCGATCGCCGCCACCGGCTCCCCGGTCGTGGCGCGCACGATCTCGATCTCCTCGGCGCGCTCCGGGTAGCCGATCTCCAGCGCGAACATGAAGCGGTCCAGCTGGGCCTCGGGAAGCGGGTAGGTCCCCTCCTGCTCGATGGGGTTCTGGGTGGCGAGCACGAAGAACGGGTCCTCGAGCGGGTGGGTCTCGCCGCCGGCGGTCACCTCGTGCTCCTGCATGGCCTGCAGGAGGGCCGCCTGCGTCTTCGGCGGCGTACGGTTGATCTCGTCGGCCAGCAGGACGTGGGTGAACACCGGACCCGGCAGAAAACGCAGCCGCCGGCGGCCGGTCTCGGGATCCTCCTCGATGACCTCGGTGCCGGTGATGTCGCTCGGCATGAGGTCGGGTGTGAACTGGATGCGGCTGAAGCGGCAGTCGAGAGCCTGGGCCAGGGTCTGGACGAGCAGCGTCTTGGCGAGGCCCGGGACCCCGACCAGGAGCGCGTGACCCCGCGCCAGGAGCGCCACCAGGAGGAGCTCCCGGATCCCCTGCTGTCCCACGATGACCCGTCCGATCGCGCGATCCAGTGCCGCGCGGGCGTCCAGCAGCCGGCCGGCCGTCTCCAGGTCGGTGTCCCGCGTTTCGCCTTCGAGTCGGGGATGAGCCTCCATCACGTCCTTCTCGCCACCCAGATCATCTCCTGGCCGTTCTCCACGAACGGTCCGCGGTTCCAGTCGCCGAACAGGGCCTCGACTTCATAACCCGCCCGGGCCAGCAGGTGTTCAATCTCGAAGCGGTGATACCAGCGAATCTTGAGCGGCTCGAACTCCCGCTCGACGTCGCCGTCCGACCCCTCCCTTTCATAGATGAAGGTCAGGTCCAGGACCTGCTCGACGAAGTCGTAGCGGGAGGAAAACCACTCGCTGACGCGCTTTCCATCATCCGCGTAGGCGCGGCCGCTGGCCTGGATTTTCGCCAGCCCCTGTCGGACGTCCGCGAGGAGGTCGAGACGTGGATCGAAGACGTTCAGGACGAGCCGGCCACCGGGGCGCTGTGCCGCTCGGATCGAGTCCAGAGCCGCCAGTTGCTCCGGGACCGTGAGCAGCGCCTGGAAGACCCGGAACGGCAGAAACACCTGCCCGAAGGGCCGCCGGAAGGCGAAGCGCCGCATGTCGGCGCGGAGGAAGGCGCAGCGCGTCGCCACCTGCGCCGGGGCCGCGAGGCGCTTGGCCTCGGCCACTTCGAGCATCGACCGGCTGCGGTCGAGGCCGACCACCCGAACGCCGGCGGCCGCAATCGGGAGCGCGACCCGGCCCGTCCCGCAGCCCACCTCGAGCACCGGGCCCGACTCGCGCCTGGCTTCCTCAACGTAGAACCGCACGTCGTCGACCTGCTCCGCATGCAGACGGTCGTAGCGGGCCGCCGCGGCGGGCGTCTTCTCGTAGTAGTCGTGCAGGTCCGACGTCACGGGGCCAAGATAGCGAAAACGGCGGCCCGGGCTCACTTTCCGGACCGCCGTTCCATCGGAAACACGGCGCGTGGGAGCCTCGCGGACAGGGGACCCCCAGCCGGGTGTCAGCCGTCCTGCGACTCGTCCTGCGGCTCGCGGCAGAAGGGGACTTTGGCCTGCTGGCGAGGCTCGAGGATGCCGCAGAGCTCCCGCCGGCAGTGGTAGGCGATCCGGCGCACGCGCCGGCGCCCCTCCAGGGCGGTGATCCCGCCGCTCTCCACGGCTTCCTTCACGCGCAATACCGCGTGCTGGCACTCCTCGCGCAGGGCCCGAATCGCCGGAAGCTGCCGTTCGCGGAGATCCAGGTCCGGGCGATCGTCACCGCCCCGCGGGTGCAGCAGGCGATCGATCTGCTCCTCCGTCAGCAATTGCGAGAGCGTCTCCAAGAGCCGCTGATGGACGTGCTCGACGAGGGCCCGCGCCGCCTCGCGATCGATCTCGCCCTCCCGCAACCGGGCGAGAATCGAGCGGATCTCCGCGCGGGCGGCTTGAAGCGTCTCCCGGACCGCCGCACGATCCTCCTCCGTAAGGTCCTCCAGGAACCGGGTGTCGGCGATCTCGCTCGCCGAGACGAGCTCGAAGCCGGCCGGCACGTCCTCGTCCACGGCCGTCGTGGGACCGCCCCCGTCGCCGCACCCGACGAGCAGGGCGAGCGCGAGCGGCTGGAAGCGCATCAGATGGGATCGTGGCATCGTCGAAATCCCTCCGGATCGAGCTGCCGAGGCGGAGACCGAACGGTCTTCCGCGGCCTGACGTTCCTGGGACGCGATCCAGGTCGCATCCGTTAAGCGCCGCGGCGAACTCGCGCCGCCCGGCCCAATTCGATTAACATGCCCCGGTCAATCGCGCCATGGTCCGATTGACGCCTCTGCGGGTGCTTGTTACATTTTTCACAAGCTAGCCGGTCCCCCACGGGAGGGCTCGTTGCGACCCTCTGAGACGCCGTCCGAACGCCAGCGCGTTTTTCGCGAGCTCGGGCGCTATACCGGGTTCGGGCTGGCGTGGGCGCTCTCGGTCCTGTTCTTTCTCGCGATCGGCTACTGGCTCGACCAGCGGCTCGGCACGCTACCCTGGCTGACCATCGTGGGAGCGTTTGTCGGCGCGACGGGCGGATTCATCAGCCTGGTCCGCGGCATCACCGCCGCCGGCCGGGCCGATGATGACCGGGCGCCTTAGTGGTCACCGACCACTGATCCGGTCGGGCCTTCGGGATGATCGACGGACGGTTCCTCGGCCTCCTGGCCGCCCTCGCGGTCGCCGGCGGCGTCGCCGGCTGGTCGCTGGTCGACCATCTCGAAGGCGGCCCGCAGGGGCTGGTGGCCGGTCTCGTGTTCTCTGTGCTGAGCTTCGCCGTCGGGCATCACTGCATACGCTGGAGCGCGCAACGGTCGCCGGGGCGCTTCGTCGGCACCGTGCTGGGCGTCTTCGCGGGCCGGGTGGTGGCCCTGCTCGGCTTCGCGCTGGTCGTGGCCTTCGGCATCGAGGCCCACGTGGCGGTGGCGCTCCTGACGGTCGTGGCGGCCCACTTCTCCCTCGGCGCCGCTGAGCTCGTGTACCTGAAGCGGACGGACGCACTCGGATGATCCAGCACCCGGAGCACGCCGATACGCTCGCCCAGGATGCGGAAGGTCATGGGGCTGCTGCGGCGCCGGTCGACGTCGTGCATCACCTGGCCGACGCCTACGAGATCGACCTCGAGCCCTTCGGGACCCTCCATCTTCCGCGGCTGGAGCTGCTCGGGCTCGATGTCTCGATCACCAAGTACACCGTCTACATGTGGCTGGCGGCCCTGCTCATGCTGCTGATCTTCATCCCCATGGCGCGCCGGCGACACCGGGTGCAGACCGGCGTCTTCAATCTCTTCGAGGCGCTCTTCGTCTACGTGCGGGACCAGATCGTCTACGACACCCTTGGCCATGAGGAGGGGCGTCCGTACGTGCCCTTCATCGCGACCCTCTTCTTCTTCGTGCTGTTCATGAACCTGATGGGTCTCGTGCCCTTCGGCGCCACCGCCACGGCGAACCTGGCCGTGACCGGCGTCCTGGCGGTGTTCTCGCTGATCGCGATCGAGGTCAGCGGGGTGATGGCCAACGGGCCCGTGCGCTACGCCCGCTCGCTCGTTCCCGAGGGCGTTCCGAAGCTGCTCGCGCCGGTCATGATCCCCATCGAGATCATCGGGCACCTCGCCAAGCCGTTCGCACTGATGATCCGTCTGTTCGCCAACATGACGGCGGGACACGTGGTGATCCTGAGCCTGCTCGGGCTCATCTTCATCATCCGCTCCTACTTCGTGGTCCCGGTCTCGGTCGGCTTCGCGGTGTTCATCTACCTGCTCGAGATCCTGATCGCGTTCATCCAGGCCTACATCTTCGCCATGCTGACGACCGTGTTCATCCAACTCACCCGTCACCCACACTGACCAAGGAGAGAGGAAATGCCTGAGATTCATTTGGGACTCGGTTGGCTTGGCGCCGGTCTGGGCGCTGGCCTGTCGCTGATCGGCGCTGGCCTCGGCATCGGCCGTCTGGCCGGCCCCGCCATGGAGGGCATCGCCCGTCAGCCGGAGGCGGGAGGCGAGATCCGCGCGACGATGATCATCGCCGCCGCGCTCATCGAGGGCATCGCGCTGTTCGCCCTCGTGATCTGCATCCTGATGGCGCTGCGCGCCGCGTAGCGCAGCACGGTAAGGGCGAGACGATGGAGCTGTTGCAGCCCGAACCCGGTTTGATCGTCTGGACCGTCGTCACCTTCGTGGTCCTGCTGGGGGTCCTGTGGAAGTTCGCCTGGAACCCCATCCTCGGGGCGCTGGAGGCGCGCGAGCAAGCGATCCAGCGGACGATCGACGACGCCGAGCGGCTGCAGGCCGCGGCGGAGGCGGTGCTGGAGGAGCACAAGGCCAGGCTGGCCGAGGCCCGCTCCGAGGGCAACCGCATCCTCGACGAAGCGCGCCGGGCCGGGGAGCGGATGAAGAGCGAGATCATGGAGAAGTCGCGCGCCGAGGCCAACCAGGTGATCGAGCGCGCGCACCGGCAGCTCGAGCTCGAGACCGAGAAGGCGATCCAGACCGTGCGCTCGAAGGCGGTGGACATGGCCCTCCACGCGGCGGAGAGGGTGCTCGAGCGGAGCCTGACCGACGCCGACCACCGGCGGCTGGCCGAAGAGGCGATCGCCGAGATCGCCGAGCGAGGCTGATGGCCGAAGGCCGTGCCACCCTGGTCGCCCGTGTTTACGCGGAGACCCTCCTGCGCACCGCGGAGCGGGAGGACGCCCTCGAGCCCGTGTCCGAGGGCCTGGCCCGCGTGGCCGCCGCGTTCGACGGATCCCGGCGCTTCCGGCGCTTCCTGGAGGCGCCCCAGATCGCCGCGGACGGCAAGCGGGCGGTCGTGCGGTCCGCCTTCGGAGAGTCCGTCCACCCTCTGGTGGTGCGGTTCCTGGAGCTTCTGATCGAGCGCCGGCGGGAGCCGCTGGTGGGGGAGATTCACGGGGCCTGGCGGACCTTGCTCGACCGCCGCGCCAACCGCCGTTCCGCGACGGTGACCACCGCCGTCCCCGCTGACCCGGACACGCTCGCCGCCGTGCGGGGGGCGCTCGAGCGGGCCACGGGTCAGGAGATCGCCCTCGAGGAGCGGGTCGACCCCGCCCTTCTCGGCGGGCTCGTGGTCAGGACCGGCGACCTGCTCATGGACGCCACCCTCAAGAGCCGGCTCGTCGTGCTGAAGCAGCGGCTGCGCGCCGCGGTGGCGGGCGGATCGCGGGCCGCCAGATAGTGTGGCGTATCCGCTCCAGGCATCACCAAGGGAGAGAGGAAGAGTCATGACGGAAGCCCGGATCCAGCCCGACGAGATCACCTCGGTCCTCGAGCATGAGCTCGCCCGCTACGAGCCCGCCCTGGACGTCGAGGAGGTCGGGACCGTCCTCGAGGTGGGGGACGGGATCGCTCGCGTGTACGGCCTCTCCGGCGCCATGTCGGGAGAGATGCTCGATTTCGGCAACGAGCTCTACGGCCTCGCCTTGAACCTCGAGGAGGACGTGATCGGCGCCGTCATCATGGGCGAGGACGTGGAGATCGGCGAAGGGGACGAGGTGCGGCGCACCGGCCGGCTGCTCGAGGTCCCGGTCGGCGAGGCCCTGCTCGGGCGGGTGGTGAACCCGGTCGGTCAGCCGCTGGACGGCAAGGGGCCGGTCACCACCGACCGCAGCCGCCCGATCGAGTTCCAGGCGCCCGGGATCGTCGATCGTCAGCCGGTGAAGGAGCCCCTCCAGACGGGACTCAAGGCGGTCGACTCGATGATTCCGATCGGTCGCGGCCAGCGCGAGCTCATCATCGGCGATCGCGGTACCGGCAAGTCGGCGATCGCCATCGATACGATCCTCAACCAGAAGGGCGGCGACGTGACGTGCGTCTACGTCGCCGTCGGCCAGAAAGCCTCCACCGTGGCCGCGGTGGTGGGACGGCTGGAGGCCGAGGGCGCGATGGACTACACGATCGTGGTGAGCTCGTCCGCCTCCACGCCGGCGCCGCTCCAGTACATCGCCCCGTATGCCGGTTGCGCGATGGCCGAGCACTTCATGTACACGGGCGCGGACGGGGAGCCGGCCACGAAGGACAACCCCGGCCGCGCGACCCTCTGCATCTACGACGACCTCTCCAAGCAGGCGGCCGCCTACCGCCAGCTCTCGCTGCTGCTCCGGCGCCCGCCCGGGCGCGAGGCGTACCCCGGCGACGTCTTCTACCTCCACTCGCGGCTGCTGGAGCGGGCCGCCAAGCTCTCCGAGGAGAACGGCGGGGGCTCGTTGACCGCGCTGCCGATCATCGAGACCCAGGCCGGCGACGTCTCGGCTTACATCCCCACCAACGTGATCTCGATCACCGACGGCCAGATCTATCTCGAACCCGATCTCTTCTACGCCGGGATCCGCCCCGCCATCAACGTCGGCATCTCGGTCAGCCGGGTCGGCGGCAACGCCCAGATCAAGGCGATGAAGAAGGTGGCCGGGTCGCTGCGCCTCGACCTCGCCCAGTTCCGCGAGCTGGAGGCGTTCGCCCAGTTCGGCTCGGAGCTCGACAGGGCCACCCAGCGCCAGCTCGAGCGTGGACGCCGCACGGTGGAGATCCTCAAGCAGCCACAGTTCGAGCCGATGCCGGTGGCCGAGCAGGTCGCGGTCATCTATGCGGTGACCAACGGACGCTTCGACGCCATCCCCGTCGAGAAGGTCCGCGAGGCGGAGGAGGACCTGCTGGATTACATCCGCAGTTCGCACCCCGAGGTCCTGGAGAAGCTGAGGGAGGAGAAGGAGCTCACCGACGACGTGAAGAAGGCGCTCGACGAGGCGATCGAGAGCTTCCTTCACGGGTTCGCCCCGGCAGCGGAGAGCGAGGAGGAGTAGGCACCGAGCATGGCCAAGGCCCGCGATCTCAAGCGCCGCATCCGCTCGATCGACAACACGCGGCAGATCACCAAGACGATGGAGATGGTCGCCGCGTCCAAGCTCAAGCGCGCTCAGGACCGGGTGGTGGCCGCGCGCCCCTTCGACGAGTTCATGCGGCAGGTGATCGCCCGGGTCCGTCAGGGAGCGCCGCAGTCGGAGGCGGTCCACCCCCTGCTCCGCGACCATGTCGCCACTGGACGGGCCGGGCTCATCGTGATCACCTCCAATCGCGGCCTGGCCGGCGCGTTCAACGCCAATCTGGTCCGGACCGCTCGGCACAAGGTGCGCGAGCTGTCGGACGAGGGGCTCGCCATCGAGCTCCACGTGGTGGGGAAGAAGGGGGCGACGATGCTCCGCTACCAGGGGAGCGCGCCCGACCGCGTCGTCACCGACCTCACCGACCGGCCGTCGTTCGAGGAGGCCGAGGCGGTCGCCGGCCCGCTCGTCGACGCCTTCGTCGACGGCCGCCTCGACGCCGTGTGGCTCGTCTACTCCCATTTCCAGAGCCCGGTGGAGCAGCGGCCGGTGGCCGCGCGGCTCCTTCCGCTGCCGCTCGCCGAGGAGGAGGGAGCGACGTCCGGGGAGGAGCGGCGCTACGACCCGATCTACGAGTTCCTGCCGTCCCCGCGGGAGATCCTCGTGCGTCTCCTGCCCCTCTACGTGCGCTATGGCGTCTACCGCGCGATCATCGAGAGCGCCGCGTCCGAGCACGGGGCCAGGCGGACGGCGATGAAGAACGCGACCGACAACGCAGAGGACATCATCAAGGACCTGACGCGCTCGTACAACCGCGTCCGCCAGGCCCAGATCACCCAGGAGATCGCCGAGCTCGTGGGCGGGGCGGAGGCGCTGAGGGGGAAGCGGGGCGCCTAAG